>CANQYQ010000034.1 GCA_947628155.1 uncultured Clostridia bacterium
TCGAGCGATCATTAAATAATTTCCTGTCCGATACTGAATTTCCGTACACTAAGCAAAGCGGCGGTATGTTCGGAGGACCGGGAGGCGGACGTGATTTCGGCGGCGAGATGCCCGACTTCGGCGGAGGTATGCCGAACTTTGAAGAAATGGACGGAATAAACCGCACTGGCGGAGCAGACGATAAATCAGGCGAAAGTGTAACATACCGGACGGCGGAGGAATATATTGCAAGTCTTAATGATGAAAACGAATGGATAAGCTATGACAAGGCTTCAAATACAGCGACTGTTACAAGTGTTGAGGACTTTGTAAAAGCTTGCAAAAATGCGTCAAAGAGTGTGGGCGCGTTTGATGACTTGAACGGTACGCAGGGTGAAAATACTTTGTTCGGCTACGGCGACGGAAAAGGCGCTCATTTTGATCCGATCATGGCGGAGCTTTTAAAAGACACGGAATACGGTGAAGCATATGCTGCGGATTTGGCAAAAACAGATGCGCTCGGAAAGGATGTTTCGTATCGTATGAACGCGTATAACCCGATGTACTATATAGAGGATTATTACGAGGGCTGCGGCACTTCAAAGGTGGCGGACTACTGGCGTATCCGCACCGGAATAAATCAGGGCGATACGGCGCTCTCAACGGAGATCGATCTTGCGCTTGCATTAAGAAGCTATGGCAAGGACGTTGATTTTGAAACCGTATGGGGCCAAGGTCATACAATGGCGGAGCGCACGGGAAATTCAACGGATAATTTTATAGAATGGGTTAATAGCTGTTTGAACAAATAGTATGAGTATGCGGGTATCGCCTGACAGTGTAAATCTTTGATTGAAAATAGCCGCATAAAAGTACCCCACCTGTATTTTCGAGTTCTTTGTCGACGGTCTGCAGCGGCCTTGTTTAGCAAGGCCGTTTTTATATTGCCGAATGAAATGACGAAAACCCAGCTTTTGCGGCAGTACAGGAACAATTATCTTGAATGGAAGGGCAGGGAAGCGGAATTATATGAGCAATACGCGTCGCTTATCGATAAAATGTATACCGACGCGAATAGAGCCGATTCGATAAAGATAACCGTTTCGGCGCACGAGCCGAAAAATGTAACAACGGTGTTCGACGAAGGCTTCACCCACGGTACGGCGGCTCGCGCTCATCGACGGCAATGCACAAGCAGGTGGCAAAGGATCACGGATTTACCGCCATTGCGAACGTGGACATTATGGACGAGGACGGCTCAATGGAAATAACTGTTCCCGCGCCCGCAAGCGGCCCATCAACGATAACCGAGGATTACGTCGGAGCACATATTACGATTCACTTATTTCGCTCGCTCACTTCAAGGGTCACGCTACGGCGGAGCGATAAAGAATATGTCGATCGGTATCGGCTCATCCGAGGGAAAATGTTGGATACACAGCGCCGGAACGTCGCATACAAGTCCGTGGGGCGGGAATCAGGATAGATTTCTCGAATCAATGGGCGACGCGACAAGCGCGGTTGTAAACTTTATGGACGGTAAGGTCGTGTATATATAATGTAATGAACCGCCTTTTCGTTGACTGCGACTGCGACGGAAAATCGCTCGTGCAAAGAATAAAATCGCATAACGGTCTGCATGCGGCTGAGATAGGTCTCGGAAGCCGCGAATATAACTTAGTCAGTATAGATTCATAATGTTGACAGAATAATTCAAAAGCAGTATAATTTAATTGGCATCAAAACCATAATTTAACATAAGGAGGGAAATAAAATAGCTTTTAGCACCGGCAGCGGAAGCAATCGCTGCAACGATAGCGATTTTACAAAATATGCAAAAGATTATACGGGAAAATTTGAAGGATTTACAAAATATTTATTGCGCGGAGTTTTTAAATAATAAACAGGAGGAACGAAAATGAAATTTAGTGATTTATTTGTAGATTATGGTAGTACCAAAGATGGATTACGCATAGTAACAATTCCTAATGCTGATATTTATTGTGCCATTAGAAATGATGGAGGAATAGCATCAAGAGATGCGGTATATAAGTTAAAACGGAATCAAGTAGACGATTTAGTTAGCGGCAAATTATCATCAAAAAAAATATATAAAGATTACTATAATTGGCAACCTTTGGATACGCTTGATCAGAATATGTCTGATGGTTTGGTAAAAAGCTTGGCAGCAAAAGCGGGTTTTGATGAAGAAAAAATATAAGATGAAGATGATGAAAACCCGAGCATTGATAACCAACCTCGGTGCGCTTAAAATCGTGCTTGGCATAAAGCATTTCACGACGTACTTTGCGTTTGTGATGTTGTATGCACTCGTGAGCGGATTTATAGTGAATTTGATCACGTAAAGGGTCATTTATTATGAGCACTGCGCCGCCGACTCGTTTATCGGGATCGGCGGCTTTTATAGCGTCTTCATCTTAAAATCCCGTAAATCCACATAGTACACCGGCTTATTCCTGCTTACCGCATATCGTATCGTATTTGCCGTTCCGCTCGGCTGTCCGTTCCATACCGCGATAACGTAATCGCTGCTGTCCACCATATATTTATTTCGTCTCATCATACAATCATAAGTATAATTTCTCTGCAAAACCGTTACACTGTCGCACATCGCCATAATCTTATCCCGCCGCTCCTTGCTTTTGACGTTCCGGCTTGCAGTCTGATTTTCGCACGGGATAGCCGCCTCTAACGTGATATTTGCGTTCTCGTCTTTAATGTCAAGTACGATTTCCGCCGCCCAGGTGTCAACCCCCTCGGCAAGCCCCGAAATGAAATGTGGCACGGATTTCTTGCGTATTATCCCCGCGATAAGCTGCCGGAGCCGGTATTTTATCATCTTGTACGCCGGATGCTCCTCATTGTATCCGCAAAGCAGACTCTTTGGGCGGTGTCCCTTAAAACAAACTGTATATTCCATAGAAAACCCTCCGTAGTCCATATATAGTCTATCATAACAAACCATCGTTAAAAAGTCCATATATGGGCGAAAAGTTTTATATAAAATCAGTTAAAATATCCATAGACCATTTATGGAGGACTGATGTTTATGAATACACAGGAGGCTGTGGCTGAAAGGATTGTGGAATTATGCTGGCAGCATGATATAACAATTAACGGATTGGCAACTGTGTCAGCGGTACCGCCGTCAACCCTGAAAAATATTATAAGCGGAGTAAGTAAAAATCCCGGCGTAGTAACATTGAAAAAATTATGTGACGGCTTAAATATCTCCCTCATAGAATTTTTTGACACTCCCGTGTTTCGGAAGCTGGAGCAGGAAATCAAATAAACTTAACTCAGCCGTGCTATAGGGATTTATCAAGATAGAATAAAAAATACTAATACAATAATAAAAGCAGGGGTTTTCGCCTCTGCTTTATATGTTTCCCGCCTCATCAAAAATCTCTCCGTCAATCCCGGTTATCCTGTCACACCCAGAATACTTTTCTTATGGATACGGGATTGGATAAGTCAACTATAAGTGACTGGAAACGAGGTTCAAACCAATCATACAAAAGCCGTTTATCGCGCGAAGGAAATTCAGCGCCCACGGCAATAAAAAGGCGGTTCTGTCCTTATGCGTGACGGGGCAGTTTGAGGTTAAAATAAACTGCGAAAACGTCAGTCCCTACATTTACGAAAGCAGCTCGACCGATTTTACTAAGCGCGTTCATTATTCGCCCTATGATGTGACCGATTTTATAATGAATCACAATAGAAGGCGCGAACGGCTGGTATATAGCACACGACAGGGATATTATCCGGTGGCTGATATGGCATAAACGCGCTTAATTATGATACTGTAAATTGTAAAAAATCCCGAACTCAAACAGATTTCAGGATTTTTGTTCTTAATTTTATATAACTATCGAACATAGGCGGGGAAGGTGGTAATAATATAATCGCAAAAAATTCAAGAAATTTTCAAAATACCTATTGACTCTCCCGTAAGGGTATACTGTATAATGTACTTGTTCCGGAACAAATACGTTAAAACAGGGGGTAATGTCAATGCTTTCGATAGGGCAATTTTCAAAAACGTGCATGGTAACGGTAAAGGCTCTGCGCCATTATGACAAAATCGGGCTTATAAAGCCCGCGTTCGTAAATCCCGAAACGGGCTACCGCGAGTACAGCGAGGAGCAAATTCCGCTCATGCTGCTTATAAATAAGCTCAAATATTACGGATTTGCGCTGTCCGAAATCAAAGACATGATTTCTTGTCAGGACGTAATTTTATCAAATTTAATGAAGCAGCGCGATACGCTCTGGAGGTCGGTTCACGAAACAATGGATATTCTTTCCGAGCTGAGCGCGCATGTGAGAGAATTGGAAAGGACAGGTAATATTATGAGTTATCAAAATGATTATAAGATTGAAATTGTAAAAACAGAGGACAGACATGTTATATCGTGCCGGCAGAATATGGGAGTGGACGATTTCGGCAAGTATTACGGCGCGCTTTATAAGCGTGTCGCGGACGAGAATATAGTACTTGACGGAGTGTGTCTGGCGGTGTATCACGACAAGGAATTTGATCCCGAAAACAGCGATATAGAGCTTGCGCTCGGGGTTGCGGACGCGGATAAGGCGGATAAAATCATGCCGGGCGCAATGTGCGCCGTGACGACGCACTACGGACCGTATTCTAAGCTTCCCGAGGCATACGGTGCGGTGACAAAATGGATAAGCGAAAACGGCTATGAAATAGCCGCGCCGCCGTATGAGATATACGTAACTTCACATTTTGACAAAATCCCGCCTTCGGAATGGGAAACGCGCGTGTTTTTCCCGGTGAAAAAGCGATAATCAGTATTTAAGAGTATCCCGTCTGCAAAAATAGCGGACGGGATTTTATATTGCTATTGAACCGAAGCGAAAAAAGTGGTAAAATAGAAAAAACGAAATATTACGCGGGGATGTTCGATGAGAAGCGCAAAGCGGAGCAGCGCGGCAAGCAGTTCCCGATTGACTTAAACCGTGCGTATGAAATGGATAAGCGGATCGTAGAGAAACAACGAGGTTTAATTGGAAGCTTTTATGAGAAAATGGGATATGGCGGAATTTGAGTTCGCGGGATATTCAATCGGAGATCCGTTTACGGATAGATATACGGCGAGTTTCACAACGAGAACGAATCAAAGAAAATAGCCGGATCTTACGACGGAGACGCATATACCGCATAAGATTTATGCCGTCATACGAAGGCAAATACCGATACAGAGTATGGGGGAGTTTCAGGCTCGGACCATTGAAACGCCGAGAACCGGCGCGTTTAACAAAATCCGTTGCGGCGTATGTGGAAAACTGTTGTACTCGGCGCGTATCCGGGGAACAGTGAATGTTATATGAACGATGATATATGGTGGCCGGGCGGCAGATTATACGGCGAAAGCCACAAGCGGCTGCATTTTTGCATAAAATAATGACGGAATGCACCGTGCTACACCCGACGGGATACACGACCGCGGCAAATGAAAACGGTTCTGTAAATCTGCAGTATTTCGACGAACACAGACCTTGCTATAGGGTGTTCGATTGATGTGTCAAATTTTCAGCATATAACGGAGGAATAAAAATGAGTAAAACCGAAATCGCAAAGAGGTATATTTTATTTATTATCGGACTGTTTTTCGCGGCGATAGGCGTCGCGTTTACAAAGCACGGAGAGCTTGGTGTATCGCCCATTTCATCCGTAGCCAATGTGATGAGCTTTAAATTCAGCTTTTTTTCATTAGGCACATGGCTTATCATATGGAACTGCGTTTTAATAGTGGGACAAATCATAGTGCTGCGGAGCAAATTTCAGCTGATACAGCTCCTGCAGGTTCCGCTGTCATTCCTGTTCGGATGGTTTACCGATTTCGGGATGTGGATGGTATCGGCTATTCCCGTTCCGGCATATCCCGCAAGGCTGGCGATGGTGCTTATCGGCACTGTCATTCTCGGCTTCGGCATATCGCTCTCGGTTACGGCAAACGTGATACTCAATTCGGGAGAGGCCTTTGTAAAAGCGGTTTCCGATACGACCGGCAGGGAGTTTGGAAACGTCAAGATCGTCTTTGATATCTCCAATGTAATACTGGCAATACTTCTGTCCCTGATATTCTTTGACTTCTCCATAGTCGGAATAAGAGAGGGTACGGTAATAGCGGCATTGCTGACGGGCGTCGTTGTAAAAATATGCTCAAAGATAGTGAAAAAGCCGCTTGAAGCAATACTTTGCCCGAAAGCGGACTGAATATGTCAATAGATATTGCCTGTTAAACTTGATATAATTTCTATATACGTGCGGTACAATTATACATAGAATTAGGTGATTCTGTGTACATTGATGAAAAATTTGCCGAGCGGCTTGCTCAACTTAGGTTGATAAAAGGTGTTTCTGCAAGGGATATAAGCATATCTCCCGGTCAAAATACAGGGTTAATAATATTGAAAATAAAAACAATCTCCCGTTTCAGAATGCCATCTTATCCGGTTTGCCGTTCCCAAATCGAACAGTTTACCCTCCGATGAGCATTTGCATTATATCGCGGGCAAAAGCTAAATTCAATACAAAATTTCCGCCAGATATAAAAGTAAACAAAACAATTTATTTAAGGGATTATGTAAACCGGCGGAGGTGCTGTTCCTGCAGCCGTATCCGCTCTGCCGCGATACGCCGGGTATTCCGTGGGACAGCTAAAGCCCGTAAACGTAATATCAAATGAAATGCAGAGAAGGTTCTTCTTCGGTTTGCGGGAAGCAGGATATCACGTATAATTGCGGCGCAGTAACGGTATATGCCTAAAAATACGTGCATTTGATATGATTCGCGCGCGACTGCTGTAATGACATCGGGCCTCACGCGGGAAATCCGCGTGAGGCCCGATGTCTGTTCAGGACTTCCGCCGTCATTGAGAGATATTTGTATATACTTCTGTAAGCGGCGTCATTTCATCCCATACGAACAGCTTATATTCGCCGCCGTCCGCGGGCAGCTCGATAATACCAGCGCCGCGCGGCTGCTTTTTTTCAATATATTCTACGCTTGTCAATATATCCTCGCTGTATTTTGCCTTCATAAATCTGATGTTATCCGTATTTTTCACAAAATACACCGGTACGCTGCCATCAATCAGATTTATTGACGAAGAAGTGTCAAGCTTGATTTCTACTATGTTGTTTTGCGCGGATATCTCCGCCGAACGCGTAACGGTCGTTCCGTTATATGAAACAGTGAACGTATTTGCCCCCGTGAAGCATCTTACGGACGCTCTGCCGTTAGCGGCGGATGTAACCGTTTCTTTATCGGATGTGACAGCCGCGCCCTGAACCGGATTGCCGTCCGTATCATACAGGCACACGGTTGCCTTTGATATGATTTTTCCCGCCGATACAATGCGCATATCGTCAAATTCAACCGCTGCCCTGCTGCCGTCGGATGTAATATCAATTCTCGAAATTCCGGTTGCCGAGGAATATACGGGCGATTCGGTTACCTCGCCTGTTTCCGTATTTGTTATAGTCTGTGTGAATGAACCGTTGGAATAGAGCAAATCGTATATATATTCGGTATTCATTTCCAGTCCCGACACACTTGGCGACAGCGACACCACGGAACCGCCTTCGCCTGTGATTGCGACAGCGGCGTCGCCTGTTGTAAATTTCAGCTTGGTCGTGAACAGGTATTCATTTGAGCCGCCGAATTTCGGAGGATTGTCAAAAGCCAAATACGCGTTTCGGTTTGCTGTATTAAATTGTCCCGCCTGAGCTTTAAGGACACCGTTTTCTATAACAAAGCCGGTGTAGCTGTCTCCGCCGCCGCTGCGGTTCCCGACGTTGAGCGTAATTCCCGTACCGTCAAGCTTTTGCGACTGCGCTTCTCTGCCTTGAAGCAGCCGCACATTCTGCGAGAAGTCGGACGACACGTATTCGGTCTTTTCCGATGCGGCGGTTTTTATCGTTTTTTCAGCTGAAACGCCGCCGCATACGGCCTTTATGGTAACATCGCCCTTGCCGCCTTTTATAATAACGGCGTTATCATATATCTCCGCGCTTTCATCCGAGCATGTAAAGCTTACGGGCGCATCGTATATCCTCGCTCCGTTTTGGTCATACACCTCGGCGGCCACAGTGATTTCGCCGCCACTGCCGAATATATTTTCCGCAGCTTCGTCAGCGCCGGTCAGAATAATGCTTGACGGCGTTCTCTCGTAATCAGCGTCTATTACGGTAACGGTGCACTGCGCCGACGAGTCTCCCTTTGACGCTGTGATTACCGCGGTTCCCGCTTTTTTTGCCGAAATCGCGCCGTTTTCATCAATATCCGCAACAGACGGGTCGGAGCTTGCGAACGTGACTCCGTTGTCGAGAGATACCGGAAGAAGCGTATACGGAACGTGATCCGCGTGACCGACAGGGATTGTGATTTCGGACTTATCAAATGAAAATTCCGTTATCTCTTTATCCTCATAATCCAGTTTAACCGCGATTTTCTCAACGCCCTCAAGTAGCGACACGTCCACGGATTTACTCTTATAGCCGTCGGCTGATATATCGGCGGTATACTGTCCGTGCTCGCGCCGTATCTGCGCGACGCCGTCCTTATCCGTTACCTCGGTCGTGCCGTCCATTGTCACATACGCTCCCTCGACAGGGCAGTCGTATGCGTCTGTCACGACAAACCGCGCGGCCGACAGCTCCGGTGTAAACGCCTGTATATTATCCATATACGCGAGCGCGCAAGCGCCCATACCGTGGTTGCCCCAGCCGCCCCAAAGCGTGCTCGGATTGACGCTGTCGGGATTTCGGTTGAAATCTATCTTGTTTATCGCGTATGTTCCGTTTGAAGGGCCTAAATCCTTTTCCTCTATGATGTTCGCGCCTCTGCTTATCGTTCTTGTGAGGTTCTTGTCGGCATCGTAATGATATGTGTAGGTGTACCATGTGTCGGTTTCCATACCTTGAGTCATTTCTATGCTGTCAATATTTTTCTCTCCGTCGGAGAAGGTCAGAGTGAGAGTTCCGCAGTCGGTAGGATACATGATATCAAATTTAAGCGTGTATTCGCTTACGTTTGCCAGCTCCACTTTATCGTCAATCTCAAGCCATGAGTTTCTGCCGCGCGTTGAAAATTCTCCCGCTACAGGAACAAGATATGTATTATCCCCGTTCTTCGCGGCCTTGATACCGGTAGTGGCGTCGGGGTAAGCGTCTGTTCTCGGATTATTTCCATAGGTTATGCCGTTTATGGACTTTGCGTCCGTAACCGCGCCGCCTTGTGTCACAATGAAAGTATCAACAAAGCTTTCAAATCCGGTATCATAGTTTTCGTTCGCCATATAGCTGAAGCTTACCTGAATGGACGCGAATTTTATGCCGTGCTCATCGCAGTAGGCTTTCGCGGTCGATTCGTCATACGCGTGAACGGTGATATTTTCATCGAACACGTCGCCGTCAAACGTCAAATCATTATTGTAAATATAAAGATTGCTGAGATCAGCGCCTTTCATCGCACCGTCGGCAAAGCCCCGAGATTTATAATCCTTTTTTCAATCTTGTTTGCGTAATCGAACATCACATATGCACCGCCGTAATTGCGGCAAATGTATGCGAGCACCGCGTCGGCGCGGTCGGCCATCCAACGGTTCCGCGCGGTAATCGCGCGCTTGTAATGGATGCTCCCCAAATCCGGCACGATAATTTCATCATACAGCGCCGCGTATTGTTCGCGGTCGTTATTTATCCTTGCGGACATATACGGCAGCACAAGGTTCAGCTTGATTTTATCGCAATCATGCTTCAAAACGCGCACGGCGCGCTCGCAAATTTTATCAAATTCACCCATTCCGCCGCTGTAAAATTCCGTGAAACCGTCGCGTATAAGCTCCATAACCGCAGAACGAACACGCTTTTCAATGCCAGCGTCAAGGATTTCACGATGTCCGCAAAAGCAGCAAATTTTTTCGTTCATAAAAATCACCGTCCCCATACAATATATTTTAAGGGAATATACCTTAAAAGTCAATACGGGATATTCCCTTATGTTAATATTTTTTTAGGTGATGAAGATGAAATTGCGCATAAGAGATTTGCGTGAAGATAGAGATTTAAGTCAAAAACAGATGGCTGATATGCTGAATGTACATCAGACAACATATTCGGATTATGAGCTCGGCAGACTTAATATACCTATCAATGCATTGTGTAAATTGGCGGATTATTATGATACAAGCGTTGATTATCTTCTCGGCAGAACTGACGAAAAGAGACCATATCCAAAATCCGAAAAATAAACAGTAAATGGGCATTTCTACTATATTTAACACACATATTCAGTATGCCTGATATTCCATGCATTTTAAGTTTTAGTGTCCCCGAGCTGATGTTAAAACTTTGACACAATTGACAATTTAGTGTCCCCGAATTAATACAATAGTTTTAGTGTCCCCTGTCATGGCGACAACATGGCATGAGGCTTTAATATATCCGATACCGCACCGGGTACAATATTGTATTAATTCAATTTTTCCGTCTGCTCTACGCATGCGGTTATGTACTCATTTTTCGTCTTGATACTATCCTCAATGCATCGCTGCTCTAGTTGCAACCGCTTTAAAAGCTCCTCATCGTCAAGCTCATAAGCGTCAAGCAATACCTCTCCGGTCGTGCCGCTTTGTGAGTTATCCTTACCGTTAGCATCCCATTTGACAATAATTTCATATTCACCGTCCCCGTCAAGATCGCCGGTCGAGCAATCATTTATGGTATATTGCCCATATGGTGACCGGGCGGGGCGGTTAAGAGGGATATCGAAGTAATTTGAACCGCTCTCAAACGTCGAAACAGTTTTGCTCTGATCGCCTTTGGAGGAAATAACGTAATACTCCGATTCCTCCGCGCCGTCAGGGTCAAGAAAATTCGTAGTATCTTCCTCCGTGCCGATTTTCTCACCGTCGCGGTAAATATCGAACGTCACGTTTTCCGTACCGCTGCCGAACCGCGTATCCTCGTCGCTCATAAGCCGCCATGACAGATAAATGCCGCCGTCGGTTTTCATCGCGACAAGACCTCTGTCAAGCGTTTCCATCTGTCTTGTCAGCGTTCCGAACGGATAGCTTACCGCAGCGTCGGCCGCATATGCAGCAACAGGCATAAGCATTACCGCCGCCGTCACCGCTGAAATGATTTTTCTTAATTTCATTGTTTTATTCCTCCCTGTTATTTTCCGCGTTATGGATATCATTTAAAAAGCAGTTTATCGCGACCTCGTAGCTCTTTTGTATACTTTCCGGACTGTGCTTAAAAAAGCCGGAACGCTCTTGGGTTATAAACCCGTGAAGTATACTGCGCAGCAAACGGTGACGGTGCACGAGGTCGGTTTTATCGATGTCATATGATGAAAGCACCTCGACTATCGGGATATTCGCGCTTGTTACAAAATCATCTATTCCGACATGGTTTTGGGTGCGTATATACATGATAAAATCATACAGCTCCCGCTTCTCATGTGCAAAATCGAGATATGCGTATGCAAGCGAGCGAAGCGCTTCGTCGCGCTCCTTTGAGCTTACAGCATCTCTCAGACAATTTTCAAGTGTTTTCAGCGCGTATATTCCGGCGTCATAAAATAAATCGTTAATGTTGGCGATGTGATTATACAGCGAGGCTGTCTTAACTCCAAGCTCATCCGCAAGCAAATGAAGGGAAAAATTCATTACACCGCGCTCTTCTATAATTTTGATCGCCGTTTTAACTATATGCTCCCTGTTCAATCCTTTTCTGCCCATAAATTCCTCCGCAAACAATAATTCCCAAATAATATTATAAACTAACGCCGTTAGTTTGTCAATAACATGCGATAAATTAATCGAAAACGACAGTTGGATTTTTCACGGTAAAATTGGTAAAGTAAATAAAAAAATTTATCTAGCAAGTAAATAAAAAATTTATTCAGCAAAACCACGTTCAGTAACGTTTTGACAATATAAGATAAAAATGCTAATGATTATAAAAATTAAAAACCTATTACCTTTTCTTTAACTTGAAAAGGAGGGATAATATGGGTGCAAGAAGGAGTAATGGCGAAGGAAGAATAAACCTCAAACATGAAGCGGATATCGTTTACGTTACCATAATCTTTTCGAGGAACAGTTAGGACACAAACAAAACCAACAAATGACCGAGGACGATTTACAGCTTATAATTAATGGCTATAAGGATTGGGTAAAATAAAAAAATCCGGTATAATTATAAAAATTCCCGAAAAATTTGATTTTTCGGGAATTTTTTTTGCAAAAAAGCTTGACACAGGGGGGGGGGTGTATAATTATGCATATAAGCTTTTGAGCTTTATAAAAAAACAAACAAGGAGGAACAAAATGATGAAAAAAAGAAAAATTTTGGCTGCGGCTTTGGCTGCGGCTCTGGCGGCGACATCGACGGCGATCCCCGTGCTCGCGGACGAGGTTGACGAAGCCGCTGCAGCACAGGATGAGGCTGTTGTCGAGACGGCCGAGGAAGCGGCGGAGATCGCCGATGACGGGATTGCATTAGCGGCGGAGCCGACATGGACACATGGCGGCGCAGGAACGAAGGAGGATCCGTATCAGATAAGTACTAGGGAAGACCTGATGGACTTGAGCAATTTCACAATGTTCAATTCCCGTTGCTTCTATGATAAATATTTTAAGTTAATGAACGACATTGATGTGTCAGAGAACAAGCCGAAGCCTTATGGCATTAATTTTTCCCCGATAGGATGGAAAACCAGTTACATTAGTTATGCTGCTACTTTTCACTTTGACGGAGACGGTCACACAATAACGCTTAATTTGGAGAATAGGGGCTCATCGGATCCGCAGGGATTATTCGGCTATGTAGAAGCGCCGTTTTCGGTCGAAAACCTTCATGTAAGCGGCACGGTGCAGGGCGGACAATATGCAGGCGGCGTTGTCGGACTCTCAAAGGGCGGTACGATAAAGGACGTTACTTGCGACTGTACCGTGGAATCCAATGCGGTCGGTCAAGTCGGAATCACTACTAAATATGTTGGAGTTGGCGGCATAGTCGGCAGCACCGAAGGCAATGATATGACAGCGATAGATAATTGTGAATTTTCGGGTACTGTTGCCGGAATAGGAGAGTACAACATGTTGGGCGGCATAGTCGGCGACGGCAATTATGCAAACATAACAGGTTGTGAAAACAGTGGCGACATAAGTGGTGACGACAATAACAACTATATAGGCGGCATAGTCGGAAGAACCAACGGCACTGTCGATAAGTGCAGCAACAGCGGAGATGTTACAAACACAAGAGGCGGCGGAAATATCGGCGGCGTTGCCGGCTCCAGTTCCATCAAAGGAACATTGACGAACTGCACAAATGAGGGTACGGTCAGCGCCAATACAGATAGGAATAGCGCCAGAGTCGGCGGAATTGTCGGCAGCACCGAAGGCAATGTGTCAGGAAGCTATAACACAGGCGATGTTACCGTAACAGGTAGCGGCGTTGTCGGCGGCGTTGTCGGCGACGGGTTAAGCGGCGCAAAAATAAAAGATGTGTATAACACAGGAGACGTAAAGAAAAATGGTTCCGGAGACGGTGCAGCGGGCGGAGTTGTCGGCCGATTAACCGAAGGAACCCCTTATAATGGGCGGGCAACTGTAAACGATGTATTTAATACAGGCAACGTTAGCAATGATAGTAAGCCGGAAGCGGCAGGCGGCGTTGCGGGCAAAATGGGCCAGTATGCCCAGCCTGAAAACCTTGGTAACACATATTACCAGGAGGGTAGCTGCGGTCGTGCCGTTGGAGGCGAAACTTCCGAGGAGGAGAATCCGCCTACAGGTACAGGAACGTTTGAAGAGCTTTCAGATCTTGCCAAAGACGATAAGCTCGGCGAAGGCTGGAATTTTGACGATGGTATACCGCAGCTTGACGGTAATCCCCGTGAGCTTCCTACGGCGACTGAGGTAGGCATATACTTCAAGGAGCACAAGGATGCCGAGGATGATCCGGAAGCGGGTATGTTGGCGTTAACGGAGGCGCTTGATACGAGAACATATGACATCGTTGTACGCGCCGCGGCGGGTACAGAGATCAACGAGCTCAATACCGTTGATTTGAAATTTGTAAACAACAGCGCAATGGATTATGAAATTGCTCCGGCACAGCCGTTTATAAATGTTATAGACGCCGGAGATGACAGATATGAGTTTAACTTTGACACGAAGGATCCGGAGGTTATAAAAGGTTATGATTCCGGCCATTCGATAGTAGTCGGCACGGTTACATTCCTTGGCTACGGCAAGGTTGATTTCAGCGTTGATGAGACGGCCGAGACTAATGTCGTTACCACGACTAAAACCGCTGATAATATAGTGAATGTATATGCAGCTGCCGGTGAGACAGGTACACTTACGTTCGGAAAAAATGACGGCTCTGATGACAGTTATCAGGGTCAAATCGGCGGTGGAGATTCGACGCTTGAACCGGATACGCGGGAAGTACAGATCAATCTGATGTTCCCGAATGAGGTTAAGACAGACAAGGCTGCTGATTATACAGCAATGAAGGTAGAGGTCAACGGCGGCGTTCATGAGGGCGCGTCCGCTCCCGAGCCGTATTCGGCGACGATTGATCTTGGAGAGCTCGACGAGGGTGAATCATTACCGGACGGCGTAGTGGTTGACAAGGACGCAAAGTTCAAATATAATTCGACGGAAACAACCACCGCCGCTGAACAGGTAGAGGTACTTGATGAAGCAGGTGCAGCTGAAGCGAACGCGAACGGCTACAAGATCACGCTTGACGTTCCTGTTCCCGAGGAAATGGGTTCACGCTACACGTTCAAATTCAGCGGCAAGGGTTATCGCACATACACCGTTGACGCGGTGATCAAGGGCGGCAGCGACACCGCGCATGTAATTAACGTTTGGAACAACGTAATGGACGGTGATTTGACCGTTACAGCGTCCGACGGCTTTGCCGATGTAACAGCTCCGGTAACGTTCCTTGCGGGTGATATCGACGACAGCAAGCATATCGACCTTTACGATTTGTCGGCGGCCGTAGCGTACTTCGGTAAATCGAACGCACCTACAGGCGATGTAACTACATACGACGATAGCTTCGCGCAGTATGACTTAAACCGTGATGGTAATATCGATTCAAAGGATATCGCGATGGTACTTGTATCGTGGGGTATGTAATTATAAAGCGAATTTTCATGTTCCTTTCATGAGATAAAAAAATCGCCGCGGACTTTTGTCCGCGGTGGTTTTTTATTATTTACGGCGGATTTTCCCGCCGGAAATTGCAAACACCCGCTAAAAGGCGCATACTTGCGCAAGCATTAATTGCCGATACAAGAAATTGTGGCGGGTTTGCAATGACACCACAAAATATAGTATAAAATTTTTAAAAATATATATTGACAAAATCCGCCGTATATGTTATATTAAAGCTACAGAGAAAACAAACGGCTTTCGTAACTGACGGGTGCATAGATTAACTATGGTGGAGCGGGAGCCGCAAAAAGCCGACCGTCTGGGCATCGTAAAAGGGTGTTCACGCGGTTTTTTTGTACCGCGGACACAGGGGAAACGTGAATTTACAGGAGGAAATGACAATGGACGCATGGAGAGGCTTTAAAAAGGGAGACTGGACAAACGAGATCAACGTACGGGATTTTATAAATCTCAATTTCACGCCGTACGGCGGAGACGGCGCGTTCCTTTCGGGAATGACCGAGCGCACAAAATCGGCAAGCGAGCGCGTAAAGGCGCTTCTTATCGCCGAAAACGAAAAGGGCGGCGTACTGGACGTGGACACGGAGCGCGTATCGTCGCTTCTCGCCTACGAGCCGGGGTACATCAAAAAGGGCGAGGATATAATCTTAGGATTGCAGACCGACGCGCCCTTAAAGCGCGCTGTTAACCCGTTCGCGGGTTACAGGAACGCGGTGCAGGCGTGTGAGGCGTACGGCTATAAGATAAGTCCGAAAATCACCGAGGAATTTGAGTACAGGACGACGCATAACACCGGCGTTTTCCGCGTGTATACAGACACTATGCGCAAGGCGCGCCACGTGGGGATTTTGACCGGACTTCCCGACGCGTACGCGCGCGGACGGATTATCGGCGATTACCGCCGCGTCGCGCTCTACGGCATGGATTATCTTATCGAGCAGAAAAGGGCGGACAAAAAGTGCGTGGGCGAACGCGATTTCGATATGTCCGCCGATACTATACAGCTTTTGGAGGATATAGCGAAGCAGCTCGAGTTTATGGAGCGCCTAAAGCAGATGGCGGCGGCGTACGGCTGCGATATCTCGCGTCCCGCCGAGAACACGTACGAAGCGATACAGTGGCTCTATTTCGGCTACCTCGGCGCGATAAAAGAGCAGAACGGCGCGGCTAACAGCATAGGCAGAATTTCCGCGTTTATTGACATTTACGCCGAGCGCGATATAGCCGAGGGCACACTGACCGAGGAGGGCGCGCAGGAGCTGATCGACGATCTCGTACTAAAGCTGCGGCTCGTGCGGCATCTTCGCACGCCGGAATACAACGATTTATTCGCGGGCGACCCGGTATGGGTAACGTGCTCGCTTGGCGGTGTGTCGGTCGACGGACGCAGCATGGTGACGAAAACCTGCTTCCGCTTCCTGCAGACGCTTTACAATCTCGGCCCGTCGGCGGAGCCGAACCTGACGGTGTTATGGTCGCAGGATTTGCCGCAGGGATTCAAGGATTTCTGCGCGAAGGTTTCGATTGACACGGATTCGATACAGTACGAAAACGACGACGTAATGCGCGATATGTACGGCGATGACTACGCGATAGCGTGTTGCGTATCGGCGATGAAGGTCGGTAAGCAGATGCAGTATTTCGGCGCGCGGTGCAATCTCGCGAAGGTGCTGTTGATGGCGTTAAACGGCGGCCGCGATGAGAAATACGGCGAGCAGGTAGCGCCAGAGGGCGAGGTTTTTGACGAAAAGCCGCTCGTTTACGAGG
>CANQYQ010000035.1 GCA_947628155.1 uncultured Clostridia bacterium
TGGCGAGGGGATTCCGCAATTACAACAAATCGCTGCAATATGCGGTTTTCTGTATAAATGAATCCCTCCACCATGCTGCGCATGGTCCCCCTCCCTTTGACAAGGGAGGCTAACGCTCGACGTATACCGTATAAAATTACGGAACACGGGCGGCCAATGACCGCCCCTACGGTGTTTGTGTTTCCCATACACATTAGCGTGATAAACTAAAATTTATATCTCCCATGTCCTACTGCAGATTCAGCCGTCTATCCAAAAACCATGCGGCGATAACGTAAAATCCCGCGGCGCAGACGGCGGAATACAGCGTCTCAAGGTTCATCAGTACGGACGCGTTGTCAAACGCGTTCGACAGCGGAGTAAAAATCGCGCTGTCGAGCAATCCCGAGGCTATGCTCAAAACTATAAACACGCCCACGGACGCGGCGGCGCGGTGATTTTTTAACGAATACCCAACCGCCATGGAGGCATAAATATGCAGATAGAATTGAGCGAGCGCGACAACCGCCGACATAAGCAGTTCGAGTGCCGCAAGCGCGAGCTGCGCGCCCGGGAATATCAGTCCTTCTCCCGCCGATGAAAACGCGTCGATACCCCTGTTCCACAGCTCCGGCAGCGGCGCGCCAATTCCCGGAATAAATCCGAGCATGATTATCGCATACGACGCCAGCGCGGCGATTATGCCCAAAATTGTCCACACGATCGCGGGAATAAGCTTCGCCGCGATATGCTGCGCGGGTGTGACGGGCAGCGTGTGCATAAGGTACCCCTCGTTACCGAGCAGATTTGTTCGGAACCGGTTTATCGCGCCGATGAACACGGAGGTAAACGTGAAAATATTTAAAAACGCAAACGCCAGCACCGCAAGCATCATTATCATGGCGGACGTACCGGTTATAACGTCCGAGCTTTCCCCGCCCGCCAAAGCATCGCCGCCTTTCGCGGCAATGTTTATACCGAGTATTACCGCTATAACGGCCGCCATGCCCAAAAGCGCCGCGAAAATAAGCAGCATTGATTTTGTAGCTTTAAATTCATGTTTAATCAATTTCCCTAACATCTGAATACCTCCCTGAATACAGCGTCAACACTCTTGCCCTCGCGCTCCCTCAGCGCATCCGCGTTTTCGTGGAGCAAAACCGAGCCTTCGCGTATAAAAATTACCTCGTCAAGAATTTTCTCCACGTCCGCGATTAGATGCGTCGAAATTAGCACCGCCGCGTCGGGGGAATAATTCGTTATAATGCTGTTTATAATGTAATCGCGCGCCGCCGGGTCTACTCCGCCTATCGGCTCGTCGAGCAGATACAGCTTCGCGCGGCGGCTCATCGCCATGATAAGCCGTACCTTTTCACGATTGCCCTTTGAGAGCGTTTTAAGCTTCACCTTCGGATCGATCCCGAGATTGTCAATCATCGCGCGCGATGTGTCCGCGCGGAAATCCGCATAGAAGTCGGAAAACAGTCCGATAAGCTCATCAACGCTCATATTCCCGTTTACAGATTCGCAGTCGGGCAGATACGAAATCAGCTTTTTAGTTTCCGTTCCCGGCCGCAGGCCGTTAATGTACACCGCGCCCTCGTCCGGCACGAGCAGCTTGTTTATAATTTTAATAAGCGTCGTTTTGCCGCTGCCGTTAGGCCCGAGAAGGCCTGCGATTTTGCCCGGCGTAAGCCGCAGGCTTACATTATTAAGCGCGGTAACATAGCCGAATCGCTTTGTTACCCCGCCGCAGTCTAATATATATTCACTCATTTTCCTCCGTCCCTTCATAATTTAATATCAACTCCGCCGTTTGCTCCGCCGTATAGCCGAGCGAAAGCATTTCATTAAGGAATTTACCCGTTTTTTCACGCGCCGTTCTTTCCTTGAGCGACGCTGTCAAATCCTTGTTTTCGGTTATAAACCGCCCGCTTGTGCGCTGAGAATATACCAGCCCCTCGCGTTCAAGCTCCGCAAGCGCCCGCTGCATCGTATTCGGGTTCACGCCCGCCTCCCGGGCCATATCCCGCACCGACGGCAGCCTCTCGCCCGGGATCAGTCCGCCCGATACTATATCACGCGTTATCTGCTCGACGATCTGCGCGTATATCGGCCTGTCTCCCGAAAAGCTCCATTGCAATTAAACCGCCTCCTTATATTATTGTATTAGTTAACTAATACAATAATACTATGGTGAACGGGATCTGTCAAGAGGTTTTTGAAATTATTTGTATATTTTTTTCGTTCTATTGCCATTTTGCGCATAATGTGGTATAATAACATCACGGTATCAAACGCAAAGCGTTTGACGCTTGAGAGAAAATTTTATCATACTTTGCGCGGCGCGGCGCCGACTGCGAAGCAGTCTGCAAATATATGATATAATAAAAGCGCCGTGAAGCGGTTTACGGCGCGTAAATTCTGATTTTCGGGAGATTAAAATGATTGCTATTATAGATTACGGAGCGGGGAACCTGCACAGCGTAAAAAACGCGCTTGACTATCTTGGCGCGGACGCGGAGATCACGGGCGGCAAGGACGCGATTTTGGCGGCGGACAAGGTGATCTTGCCCGGCGTGGGCGCGTTCGGCGAAGCGATGGCGAGCCTTAGAGATAAAGGACTCGACGATGTAATACGCGGCGTTATAGCGGCGAAAAAACCGTTTTTGGGTATATGTCTCGGCTTGCAGCTTTTGTTTGAGGAAAGCGAGGAAAGTCCGGGAGTGCGGGGACTTGGCGTGTTCCGCGGCAGAGTCGTAAGAATACCCGACAGGGGGTTAAAAATCCCGCATATGGGTTGGAATGATATAACATTGGCAAAGGAAAGCCGGATTTTAACGGGAGATCCGTTCGTGTATTTTGTGCACTCATATTATGTGACGACGCCCGGTGCGGAAATAATTTCGGCGTATACCGAATACGGTGAAAAAATGGCAATCGCGGTTGAGCGGGATAATGTGTTCGCCGTGCAGTTTCACCCCGAAAAAAGCGGGGAAAAGGGTATGGAGATATTGCAAAGATTTGCGGAGATGTGAATTTATGTTTATCGCGCAGCTGTATATGGCGTTACGTAACACGGCGGGATGTGGGCATCCCGCCCTACAAACGTGTGCCCATATGCAATTTCACTCACGGGAACGCTCTGCTAAGGCCCCCTTGTCAAAGGGGGTTGTCAGCGTAGCGGGGGATTCCGTAATTATAACAAATCGCTGCAATATGCGGTTTTCTGTAAAAATGAATCCCTCCACCGCCTACGGCGGTCCCCCTCCCTTTGACAAGGGAGGCTTCTACCCGCCGTAAGCAACTGCGCGATAAACTAAAATTTACCTCAGGAGGAGAAGGAATGAAAAGAGCAGCATGGATTTTGGCGGCGGCGATGACGTTTACGGCGAATATTACGGTGCATGCCGGGTACGATTTCGAAAAAACGCGCATAGCGGACAGCGACACCTATCTTGTGAGGATCGACGATACCACGGTCGGGACATGGCGCGTGATAGGCGGCCCTATGAACGACCATTCGGAGGGCCCGGTGACGGCGTTTGATTTTAAAAGCGGCGAAGCGGTACGTGTGGAATTTGACCGTGACGCGTACGAAAAATACAGACCGAACGAGGGGTTGTCGTTATACAGACGTGACGGACGCAGCGGACTTGTTAACGAAAACGGCACGGTCGTCGTCGAGTTCGGCGTTGACGCCGACAAGATAGAGCCGCAGGGCGAGGGCTTTTACAAACTTCGCGTAAACTATGAAAATAAGATATTCGACGCGTCCGGCCACGAGGTTTTAAACGTCGGCAAGTACGCAAACGTTTACAGACTTTCGGGCGGCATATATGCCGTTATGGGCAATAGCTACCAAAGCGAGGAATATTTCGACGGCATATATATGCTGCGTTCGCGGACGATCGATACGGCGTACAACACGCGTATCCGCACGTTTATCAACAACGCGGAAATACCGTGCTATCTTGTGGGCGGCTACTGTACGGTGATCGCGGAGGATCTGCGCGGCTACGGCTTTGATGTATTCTGGAACGCGGACGAGCAGCGGCTCGATATATCGAGAAATCCCGAGTATTATAATATTGATCCGGCCGAAATTCCGCAAAAGGGCGAAAATGACACGCCGTATGCCGATGTGGTGAGGTCGGACGTAAAGGCGTATTACGAGGGCAAGGAAATTCCCGCTTACCATATCGACGGGCGTACGCTTATACGCCCCGAGTCGATAGAGGACGAAGGAATTTCGTTTAATTACGCCGACGGCGTTCTCAATATCAGCATTGACGGCCTGGAGATAAAATAATGAATCGCGCCGACGGCCGCGCGGAATAGGATAATTACGATTGAATAAGGAGCAGATATGTACGCGAAAAGAATTATACCGTGCCTGGACGTAAAGAACGGGCGCGTGGTGAAGGGAATAAATTTTGTGAACCTGACGGACGCGGGCGACCCGGTGGAATGCGCGAAGGCGTACAACGCGGCGGGCGCGGACGAGCTGGTGTTTCTGGACATAACCGCGTCGTCTGACGCGCGCGACACGGTCGTAGATATGGTCGAGGCGGTGGCGCGGGAGGTATTTATACCGTTCACCGTCGGCGGCGGAATACGCACGGTCGGGGATTTTCGGAAAATATTAAACGCGGGCGCGGACAAGGTCGCGGTAAATTCCGCCGCAATAAAGCGGCCGGAGCTGATAAGCGAGGCGGCGGCGGTGTTCGGCAGTCAATGCGTGGTGTGCGCGATCGACGCGAAGCGAAAAAGCGATAATACCGGCTGGGAGGTGTACCTTAACGGCGGACGGGTCAATACCGGGATCGACGCTTTGTCATGGGCGAAGGAGGCGGAAAATCTTGGCGCGGGCGAGATACTGCTGACGAGCATGGATAGAGACGGCACAAAGGCCGGGTACGATCTGGAGCTTACGCGCGCGGTATCGCAAAACGCGGGAATACCCGTGATCGCGTCGGGCGGCGCGGGAACTATGGGGCATTTCCTCAACGCGTTCCGAGACGGCCGGGCGGACGCGGTGCTCGCGGCAAGCCTGTTCCATTTTAAGGAAATAGAGATCATGGACTTAAAGCGCTATCTTGCCGGGAACGGCGAAAGCGTCAGAATATAACCGCATTAAAACGATCCGTCCCAAACCGGCGTATTTCGCTTGATTTTCGGCATACAAGCCGAAAATGTCCGCCGGCGGGGCTTTGCCCATTATTGAAAGGAGAGATAATTATGGCAAAGAAACTCAGAAAAGGTCTTAACGAGGACACGCATTTTATAAAGCGCGGCAAATTCGAGATGGAAACGTCGAAAATTTATTTAATAATTGCGCTTATCATATTCCATATCGTGCCGCTTGTATTTGTATTCCTGGGACAAACGGGACTTAGCATACTTTTTAACTCATTCCTGTACACAATCAATACCATATTCCTGTTCGGTATCGGGATGTTCTACGGCATACGCGTGGGGTATAATTTTAAATTCCCGCTTGTGCTGACTGTTATTTCCGTGCTGTCGTTCGTGTTCTACTACAACAGCGATATAATTTTCAGCGACGCGAATTATTACATTATGACCGGTTTGATCACCGTTATCGTATATGCGTTATTTTCGTTTTTGTCCACCGCTCTCGGCGGCTGGCTCAAACGCTTTTTCTGACGTTTATACCGATGCGGAAATGGCGTGAAGTCCGCCTTTTATTCACGTCATTCCGCGCGTTGTTCACAAACGCCGCGGCAAAATCAAGCGCCGTTATTTTTCACTTGCCCCCATTTCCGAGCCATTTTGGATCTCCAATCTGTTTTTCCCTTGACTAATATCGCTTATTCTGCTAAAATTATTTCATTATATAGTTTGCATTAAGTGATCCATGCCGGATATTGTATTTAATGCAGACATGAGAATTGAATAAGTTTAATAAATAATACATGGGGCTTATTTAATTCTATACAGAAGGAAGGATACGAACATGAAAATTTTATGTATAGGCGATATTGTCAGCCGCATCGGGCGCGATATGCTGTTTCAATACGTGGACGATATAAAATACCGCGAGGGCATTGACTTTGTCATCGCCAACGGCGAAAACGCCGCGCACGGCAACGGCC
Organism: uncultured Clostridia bacterium; assembly: GCA_947628155.1. GTDB lineage: Bacteria > Bacillota > Clostridia > UBA1381 > UBA1381 > 12844. The sequence goes on from CANQYQ010000035.1 coordinate 6,099, forward strand.
TGACGCGTTCAACCTATGACGAAATAATGCGTTCGGGCGTGGATATCATAACAATGGGCAATCACACATGGGGTTCGCTTAACGAAATACAGAGTATCATAAAGCATGGCGGCAATGTGATACGTCCGCTAAATTACTGCGGCGAGGCCCCGGGTAAAGGCTCCGTGGTCATGACCGCCGGCAACGGCGTTAAAATAGCGGTAATAAATCTTATCGGACAGACGTTTTTAAACTACTCAAATAACTCGCCGTTTGAAGCGGTGGAACGGGAATTAAAGCGGCTTAGAGAAATCACAAATGTCATATTTGTCGATTTCCACGCGGAGGCGACCTCGGAAAAGCAGGCGATGGGTTTCTTCCTCGACGGGCGCGTAAGCGCGGTATTCGGCACGCATACCCATGTGCAAACCGCCGACGAGATGATCCTGCCCAACGGCACGGGTTACATTACGGATCTGGGTATGACCGGTCCGCAAATCTCCGTACTCGGTATGGATAAGGATATAATCCTGCAAAAATTCCTTAATCCCCTGCCGCAGAAATTCCGTCCCGCCGGCGGCAAGGGCCAATTCTGCGGCTGTATTTTTGACGTTGACACGGGAACCGGACTTTGTACCGGCGTAAATCGACTGTTTTTGCGCGGGAATTAATCCGAGCAAAAGTCCGTAAAGCCTGTTTTACGGCAATATGCGATGATTTTTCGGTAATACTTTCCAAAAACCCGATTGACTTTAAATCCTCCTTATGGTATCATTGTAATATAATGATCACAGGGGGATTTTTTTCATGAAAAGCTTTATAAAAACCGCAGCCTGTATTGCGGCTGTATCGGCAATGCTCATACAAAGCGCGGTATATGCCGCGCCTGTACCCGAGGCCTCCGAAGCTCCGGTTTTGTCCGACACTTCGGGGGACGAAAGCGATGTTCTGTCAGATGGTGACGTTTCCGCTGAAGCTGATATTGCGGCCGAGCCGGATGACGATACCGACTCTTCCGATAATTTGCCGTCGGACGACGGTGTTACGGAAACGGCCGAACCGGCTGAAACAGCCGCTCCGGAAATCACGCCGGCGCCGCGTTCCGGTGCGCCTACCGCCTCAACGCTTGATTTTAAGGTAATGATCGACGATAAAAAATACGTGATAGATTCATTCATAAAAATCGAGGTATACGATAAGAACGGGGTCCTCGCCGGAACTGACCGTGAATGGATAGGCGGCATAACCGAAAGCGTTGACCTGCATTACGATGTGCCGGAATACGAGCTGGGCGATACCTTTACGGTAAAGCTCGTCGAAGGCGTTGATACGCTTAAGTACTACGATACAGCGATCCGCCCGGGCGAGAGCTTTGAGGTCGAGACGAGCTGGTACACCGATGACAGCGGCAAAGCCGCGGCGTATAATTCGTACATATTCAGCGCCGTACCGCTTTGGGAAAAGGAAGTGTTCGTATATGTCGGCGGGGATATGCTTAAGCTCCCGTCGCGCGCGAAAATCGTTGACGGCAGCACTATCGTTCCGGCGCGCGCCGTCGCCGAGGCGATGGGCATATCGGTATACTATGATAAAGACTACGACAGCGTTGTCTGCTCCGTCGGGGATAAGCAGATCATATACAATCTCGGTTCGGCATACGCAACCTTTTTCGGCGAGGATCTATACCTCCCCGTCGCGGCGCAGTATTACGCGGGCAATACATACATTCCCGTGCGGTCGCTTGCCGATGCGTTTGAAGCGCCGATTGAATCAAAGGATTTCGGCGACCATCTCGACATTATAATCGGCGAAAGCGAGATCGTGCGCCAAAGCGAACCCGTCAATCAATGGAACATATCCAGCCGTACAAATTACATGGTATGGGTATCGAAATCCGAGTATACCGTACGCGTATATGAAGGCTCAAAAAATAAATGGCGTAAAATCTATACCGCGCCGTGCGCCATAGGCGCGCCGGGCACGCCGACTATCACAGGCTCGTTCGAGTATATCGAGCGCACCTTCTGGGATTACGGTTCATACTATGTCGGACCGGTGCTGCGTTTCCATAACGGCTACGCGCTTCATTCCGTACTGCTTTATTACGGCGGCGGCGAATACGACGGCAGAGTGGGCGTGCGTATCTCACACGGCTGCGTACGGCTCAAGGCAAAGGATATCAACTGGATAGCCAACACGATTCCGATCCGTACAAGAATTTACATAACGGAATAATTCGATTAAAAAATATATGATGGAGGAGAATACATATGCTTGAAGAATTAAAAGAACGGGTATGTCTCGCGAATCTTGACCTGCCCAAATACGGACTTGTAACATTCACATGGGGCAATGTTTCACAGATCGACCGCGAAAAGGGGCTTTTCGTTATAAAGCCGTCGGGAGTGGAATACGACAAGCTCCGTCCGGAAGACATGGTCGTAATGGATCTCGACGGGAACAAGGTCGAGGGCAGCTTAAACCCGTCCTCGGATACGCCCACGCATCTGGAATTATATAAGGCGTTCCCCGAATGCGGCGGAATAGTGCATACCCACTCATCCTGGGCGACGTCGTTCGCACAGGCGTGCCGCGGCATTCCGCCGTTCGGCACGACCCATGCCGATTATTTCTACGGCGAGATCCCCGCGACGCGGCTGATGACAAAGGAAGAAATCGAAGGCGATTACGAAAAGAATACCGGACTGGTAATAATCGAGACATTCAAGGACAAGGACCCGGCCGCCATTCCCGGCGTACTGGTTTCCAATCACGGGCCGTTCGCGTGGGGTACCGACGCGCACAACGCGGTACATAACGCGGTAGTAATGGAAGAGGTCGCGAAAATGGCAATACGCGCCATGCAGCTTGATCCAAACCTCCCGCCCATTTCACAGGCAATCCTCGATAAGCATTATCTGAGAAAACACGGCGCGAATGCATATTACGGTCAGGGAAAATAAATTTTCTCGGAAAGGGAAATCATATTGATTAACGAAAAAAACAAGCCGTCAATGGCGCAGAAAACGGCGCTCTGTGCCGTTCTCCTGATGCTGACGGCAATCGGCTTCGCAATGCTAGCGTTCGCGTTCGGCCGGCCGATGAGCGCGTACAGCGCCGTCGTGCCCGTCGCCGCAATCGCGGTATATTCCGCGCTTTATGACCGCAAGCTCTTAAAAGCTCTCGCGGTATGCCTCGTACTGCTTATCGTGTGGGCCGCTGTCTGCGCAAAAATATTCGATTGGTCCTACGACGGCATGTACTACCACAAACAGGCGATAATAACGCTTGCCGAAGGGTGGAACCCGCTTCGGGAGGGATGCGTGGACGCTCAGCCATTAAACGCGCACGCCGACCTTCAGCTATGGCTCGACAATTATCCGAAGGGCATATGGATATGCTCGGCCGCGATATACATCGTAACGGGATTTGTCGAAACGGCAAAGGCTGTGAACATACTGTTTATAATAACGCTTTTCTGCACGGCATATTCGACTCTTACGTCCATATTCCGCGCATCGCGGCTGCGCGCCGGCATATTCGCCGCCGCCGCGTGCCTTAACCCGGTATTTATATCACAGATTTTCACAAGCTATAACGACCTTGCCGTCGGCGCGCTCATAATAACAGCGGCGTTTCTCGGCATGAAAATATACGCGGAACGGGCAAATAAATGCGATTACGCGCTTCTTATGTGCGTCACGGCGATATCATGCCTTGTCAAGTTTACCGCGCCGCTTCTTGTCGGGCTTATTTTGCTTGCCTACGGCATAGGCTACGCTATAAAGCTTATTAGGCGCGGATTAAGCGCTGGCGCGGTTTTATCGCGGTTTACAATCCCCGCCGCCGTGATTTTCTCGGGTTTCATATTAAGCACGGTGCTCCTCGGCTTCGACCCATACATGAAGCACCTTATGCACGGCCAGAATCTCGTATATCCCGTACTCGGCGAAAACAGCTATGATATAATGAACGCCAATCCGCCGGCCGGCTTTGACGGCAAGCCTGAGTTTATAAAATACTTCCTATCGCTTGCGTCCCGGACAAGCAACGATATCGGCACGGAATATGTACTCAAATTCCCGTTTACCGCCTACTCGGACGAACTTCCGTACCTAAGCCACGCGGATACGCGTTTGGGCGGATTCGGAATATGGTTCAGCGGCATAGCTCTTCTTTCGCTGATATTCGCCGCAATCACGGCGCTGCTTGAAAAAAAGCGTATGCGCGGCGAAATAGCGATCGCGCTTATAGCCTTTCTCGCTCTCGGGTTGTTTTTTCCCGAGGCGTGGTGGGCGCGGTACGCAAGCTATACATTCTATATACCGCTGCTTCTGCTGCTCTACAGCTCGCACCGTTCCATCGTAAAGCCCGCCGCATATGCGGCTGTGCTTATGCTCGCGGTCAACAGCACAATAAATATCGTCTGGGTAATAAAAGACGGCAACGAAATCACTGCCGGACTTAATAACGCGCTCGACGAAATAAAATCTCACGGCGGACGGATCGAAATACGAATCAACGATTTCCCTTCTCACCTCAAGCTTTTTGAGGAAGCATGCATACCTTATGACGTAGCGCCGGACAGCATAGAGAACGAAGTGATCTTCTACGAGGATACCAAGTATCGTTTTCTCGATCAATGACATATGAACGGTAATATACAAAAAAACAATATGCCGAATCATGAAAAAATGCAGAGTTTGTTTAACTCTGCATTTTTATCAATAATCTTCACTTTCCGGCAACTCCGCGTATTTTTCAAGAATTAGCCTTTCAAGCTCCGCTCGAGTTTCGCTGTTTATCGGATGAGCTATGTCCTTAAATACTCCTTCGGGTGTTCTTCTGCTTGGCATTGCCGTAAATAATTTGTCCTGCCCTTCAATTATCTTTATGTCATGTACCACGAATGAATTGTCAAAGGTTACAGAAGCTACCGCCTTCATTTTTCCTTCAGTTGATATCCTCTTCACTCTTATGTCTGTTACATTCAAAACTCGTTCACCACCTTCCATCTGATTTACTCTCACTACGGAGATATGTTATGTCGATCCAGTGATGTCCTTTAGTTACTTATATAATACATAAAATATTTTCTTTTGTCAAGTATTTTGTGCATTTTTTATTAAATATACGTATTATTTATTTTTATTTTTGTGTATATGGGAAAAATTACAAAAAAATGCTTACATTTGCGCTTCTGAGGTATATAATAAGTGTACCAGATTAATATAAATTAAGGTTGAGGTAATATATGGAACGCTTTAATATATCCGAATTAAAGGACAACGACAACATTCATTTCATCGGCATAGGCGGCGTCAGCATGAGCGGCTTGGCGCATATCGCCATTGACCACGGCTTTAAGGTCACAGGCTCCGATTGGAACGAGAGTCCCATAACAAAACGTCTTGAGGGACTCGGCGCGGACATTGTCTACGGCCACGGCGCTGTAAACGAGGCCGGGATAAGATCCGCCGCGCTCGTTGTTCACACAGCCGCGGCTAAGGAGGACAATCCCGAGATGATCCTCGCGCGCGCCGAAAATAAGCGCATTATCGACCGTGCGGAATTTTTGGGCGCGATAATGAAAAATTATAAAAACGCCGTCGGCGTCGCCGGAACGCACGGCAAGACTACCACGACTTCAATGCTCGCGCATGCGTTGATTTTCGCGAAGCTTGACCCAACTATATCCGTCGGAGGCGAGCTTGACCTGATAGACGGCAATATCCGCGCGGGCAGTCATGACTATTTTGTTACCGAAGCATGCGAATACACAAACAGCTTCCTGAAATTCTACCCTACCGTTTCGCTTATTACGAACATTGAGGAGGATCATCTTGATTTCTTCTCGGGCATCGACGAAATCATAGAAAGCTTCAGGCAATTCGCACAGCTTACGCATGACGGGGGCAAGGTCGTCGCGATGGGCGGCGACGAAAACGTAAAAAAGGCCCTTGACGGCACAAAGCTTGACATAATCACCTATGGACTTACGGACGAGTTCGATTACTACCCGGCGCGGCTCACATATCACGCGGGTTATCCGGTGTTTGACGTTATGCGCCGCGGCGAAAAAATATGCAGTCTTCACCTAAATGTTCCCGGTGAGCATAATGTCCTCAACGCGCTCGCCACGATCGCGGTCTGCGATATATGGGGCGTTGATCCCGAAACCGCTGCGCGCGGCATAGAAACGTTTAGGGGCACGCACAGACGCTTTGAGCGCAGGGGTTTTGTTAAAAATAAGGCCGGAGAAGATACCAAAGCGATTTTAATTGACGACTATGCGCATCATCCGACGGAAATAAAAGCGACCTTAAAGGCCGCCAAGGCATTCGAGCATAACAGAATAATCTGCATATTCCAGCCGCACACGTATTCGCGCACGCGTACCCTGTGGAAGGAATTTACCGAGGCGTTCGACGACTGCGATGAGCTTATCATGACGCATATCTACGCCGCGCGTGAAGTATTCGACGGCGTAACGAAGCCGGAAAACCTTGTTAAAGACATCGCTGCGCGCGGCATAAACGCCAAATATATCGACGATTTCGCGGACATAGCAAAATATGTTAAGGAAATAGCCGCCGACGGCGATATCGTGTTCACTATGGGCGCGGGAGACGTGACTTCAATCGGCGCAATGCTGACAGAGAACAATACGATTAAGCGATAGATAAATCCTTACCGCAAAAAAATCACCGCCTCTAAGCGTATTCATGCCGCGCGGATTTTTCAAATTTTACAAGGCGAAAATCTACGTAAATCAATTATTTTAACAGACAAAAGTTTTGCCGAAGCAGTGCAAATTTTATATGGATGCGTCTTCAATGACACAAAAGTTTTGATATCGGCACCGAAGCTTTGATCGAAAAGGAGCCGCGGAAAATCTCCGGCGGCTCCTTTGCTTTTATTAATTAATATTCGTTATAGCTTCAATAACAGGTATCTGCGATGCGTCCCACATCATATATTTATATTTTTTAGTCTCCGGCAGCAGCGCCGTAAATACCGCGCGTTCATCGGATATATCCCCTTCCGCGAACGCCGCCTTGATCAGCCGGCCGGCATCATCATATTCCGCCGTTACAAGACCCATTTTCGGCAGCCGCGTATCCTCGGCCGGGGTTACGGTAAATATAACTTTGCCGGAGGAAATTACTTTTTCTATCTCCACAGTGTTTTCATATTTCCCTATAGGCGTAATTTTCTGCGGCGCATCTGTCGGCGTCGATGTCGGCTCAACCGTCGGCGTCGATGTCGGCTCTGCCGTCGGTTCAACTGTTGGCGTTGCCGTTGGTTCGACCGTTGGCGTTGCCGTTGGTGCAGTGGTCGGCGTTGCCGTTGGGGCAGCTGTCGGTGTTGCCGTTGGTTCGACCGTTGGTGTGGCCGTTGGCTCTGCCGTCGGCGTGGCCGTTGGTGCAGCTGTCGGTGTTGCCGTTGGCTCTGCTGTCGGTGTTGCCGTTGGCTCGGCCGTCGGTGTGGCCGTTGGTGCAGCTGTCGGAGTTGGTGTCGCCGTAGGCAGTACTGCCTGCTCCTTCTTCACAAGCTTCACTTTGCCGATACCTTGAACCCCGGTCGGAATAAGCGTCCATGTATTCGTTTCATGGTTCCCGTCGCCGAGCTGTCCGTTATAATTTCTTCCGCATGAAAGCAAAGTGCCGTCATCCTTTAATATAAGAGAATGGTTATATCCCGCCGCAGCCGAGTTGACATTTTCCGTTATTTTCGTAAGAGGCGTTTGCGACAAAATCTGCCCGTCGCCCAGAGCGCCGCCGCATCCCCAGCCGTACATTTCCCCGCTTTCCGTGACCGCCAGACAGAATCGATAACCCAAGCTCATAAGCTTGACGTTTTTAAGGCCTTGAACCTGATTAAAGTCCGCATTTCTTTTATCCGTGGAATGCCCGAGCTCGTGATTATTATTCGTACCGCACGTCCATACTGTGCCATCCTTTTTAACGGCCGCCGTCATTTCCCCGCAGGCCTGTGCCCATACAACGTCATCCATCACCTTGACCGGTTCAAGACGCGTTTCATTCGTGTTGTCGCCCAATTCGTTATATCTGTTACAACCCCACGTCCACAGCTGTCCGTCGCTCGTCACGGCGGCGGTGTGCCAAAATCCCGCGGATACGGATACGACGTTATCCATAATTTTTATCGGTGTGGAATGGTTGTCCTTCGTGCCGTCGCCGAGCTGTCCATAATTGTTTAAACCCCATGTCCACAGCGTTCCGTCCTTTTTTATCGCCGCGGCGTGTTTAAACCCGACCGCCGCTGCCGCGACATTTTCCATGATTTTCTGCGGCTCTCCGGTGCTTATTTCATTTCCGTTCCCGAGCCGTCCGAATGTGTTATCGCCCCAGGTCCATAATGTTCCGTCGGTTTTTATAACGGCGACGCATATCAGACTTGACATCTCCGATGGCACATACACCGAAGCAACATTATCCATCACCTTTGTCGGTGTTACCACATCCGCTCCGCCGGTATCCACGCCGAGATAGTTTTGGTAATTGTATCCCCACATATAAAGCTCGCCGTTATCGTCTATAGCGGCGGAATAGTTCTCGCCGCACGCCGTTGTCAGCGCCATGCCTATCGCGCCCGTGTTCCCCGCCGACACTCCGGGAATCATGCAGCATACGAGCGCCGCGGCGCATATACAAGATAAGCTCCTTTTTAAAAAATTTGTTTTCATTGCTTTTCCCCCATAAACCTTACCGTTATACGGCCTGTAATAAAAGCGGCTCATCGTCTTAAAGGTTACGCCTTGTAAGACTTGACGCCGCTTTAAATCGTGGTTGATGTTATATTTAATATCATGCGGTTTTTCTGCTGTTCATCGCTCGTTCAATCTTTTCATCAATACGTTTATCGATATAATCAATTATGTCGATGTCGGATTTGCGGTTGAACTTTACATGCGCTTTAACATCCTTGACATCCTTTTTAATTATTGTGATATCGTCCTGCATGCCGTCAAGCCGTGCTTCTACGGTATCAAACCGGGCATCCATGCCGTCAAGCCGTGCTTCCACGGTATCAAACCGGGCATCCATGCCGTCAAGCCGTGCTTCAATTTTATCAAGCCGTGCTTCCACGGTATCAAACCGAGCTAATATTAATTCTAACAATTCTCTGTCATTCATATTCTCACCGCCTTTTATAATGATATTTACCTTATCATGGACATTATAACATATCCTGTTCATAATTGCAAGTGTAAAGTCTTAATTGAGGCAAATAATAATCTGGGATAACCAGTCGTCCGGCTCAGATTATTTGGTAGATGTTTGTCCGCCGTATGAGAAACGAAATTGCGAAGTGTATTCTTTAAGCTCAGGCAGAAGCTTTAAAATGGGCGGAGAAAATTACAGCAATGGGATAACCGTATGGTATTACGACGGATCTGCTCTTTGTAATCTGAACGGAAAATACAAAACACTTAAATGTGTATTCGGTCCTGTTGACGGAAGCAGTGGTTCCCCCAGTTCGGTTACATTTCTCGTAGACGGAAAAGAAGTAAAAACCGTGGAATTAGATAAAAACAAATTACCGATAGAAATCTCTGTTCCGTTATCTTACGGATTGCAATTAAAAATTGTAAATAGCGGAGAAAGCAACAATATAGGTCTTGCGAATATGGTATTAGAATAAATTTATATAGGGCGGTTCTGACCGCCCTTTTATATTTTTCGCCGCGCGATGAGCGCGGCTTTTTTATTTGTTCATAAACCGGAAAAATACCTCATATATTGTACAAGAAAGGTCGGTGGAACGCTTGAAGGATTATATAGAAAAACGCGCGGTGCGGCTTGCCGAGTACATAATCGAAAATAACGCGACAGTGCGCAAAACCGCGAAGGAATTTAATATCAGCAAAAGCACGGTGCACAAGGACGTTCACGAACGTCTCAAAAGAATAAATCCGGCGCTATATAACGAGGCTCAGTCAGTCCTGGAATTTAACAAATCCGAACGCCATATACGGGGCGGTATGGCGACACGGGAAAAATACTTAAAACTAAGCCGCAAAAAAATGAAAAGCGCGCGGATTTAAACAGCTACTGTACAACTTTCGGGACAGTATTTGTCAAAATGAAAAAATCCGAACAAAAATTCGAATAAAATTCTTGACAGCGAACATATTTTTTGGTATACTTTATACAGAACAGATGTTCGGAATTTAATTTGCCGATATGGAGGAAAAGGATATGAGAAACACATCAAGACGTATAAGACGAATGAGACGGGAAAGAGCGGCAAGGGCATACCGCGCCGCGGTAATAAAGCGGCTGACGCTGCTTTTCGCCGTGCTTGCGATTACATTTGCCGCCGGTGCCGCGGCCGCCGTCGGTATAAGCGGGTTCACTACGGCGTTCGCACGCGGCGCGGACACGGTATATATGACTGTTACCGCCGAAAAGGGCGACACGCTTTGGGGCATCGCGCGGGAACACAATTACGGCAACCGTGATATACGCGCGGTCGTGGATGAGATCATGCGCGTAAACGATATGGACAGCTCACAAATACGCGCCGGAGACAAATTGAATATTCCTGTAACGCCTAAGATTACGGCTATGCGCATAAAATAACTGAAAAATGCGAAAATTGTATATAAATCAATGATGTGAAACACTTTTCTTAAAAAATAAGATTATGTTCCCTTGTCAAGGTGGAGCGGTGGGAATTTTCG
>CANQYQ010000036.1 GCA_947628155.1 uncultured Clostridia bacterium
AATGAATCCCTCCACCATGCTGCGCATGGTCCCCCTCCCTTTGACAAGGGAGGCTAACGCTCGCCGTATGCGATTTTGCGTATGGAATACCGATTTTGTAGGGGCGGTCATTGGCCGCTCGTGTTCCGCATGGAATCGCAATCTTGTAGGGGCGGTCATTGGCCGCCCGTGTTCCGTAACGTCGTATGGCACGCAATCGTGTTGATGTTCCGTAACGCGATATGGTTTACTCATCCATCTGGGCGGCGCGCATCATTTCAATCATATCCCAGACGGTGTATTTACCCTCGTCGTCCTTGGTTGAAAACGGAACAAGAATATCGTCGTCAGTCATTTCGAGCGTATCCCATATAAGCTCTAAATTACCTTCGATCTCGCTCTTTTTAAGTTTATCCGTCTTTGTCGCCGCGACAATAAGTCTGTCATGATAATGCCGTATCCATTCCGCCATCGTTATATCATCCTTTGACGGCTTATGGCGTGAGTCTACAAGCAGAATTGTCTGCACGAGCGGGCCGCGGTTGGCAAGATAATCCTCCATCATCTCGCCCCATTTTTCCGTTTCCTCCCGCGACCGTTTTGCGTAGCCGTATCCGGGCAAATCGACAAGATAAATCGTGTCGTCGATATTGTAGAAATTAATCGTGATAGTCTTGCCCGGCGTACCGGATACTCTCGCGAGCGACTTGCGGTTTAGAAGCTTATTGATCATCGATGATTTTCCCACATTCGAGCGTCCGGCAAACGCAAATTCCGGATATCCCGTTTTCGGGTATTGTGTTTTCTTTACCGCTGAGATTTCAATGTCAGCCTTTTGTGTATTCATAATCCATTCCTCCCCTATCTTAACGCGTTTTCCAGAACCATATCCATACTTTTTACCGGAATGAATGTGATTTCATCCCTGATATCCTCGGGGATATCTTCCAAATCGGCGCTGTTTTCCTCGGGGATAATTATGGTTTTAACTCCGGCACGATAGGCCGCAAGCGATTTCTCCTTCAATCCGCCTATCGGCAGAACGCGGCCGCGAAGAGTTATCTCCCCTGTCATCGCCACATCACGGCGCACCGGACGCTCCGTCAGTGATGACACAAGCGCTGTCGCCATGGTGATCCCGGCCGACGGCCCGTCCTTTGGAACAGCGCCCTCGGGAACATGGATATGTATGTCCTTGGTTTTATGGAAATCATCCTGTATGTCAAGCTCGTCTGTTTTGGAGCGGATGTAGCTTATCGCCGCCATTGCGCTTTCCTTCATTACGTCTCCGAGCTTGCCGGTCAGCTCGACCTTACCCGTACCGTTCATAATGTTCGCCTCAATCGACAGCGTATCGCCGCCGACCGCTGTCCATGCCAGGCCCCTCGCGACGCCTATTTCATCGGTCTTGTTCATCATGTCGTAATGGTAGCGCTGTCTGCCCAAAAACTCGGTTATGTTCCTATCCGATACGGAAACGCTCTTTTTTTCATCCTCGAGTATCAGCTTCGCCGCTTTTCGGCAAAGCGCGTTGATCTGCTGCTCAAGCTTTCTTACTCCCGCCTCGCGCGTATATCCGTTAATGCAGGTATGTATCGCTTTATCCGTCATCTTGAATTTTGACGCGGTAAGTCCGTTTGCCTTTACGGCTTTTTTTATCAAATATCTTTTTGCTATATGGAATTTTTCCTCCTCCGTATAGCCGTTGAGCTCGATTATTTCCATTCTGTCCAGCAGCGGCCGCGATATTGTTTCAAGTGTGTTCGCGGTGGTAATAAACAACACCTGTGACAAATCAAACTGCACCTCTATATAATGATCCCTGAACGACATATTCTGCTCGTAATCAAGCACCTCCAACAATGCCGCTGATGGGTCGCCTTTGTAATCCGCCCCCATCTTGTCTATCTCGTCAAGGAGAATAAGCGGATTGTTGACCTTCGCCTCACGCATTGCCGCCATAATACGGCCCTCCATCGCGCCGATATACGTTTTCCTGTGGCCGCGTATGTCGGATTCGTCATGGATCCCGCCAAGCGATATGCGGACATATTTGCGGTTAAGCGCTCTCGCAATTGATTTTGCCACCGACGTTTTGCCCACTCCCGGCGGTCCGACAAGGCACAGAATCGTGCCGTTTCTGCCGCCTGTGAGCCGACGCACCGACAGGTATTCGAGTACGCGCTCCTTAACCTTCTCCAAACCGTAATGGTCATCGTTTAAAATCTTTTCACAGCGCTTTATATCAAACCGTTCTTTAGTTTTTTCGTTCCACGGCAGCTCCAGCACCGCGTCAAGATACGACCGTATTACCGAGCTTTCCGCAGAATTGGCCGGCATTTTTGAAAAACGGTCAACATCCTTTAACAGCTTTTCCTTAGTATCCTCCGGCGCGTTAAGAGCGTTTATTTTCTCGGTGAATACACGTATATCCTCCGCTATCCCGTCCTTATCTCCAAGCTCCTCCTGTATGACCTTTAATTGCTCGCGAAGATAATACTCGCGCTGGTTCTTATCGATATTATCCTTTACCTTTTTCGCGATAAGTCTCTCGTAGCCTATTACCTCGATCTGATTGCGTATCTCTGTAATAAGCCGCTCGCAGCGGCGGTAAATATCCATTTCCTCCAAAAACTCCTGCTTTACCTCCGTGCGCAAATCGACCCTTGACGCGATAACATCCGTCAGGGCGGTCAAATCATCCGTCGCCATAATCTGCATAAAGATTTCGGCGTTAAGCTTCGGCGTTTGCGAAAAATACGTTTCAAAGCTCTTTTTCAGCTCCTTCGCGTATGCCTCGTCCACCGCCGTGCCTATGCATATATCCTCCTGTATCTCTTCCACATACGCGCGCATGTACGGCTTTACGCCTGTAATATCATGTATTCTGCCGCGGTGCAGTCCTTCCGCGATGACCCGCGTTACACCTCCCGGCATACGCATCATTTGCTTGATTCTCGCGACAGTTCCCACGCTATAGATATCCTGCCCCGTCGGATTATCCGCGCGTATATCACTCTGCGCCGTTAATAAGACTATTGAATCGCCGTTTACCGCCGCGTCCATCGCACGCACCGATATATCGCGTCCCGCGTCGAAATTGAGCGTCGTATACGGATACAGCACCAGCCCGCGAAGAGGGACAACCGGCATGTATCTGAAATTGTTTTTCATGGTAATCACTCCGAATGTATTATTTCTCATGATACATTATACTCGCTTCGCTCCCATTTTTCAACTGTTTTTTTCAAACTGCGCATAACCGGCTTTTTGTTCCGCCGCGCTTCGTATAAATTCAGCGTGCCGCAATAACGAACCGCGATATCATCCCTTTTTGCTTTACGCGGCAATTGCCGGGCAATTATTTTTTTAATTCGGCGGCAAGCTTTATAAGGCACTTTTTTTCGATTCTGCTTACATAGCTGCGGCTTATGCCGAGAATTTCGGCAATCTCCTTCTGCGTCTTCCGGCGTGTGCCGCCAAGTCCGTACCGCCAGCGGATGATGTTCATTTCGTTTGCGTTAAGCGAACGTTTCATAGCGTCGTAGAGCTTTTGCACCTCAATTTTTTTGAATATCGTTTCCGCCACGTCAGAATTATCGCTCATCAATATATCGGAGAATGTCATGTTATTCCCCTCTTTATCCGTGCCGATACATTCGTCCATAGATACCTCGTTTTGCAATTTCCTGCTGCTGCGCAGGACCATAAGCACCTCGTTTTCTATACAGCGCGCTATATAGCTTGAAAGACGCGGATTCTTTTCGGGGTTAAATGTATTTATACCCTTAATAAGACCGATCGTGCCTATAGAGATTAAATCCTCAAGATTGTTTTCATCAGCGTATTTTTTTGCGATATGCGCCACAAGCCTCAGATTTCTTTCGATCAATATATTTTTCGCGTTTTCGTCGCCGTTGGCGTACGCCTCTATATACATTTGCTCCTCTTCGTTTGTCAGCGGCTTCGGAAACGCCGCGTTCCCCGTAACATACCCCGCAAGAACAAGCACTGTCTGGATCCACTCAAAAAATACCGAAATCAAAAAACACACCTCCCGATAAATAATTATGCCGCGGCCGCGTAAATACTGCCTGTACGGACTTATATGATTTGTCTTTTTTTACGTTCAAAGATAACAAAATTATTACAATGACGTAACATATATGGAAATTGGGGTTATGTTGTGGTATAATGATATGGATAATGTGTTAATTTTAAAAAGGAAAGGCGATATAAATGGCTCAGAAAAAGCGTACCGCGGCGAAGAAAAAAGCCGCGGCGGCTTCAAAAAACAAACCTCAGAAGCATGAGACGGATCATCTTATCTGGCATCTTGCGATAATTTCACTTACCGCGCTGTTTTTGGGGATATTTATATATATAGACTCGGACGCAATTATAAACTCGTTTATAAAAAACACCGTGACCGGATTCTTCGGCGCGGCCGCGTATGTGATCCCGCCCGCGCTCGCGGCGCAGGCGGTATATTTGTTGTACACGAAAAGCGTGAAACAGTTTTGGGTCAAATTCGCGCTTTCTTTTCTTGCGCTTATTAACTTGTCGGCGCTTATTCATCTTATGACTGCCGACGACTTTTCATCTGTCGCGGGTTCTATCGGCAACGGCGGGTATATTGGCGCGGTAATTTCAATTACGCTTGTTAAGCTTGTGCAGAAAATCGCGTCATATATAATACTGATTATCACTATGCTGGTTCTGATAGGTTCAATATCCGGCGTGTCAACGCTTAAAGCGTTTGCAGCCGCGTTAAAGGATTTCGGGATTTGGGCAAAGGCCGCGTTTATACGGTTAAAGGAGAGACTTTATTCCGATGATTATGACGATGATTATGATGAGGATTATGAAGAAGAACCCGCTCCGCCGGTCCGCGAAAAAACGGTGAAAAAAAAGGAGCGAAAAAAGTCAGTCAGCAAAAGCATAGACGCGGCAAATTCCTTCGCGCGGGAAGCGGAACCGACGAGCGATATGTCCGAGCTTGACGATTATGATACAGGCCTTGACGTTATCTTTAACCGCGTTAAGGAAGAGGAATATGATTCTGTTTCTCACGCGCTTGACTTACCGATCGAGGTCAACGAACCGCCCGCTCCCGCAGCGGCCGTAGAGGTCCCGGAGACGATCCCCGGAACGGCTAACGCGGTAAATGCTCCGGTCGAGGACAAGTCGGATGCGCCGCGTGAAAGGAATATGACAAAGGCGGAAAAAACAGAGTTCAGCGACGAGCTTGACGCGGCTATCGAGCAGGAAACAGCTCCGTATGTTTATCCGACGCTCAGCCTTTTAAACAGCGCGCCGGGCATATCGCACGATCAAAGAGCGGAGCTGCGCGCCACGGCCGAAAAACTCATATCGGTTCTCGAAAGCTTCAGTGTTAAGGCCAGACTTTTGCAGGTTACGCAAGGGCCGACTGTAACACGTTATGAAATCCAGCCTGACAGCGGAACAAAGCTGTCAAAAATCGAAGGACTGTCAAAGGATATCGCGCTTAATTTAGCTGTCAGCAATGTACTTGTCGCGCCCGTACCGGGCAAGGCCGCGGTCGGGATCGAGATCCCGAATAAGAAGGTAAGCACGGTGGGTTTGCAGGAGCTTTTAGCGTCGAATGAATTTAGGAACGCGAAATCTAAGCTCACATTCGCGCTCGGCAAGGATATCGGCGGTAACGTTGTTATAGGCGACATAGCGAAAATGCCGCATCTGCTTATCGCGGGCGCGACCGGCTCCGGTAAATCGGTGTGCATTAACACGATTATAATGAGTATTTTATATAACGCCTCACCCGAAGAGGTAAAGCTTATCATGGTAGACCCCAAGAGAGTGGAACTGGGCGTATATAACGGTATTCCCCACCTGCTTGTTCCGGTAGTAACAGACCCCAAAAAGGCGGCGGGCGCGCTCAACTGGGCGGTTACGGAAATGATGCGCCGCTATGATTTGTTTAATGAAACGAACACGAGGAAAATCGAATCGTATAATAAATTGATGAGAAATACAGGCGGAGAGGAAATACCGCAGCTTGTGATTATAATAGACGAGTTGGCGGATTTAATGATGGTCGCGGCGAAGGAAGTGGAAAGCTACGTCTGCCGTATCGCGCAGCTGGCGAGAGCCGCCGGTATCCACCTTATAATCGCGACACAGCGGCCGTCGGTGGACGTTATAACAGGACTTATAAAGGCAAATATTCCGTCAAGGATCGCGCTTGCGGTATCGTCGCAGGTGGACAGCCGTACAATTTTGGATCACGTCGGCGCGGAAAAGCTTTTAGGGCGCGGTGATATGCTCTTCCATCCGGCCGGCGCGCGAGACGCAAGACGCGTTCAGGGCGCGTTCGTTGAGGATTCGGAGATAGAACGCGTTCTGGGATTTATTAAAGAGAACTGCGGTTTAACAAGCTACAGCGAGGACTTAGAGGAAGAAATAGAACGCTGCGCAACGGGCGAAAACGGCGTTACGCCCGATGTTGAGGAGGACGGCGACGCGCTTTTGCCCGACGCGATAAATCTCGCGCTGGAATTGGGCAAAATATCCACATCAATGATACAGCGCCGTTTGGGCGTAGGATATTCGCGCGCCGGACGAATCGTTGACCAGATGGAAAAACGCGGAATTATATCCGGCCCGAACGGCTCAAAGCCGCGCGAGGTCCTGCCCGGCGCGGTAAGCGCCGCGGGAATCAGCACGGCCGGAGCGATCGGTGCGACCGGTGCGGCCGGGTATGACGAGGATTACGACGATGAATGATTTTCTGCCGGTTAGCCGTGCCGATATGAAAAAGCGCGGCTGGAGTGAGTGTGATTTTATATATATCGTCGGCGACGCGTATGTAGACCACCCGAGCTTTGGCCATGCGATCATATCGCGCGTATTGGAAAAGCACGGCTACAAGGTCGGAATTATCGCGCTGCCTGATTGGAAAAGCACTGACGATTTCAAGAAATTAGGCAAACCGCGTTTGGGCGCGCTTGTATGCGCGGGAAATATCGACAGCATGGTGAACCACTACACCGCGTCGAAAAAGCGCCGCCGCGACGATGCTTACGCGCCCGGGAACACGGCGGGACAGCGCCCGGACAGGGCGACGATCGTGTATTGCAACCGTGTACGCGAGGCGTTTAGCAGTATTCCGATAATTATCGGCGGGGTCGAGGCAAGTTTGCGGCGGTTCGCGCACTACGATTACTGGAGCGATAAAATCCGACGCTCGATTTTGTTCGACAGTAAGGCCGACATGCTTATATACGGCATGGGCGAACGTCAGATTGTCGAAATCGCCGGCCGCCTTAATAACGGAGAGGATATAAAGGATATTCATAATATCGCGGGTACATGCGTTATATCGCATTACGATGAAGGCGCGGAACCAATACCGTCATACGAGGAATGCGCTGAGAAAAAAACAGAATATGCCATATCATGCCGTAAGCAATATTATGAACAGAATCCATATACGGGAAAACCGCTTGCTCAAAAGCACGGAGACAGGTATCTGATACAGTATCCGCCAGCGATACCGCTTGAAACGGAGGAATTGGACGAGGTATATGCTCTGCCGTATATGAGGACATACCATCCTGTGTATGAAAAATACGGAGGCATTAAGGCGCTTGAGGAAGTGAAATTTTCGCTTTCTATGAACCGCGGCTGCTACGGAAACTGCAGCTTCTGCGCGCTCGCGTTCCATCAGGGACGTATTGTGACTTCGCGAAGCGACGAATCACTTATCGCTGAGGCCGAAGCAATGACGCGCGATAAGGACTTCAAGGGCTATATCCATGACGTCGGCGGTCCTACGGCGAATTTCCGCGAACGCGCGTGCAATAATCAGTATACGGTCGGCGCGTGTAAAGATCGGCAGTGTCTTTATCCGAAGCCTTGCCCGAACATGCGCGTGTCGCACAGGGAATATCTGGAGCTTTTAAGAAAGCTCCGCAATATACCGGGCGTCAAAAAGGTGTTTATCCGCTCCGGTATACGATTTGACTATGTTATGGCGGACAGTGACGATTCGTTTTTCCGTGAATTGTGCGAATATCATATAAGCGGACAATTGCGCACCGCGCCGGAGCATATAAGCGATAATGTGCTAAAATACATGGGCAAGCCGTCGAATGATGTATATGAGGCATTTTCCGAAAAGTTTTATAAAATAAACGAAAAGCTCGGCAAAAAGCAGTATATCGTACCGTATCTTATGTCGAGCCACCCGGGCAGCACACTGCGCGACGCGGTAAAATTGGCGGAATATCTGAACGCTCATCATATAAACCCGGAGCAGGTGCAGGACTTCTACCCCACCCCGGGCACGATTTCGACATGTATGTATTATACCGGGCTCGACCCGTTCACGATGAAGCCGGTATACGTGCCGAAAACGGGCCGGGAAAAGGCGATGCAGCGCGCGCTTCTGCAGTTTAAGAACCCGGATAATTACAAGCTTGTATACGACGCGCTGCAAAAGACAGGGCGCACGGACTTGATAGGCTATTCGCAAAGATGTCTTATAAAACCGCCGCAGGGCGATATATTAAACGAGCAAAGGAGAGGTAAAAATGGCGCAGATTTTAAGAGGCAAAGAGGTATCTCAAAGAATAAAGGACGAGCTAAAGGACGAGGTGGCAAAGCTCAAAGAGAAAGGCATTAATCCCGGGCTCGCGGTAATTATCGTCGGCGACGACCCGGCAAGCCGCGTATATGTGAACAATAAGAAAAAGGCGTGCGAATACTGCGGTATAAAATCCGAGGAGTACGCGCTGCCGGAGGGAACCACGCAGGAGGAGCTGTTAAAGCTTATCGAAGAATTAAACGGCCGAGATGATATTTCAGGCATATTGTGCCAGCTTCCCGTACCGGAGCACATAAGCGAGGAAGCGGTCATAAACGCGATCGACCCAAAAAAGGACGTAGACGCGTTCCATCCGGTAAATGTAGGTAAAATCATGGTCGGAAACTATGATTTTGTGCCGTGCACCCCGGCGGGAGTTATGGAGCTTATACATGAGTCGGGAATTGATGTGTCGGGCAAGGAATGTGTCGTCGTAGGACGCTCGAATATCGTCGGCAAGCCGCAGGCGATGCTGCTTTTGCATGAAAACGGCACGGTCACCATATGCCATTCGCGCACTAAGGATCTGGCCGAAAAGACGAAAAACGCGGATATTCTCGTTGCCGCGGTCGGCAAGCCGAATTTCATAACCGGCGATATGATAAAGCCCGGAGCGGTTGTGATCGACGTCGGGATCAACCGTATGCCGGACAAGAAATTATGCGGTGATGTGGAATTTGAAACGGCTGAAAAAATCGCGGGAGCGATCACGCCCGTACCCGGCGGCGTCGGCCCGATGACAATTGCCATGCTTATGAAAAATACGGTAAAAGCGGCGATTGTCAATAAAACAAAATAGGGAGAAAAAGTTTATAAATGAGAAACAGAATACAGCTGTCCGACCATTTTACTTACGGGCGGCTCTTGCGGTTTGTGCTGCCGTCGATAGTGATGATGATCTTCACGTCTGTTTACGGCGTAGTGGACGGACTGTTTGTGTCGAATTTCGCCGGCAAGACCGCATTTGCGTCGATAAATCTCATTTGGCCGCTGCCGATGATTTTCGGCTCGGCCGGGTTCATGCTCGGTACGGGCGGCTGCGCTATCGTCGCAAAAACGCTCGGCGAGGGCAAGAGCGCGAAAGCGAATGAATATTTTTCGCTTTTGATATACGTTACGGCCGCGGTCGGTGTTTTGTTTGCCGTGATCGGTTTTTTCATTACCGGACCCGTCGCGAAGCTTATTGGCGCGGACGAGGAGCAGCTTAAATACTGCGTGGTATACGGACGCATATTATTCTCCGCGCTTCCGTTTTTCATGCTTCAAAGCGCGTTCCAGGAATTTATGGTAACGGCCGAAAAGCCGACGCTCGGTTTGTTTTTTACCGTAGCGGCCGGTGTTACGAATATAATTTTCGACTTTGTTTTCGTGGGACTGCTTCACGGCGGCGTAATAGGCGCGGGTTTTGCCACGGCATTAAGCCAATTTGTCGGAGGTGTCGTTCCGGTGTTATATTTCGCTCGGAGAAACGACAGCCTGCTTCATCTTACAAAAACGCATTTTAGCAGGCGTGTTTTGACGAACGCGAGTCTGAACGGTTCATCGGAGCTGATGACGAATATTTCACTTTCCCTGGTGAATATGCTCTACAATTATCAGCTTATGCGCCTTGCCGGAGAGGACGGTGTAGCGGCGTACGGCGTAATAATGTATGTAAACTTTATATTCGTATCGTCGTTCATCGGCTACTCTGTGGGCAGCGCGCCTGTGGTGAGCTATAATTACGGAGCGAACACGACAGATGAACTGAAAAACGTGTTCAAAAAAAGCATGGTGATCATCGCGGTATCAGGCATTGCCATGACGGTTCTTGCCGTAATGCTTTCCGGCGTGCTGTCGAAAATATTTGTCGGTTACGACGCCGGGCTTTATGAAATGACGCGGCACGGATTTATAATCTACAGTCTGTCATTTCTTGTGCTTGGCTTTAACATATTCGGCTCGTCATTTTTTACCGCGCTCGGAAACGGGCCGGTATCGGCGCTTATATCATTTCTCAGGACACTTTTGTTTGAGATTATATCCGTACTCCTCCTGCCGGTTTTCTTCGGGACGGACGGCGTATGGATGGCGATAGTCGTTTCGGAAACGGCGGCGCTCATTATAACGGCGGCGTTTATTATACAGCAGCGAAAAAAATATAATTACATGTAAAATAATACCGCGTTGAGACGTACGCGCACATTTATACGCGGCCTTCGCGCGGTGTTATGACAGAGAGGTGGTATTATGAATTTATCAAAAAGCAACATTAAAAAGCTGTGCGGATTAATTTTATTCGCCATAGTCGCGTACGTTGTGATACAGAATCCGAGCAAAATACTGTGGATCGTGCAGTTTCTATGGAGCGTGATATTCCCGTTCGCGCTGGGATTGATCATAGCGTATATACTGAATATACCTATGATGTCGATTGAAAGGCGGCTTTTTAAAACGCGGTTCAGGGTAATAAAAAACGCGGACGGCACAGAACGGCATATTGATAAGAAATATGTGCGTCCGCTCGGTATCCTTATCACGTTCATACTGCTTATCGCGGTACTCTCGGGCATTTTACTTATAATAATACCCCAGACGAGCGCGACCACCGTTGAGCTTGTTCGGACGGCAAACGCCTTTTTCCCGCGCGCGCAGAAGTGGATCCTCGCGAGATTTGCGTATAATGAATCCGTACGCGAGTTCATAAACTCCGTCAATTTTGACCTGTCGAAGATCATCGATACCGCGATAGATTTTCTGAAGAATGGCGCGGGCAATGTACTGACCGGAACCGTATCGGCGGCAAAGGCTGTTGTGTCCGGTATTACGTCGTTTGTTATAGGCCTGATTTTCTCCTTTTATCTGCTGTCAAAAAAAGAGACTTTGCTTCGGCAGATCAATATGCTCATTGACGCGGTTATGCCGGACAAGGCGGCGCAAAAGGTCAGATATATCGCAAAAATCAGTAACGAAACATTCTCAAGCTTTATTGCCGGACAGTGCCTCGAGGCGCTTATTCTGGGACTTATGTTCTTCATTGTGCTTGCGATCGTGCGGATACCGTATGCGCTTTTAATAAGCGTTTTGATAGCCGTAACGTCACTTATACCCGTATTCGGCGCGTTTATCGGCTGTGTGGTGGGCGCGTTTTTGATACTTATGGTCAGCCCCGTACAAGCGCTGATATTTATCGGTATTTTCCTCGTCCTGCAGCAGATCGAGGGAAATCTCATTTATCCCAAGGTCGTCGGCGGCTCGATCGGCTTGCCGTCGGTATGGGTCCTTGCGGCAATAACGATAGGAAGCAGTCTTATGGGGATTGCGGGAATGCTGTTCTTTATTCCGCTTACTTCGGTCGTGTACACATTGCTGCGTGAGTGGACGTATAAGCGGCTCGCGGAAAAACATATAGCAGCGCCCGCGCAGCCGACCGAAAACAACGATATTTCCGACATAACCGAATAAAAAAATATCATAATAGCAAAAAGTATTCATAATATTAATTGTGAATACTTTTTTATTGCATAGGAGGACAGACAAATGGAGTTAGTACAGGATACGTTTACGGTAAGCAGGACCGTGTGCCGCGGCACGACACAAACCATGAGCGGCGGGGATATAATCGTTCCCGACACAAAGGCGGATATCTTAAAAATCATACAGGTAGACGCGGACGCGCATATAACCGACCGGAGTATACGCGATGGGAAGCTGATATTATCGGGCAGAACGGATCTTAAAATTTTATATATTCCCGATTCCGATTCCGATAAAATATGCAGTATTATATCCTCGTTTGATTTTTCGCAGGATATAAGCTGCAAAAACGCGGATGAGGATATGCATCTTCTTGCGTCGGCCAATGTATCCCGCGCCGAATTTTCGGTTATTAACAGCCGAAAGCTGCATATAAAAGCAATTATCGCGCTTGGTTACGAGGTAACGGATACAGCGGAGGAATCCGTAGTGACAGACGTTGATGAAGACAGCGGCGCGCAGGCGAAACGCGAAACAATAAATCTGCAAAATATTGCCGATATATGCGCGCACAGCTTTTCAATACAGGAAAATCTCGAAATACCGGGCTCACAGCCGCCTGTAAAGGAGCTATTAAAGGCCGATATCCAAATCAGCGATACCGAATATAAAACCGTTACAGGGCGAATTATATTAAAGGGCGCGTTAAGCGTATGTCTGCTTTACATAAGCGATGAAAACAATATCGAGCATATCTGCGCGGAGCTTCCGTTTACGGAGGTCGTAGACAGCGCCGGCGTCGGCGACGACTGCGCATGTGTTATTGACTATGCGGTATCCGGCGCGGACTGTAACGTGTCGGAGGATCCCGACGGCGAGCGACGTGTTATTGATGTGGAAATTAACGCCCATGCGCAGATCAAAGCGACAGACAACGCGTCTGTGGAGATCGTGACAGACTGTTTTGAACCGTATAAGCACACCGAGCTTATAAAAGAACCTCTTGATATGGAGGAAATAATCGCGTCGCCGTCGTCACAGAACACAATAAAGGAAATTGTAGAGTTTCCGCCGAGCGCGCCGCCCGTAAAAAGCGTTTATAATGTTGTTATGAAGCCGTATCTTACAAAATCGGAGGCACGCGGCGGAAGACTTGTATGCGAGGGGCGGATCGAAGCGTATATACTGTATTTGTCCGACAGCGCGGAAAATCCCGTGTACAGTGTAAGACGTGAGATCCCGTTCGGATATGTCCTTAATTATGATGACCAAGGTTCGGATTTGACCGCGAACACACGCGCTCAAATTCGCCATATCGCATACAACCTTAACTCGGCCGGCGAGGTTGAGCTGCGGTGCGTACTCGGCATAGACGCGGATATAATCCGCCGACGCCGCGAGGATATAATAACCGGCGCGGAGGTTACCGAAGCGGACGACGATAATGAACGCGGAATAGTTGTCTATTTCGTGCAGCCCGGAGATACGCTCTGGAATATCGCGAAGCATTACGCCGTACCGCTTGAGAACATCATACAGCACAATGAAATCGACGACAGCGATAATCTGCAGATTGGCGATAGGCTGTTTATACCCGTATGACATATTGCATACAAATTAGCCGCGGCACAGGCAATGTGTGCCGCGGCTAATTTTACCAGTCACAGTCCGCGTTCGGAAATTCTCCTCCCGAGGTTATGTATATTCTGTCAAATCTTATACCGTCGGTTCGCGAATAAATATTAAGTGTATGAATGCCGGCGGGCAGCGTAACCTCCGCCGCCGGGATCCATTGCCATATTTGCTCGCCATCGTAACGCCACAGCTTGCCGTTATTATACAGCTTATCGGCGAACTCACCGTCAACCGATACGGCGAAATAATCCAAACCCGAGCGCGTCAGCTTAGTGAGCAGCCAGACGGTATAATCGCCCTCCGGCACGTCGATTTTATAGCTTAAATACGGCGAATTTGCCGCGCAGCGCTTTTCCTCGCGGCCCTCGGCGTACACGGCTATTGAGCTTCGGCCGTGTGATTCACTGTTACAGTACGCCCAGTCGCCGTTTGCCGAAGCGTATTCCGTATGCGACAAAGCCGCCGCCGCGTCAATTTTTACCGCGCCGTTTACAGCCTTAAAAAGCATTTTCCCGCTTGCGATAACCGCGCTCCTGTCAATCTTTTTGCCGTATTTTTTTGTGCTAACGACACTTTGATGCGCGTCAATAACATTGTCCGGCGGATTTTTATGCGCATAAATCGTCGGGCGCGGCAAAAGTGTTTCGTTATAAAAGCTTTTTTCAATATCCTTCGGCAGCTCCGCGCCGTACACGGGCCGTCCCATGTTATTTTCACGCCGTTCGGACGTGTATACCGTAAACCGCGAAAACGCGAAATATTTATCCGCCGCCGTGAATGTAATTTCATGTTCACCGGCGTCAAGATACGGTAATTTCATGTACAGCTTATCGACGTTATTTAAAATATTATTTTTCCAGTTACCCCTATGCTCATCGTTTGATTCCGATTCGACTATCCGCGTTTCACCGCCGTCGACCGATATCCCGACACGGATATGCCCGGTTGAATTCAGCGATGGAAATCGATGGATTTCCAAAACGGGATCCGGAGCGTCCGAGCGGAGATTTATTTTATATTTCAGCTCTC
Source organism: uncultured Clostridia bacterium (assembly GCA_947628155.1). GTDB lineage: Bacteria > Bacillota > Clostridia > UBA1381 > UBA1381 > 12844. The sequence goes on from CANQYQ010000036.1 coordinate 14,729, forward strand.
CCCCGCTTTCCTCCGCTTCCATAAGCGAACCGTGCCCGTGCCCGAGACGCGGTATTTCAAGCCAGCCGTTTCCCCTCGCGGCGCTTGCCTCAACGACAATCATCCCTCCGTCGTCCGCATTTTTTGTAAAATCCGCGCTAACCGGGATTTTGACGGTTTTATCCGCGCATTTTACCGTGATCTCACCGGCTCCGCCGCTTTCCTCCGCGCTTATCATCACACGCGTTTCATATTCGGCCGTTCCGGATTTTTGCGAGACCTTCACCCATTCCGGCGCGGAAATATCAAACACTGCCGGTCCTTCGCCAGACGGCGCTATGTCTATCCATTTTTCTTCGCCGTTGATAAAATTGATCGCGCTTTCATCATTCCAAACGGAAACGATCGTATCGCTCTTTTGGGGCATTTCAATAGGCGGGCGGCATATCGGGTGCATCGCGTTCACGGGCGGAGGGAATTGCTCGGGCGTTAATATGCCGTTCCATTTTCCGCCGCTCATGGTGTGGTTATAATATTCAACAAGTCTTCGTTTCTCGTCGTCAAATTTCCGCGACAAGTCCGTATATTTTTGCGCCGCGGCGTACATTCCGCGCTCGTGGCAGTATACGCTCCTGTCGGCGTAATAATACTGCGCGTTCATAAAATATCCCGCGTGGATTTTCATCAGGAACATCTGATAAAACGCGTCTCTTTCGTTATCGTGTATTTGCTTGTAAACGGCGTTAGCGCGGTCGTAAAGCCCGCGGAGCTTGTTGATCCGTTCCGACCATTCGTCACCGTATGCGGACACAGAAAATACGCCGTTTTCTAGGAACTCGACCTTCCTCACATTTGCCAATTGGTCAAAATCATTGAAAATCTCCGCGCATTCGCGCCCGTAACCGCCGCTGAAATTCTTATTTATCCATTGCTCCATGAAATCATCGACATCGGCTGTTGCCGTTTCCTTCGTGATCTCCCACGCGTATTTTAAGAAAAACTCAATCTCCGGCTCAAGCGGCTTTATCGCGCCGACGTTTAATACCCACAGCTTCTGCACACCCTCGTAATACGCCTTTCTAAGCTCGTTTTTGGTGTGCGCAAGCGGTATTGAATCAATAAACAGATACGACGCGCCCGGCGGCGCCCAATAGGAATTGTGGTAATAGATTCCGTTGCCGCCCGTTCTCGCCTTTTCGCGTTCGCCCGGATAGCGGCGGATATGGCCGTAGTTATCGTTCGACCAGATAAGCGTCAAATCCTCCGGTACATTCAGTCCCGCGTCGTAGAGGTTTAAAACCTCCTTGTACGGTACAAACGTTTTCATCGTGTCGTGACCGAGAACATCGGACAGCATTTCCTCCTGATCGGCGATTATTTTTTCCAGAAGCGCGATTTTCGCCTTTTGAAGCTCATCGCCCTCCAACCCTTCCAAGGCTCTGACCTCGAATCCGGAATCGTGAACGCCGCGCATACCCAATGTATAGCTGACCTCGAAATCCTTGTTCTGCTCAATGCTCTCGCGCCAATATTCCTTTAAAATCTCGCGGTTCCTGCCTTCCTCCGAATAATCGTACTCCGCGCCTTGATATCCTTTTTTTTCAAGCCACGGCTTCCATTCGCGGTTGTTGCTGCGCATGAGCATATCGCAATGCGACGTGCCGACGACTATGCCCATCCTGTCGGCGAGCGCGCCGTTTTCACGCTTTACGTTAAACGAGTTAACGTGCATCGCGGGCCATATGTAATTCGCCTTTAACCTGAGCAGCAGCTCAAATATTTTTTCATACGTCTTAACGCCTATCGTGTCCTCGCCCAT
>CANQYQ010000037.1 GCA_947628155.1 uncultured Clostridia bacterium
GGTTTTCTGCAAAAATGAATCCCTCCACCATGCTACGCATGGTCCCCCTCCCTTTGACAAGGGAGGCTAACGCTCGCCGTATGCGATTCTCATTCACGGGGACGCTCTGCTAAGGCCTCTTGTCAAAGGAAGCTAACGCTCGCCGTATACCATATTGGGTTACGGAACACGGGCAGCGAATCGCCGCCCCTACAAAGCACGCCGCAAACACATCGATAAACATAAATTTACCGAAAGGGATGGTGCGAATGTTTCGCGGAAAAGTTATAGTAATAGGCGCGGGGAACGTGGGGTCTACATGTGCGTACACGATAATGCTGGGCGGGAGCTTCAGTGAGATCGTATTAATCGACATTGACCGCGGCAAAGCGGAGGGCGACGCCCTGGACATGTCACACAGCGCGGCGTTTTTAAGGCCGGTATCGGTGTATGCGGGCGATTACCCCGACTGCAAAAACGCGGACATAATAATAATCGCGGCGGGCGCGAATCAAAAACAGGGCGAAACGCGGCTTGATCTACTCAAAAGAAACGCGGCGGTTTTTAAGTCGGTAATTGCCGCCGCGATGAAATACGCGCCGTCCGACGTGATTTTAATGCCGGTGACAAACCCGGTCGATATCCTGACCTACGCCTCCTACCGCCTTTCCGGTCTGCCAAAGCGGCAGGTCATAGGCTCGGGCACGGTACTTGACACATCTCGTCTAAAATACCTTATAAGCCGTCACACGGGCGTTGACGCGCGCGACTGCAATACGTACATCATCGGCGAGCACGGAGACAGCGAGGCCGCCGCATGGAGCGTGACGAATATCGCGGGCATGTCAATGCAGGAGTTCTTCAGCCATACCGGAAAATGTACCGATGAGGATCTGCGCGGCATGTACGATGAGGTAAAAAACAGCGCGTACAGGATTATAGAAAAAAAGGGCGCGACATATTACGGCATAGCCGCGGCCGTCGCGCGGATATGCGAATGCATAGCCGGAAATGAAAATTCCGTCTTGACCGTATCGACCGTCCTCGGCGGCGAATACGGAATTGACGAAGTATCGCTGTCCGTACCCGTACAGCTTTCGGGGATAGGCGTCGAACAGATCCTTGAAATCCCCATAGACGCTCACGAGCTTGCTTTGCTTCACAAAAGCGCGGATATAATACGGGAGAATATCAATTCTCTTAACTGTATTCTGTAGTCTCCTCGGCGTGCAGACGTTTGTCTGCACGCCGAAAGGGACGGCCGCGGCCGTCCCTTTTTGAATTTTCAACCGTTTTAATATGCTCCCGTTACCATATCTTGACTCTGTCCTCGGGCGCGACGTACATGCCGTCGCCATCGGTTATGCCGTAGGTATCATAGAATCGCTGATTGTTCTGGAACACCCTGTTTATGCGCAGCTTCGCCGGCGAATGCTCATCGCTCAAGGCGAGATATGAAAGATATTCGCGCGGCGCGGCAAACTCCCAGCTGTGCGCGGCGGCTTCAAACAACGCTTTAAAATCGGGATCATCAAGGCCCGCCACGATCTCCGTGACGCACGATATCGCGCCGTTATCCGCTATGTTTTCGCCGAGCGTAAGCTCGCCGTTCGCGGCTATTCCCGGCGCGGATTCCTGCCCGTCGTAGAAGCCGGCCATTTCATCGCACAGCGCGTCGAACGCGGTCTTATCCTCCGCCGTCCACCAATCGGCGGCGTTTCCGTTTTCGTCGAACTGCGATCCGTTGTTGTCAAAAGCGTGCGTTATCTCGTGCGCGATAACGTACCCGATACCGCCCAGGTTTGATTCATACGACGCGTTCGGGTCGTAAAGCGGAGCCTGTAAAATCGCGGCGGGGAAGGTTATATCGTTTGAAACCGGATTATAAAACGCGTTAACAATAAACGTTTCACAAAGCCATGCGCTTTTATCCACCGGCTCGTATTGCATTGGCGCCTGCGCCGCGCGCAGAGTTTTATTAATGTTGATTATGTTCTCGACAGGTCCGCCGCCATCCTCGATCGATCTGATTTCCGCATCGTCAAGATAATTCTCGTATTCGTCGGGATAGCCTATTTTTACGCCCATCTTATCAAGCTTCAATAGCGCCTTCTCCTTTGTCGTTTCAGTCATCCAGTCGATTTTTTTGAGCCGCTCCTTATAAAACGCGATTATATCTTTGACCATATGCTCAACGTCGGCCTTTTGCTCCGGACTGAAATACCTTTCTGCGTAAAGCTCGGATAAATACGGCTCCATATAGGCCTTAAGATCGCCTATCGCGCGCTGTCGCACAGTCGTACCCTCTACTCCGTACATTACCTTGTCTAATTTATCATTCGCTTCGAGTAAATCGGAACCGAGGTCATAACTCCAGTCGTTTATGATCCTGTATTTTACGTAGGCCTTTAACATGTCTATATTTTCGTCGTTATACAGCTCGGCGGCCTCGTTAAACAGTCCCATATCGTTTATGATAACCTCGTCGGGCGTTTTAAATCCGCTTACCTTAAGAGCGCCGTCGATATCCATATCCGGGAACGCCGCTTTTATATCGTCCATCGTAACAGTATTGTATATCTTATCAACATTGCGCTGTTCCGATATATCAAGCTCCGCCTCCGCAAGACGCGTTTCGTAGTCGATAACGGCATCCGCCTTTTTCTCCGGCTCATCCTCACCGGCAATTGTGAAAATTTCCGTTATATAGCTTCTGAACGCCTCAAGCTCCGTTCCGCTTTCATAATAGTCCTTTTCAAGCAAAGGACTGCTTGGCATGAAATAAACGGAATAACGGCTGCTGTCGAGGATATCATCGCTCAATACGAATGAGCTGAGTATTGACATGGCAGCCTCATCGTTGATCTCATTGACCGTTTTTGAAAGCTCTTTAACGTTTTTCACCTTATCGACCGCGTCGATATACTTCTTTATCGGCTCAACACCGAGCTTGTCGCGCGCATCCATATCCATCAGGTTACGGTACATGGTTTTTACCTTCTGCTCCTTTGTACCGCTTTTCGGCTCGGACGCGTCGATCTCGTCAATTAGCTCCGCGACCTGATTATCTGTCGTGACATCCATCTTGTAGATGCCGCCGTTCTGCGTGTAGCCGTTTGGGATTTCAAGCGTGTCAAGCGCCTGTTTATTTACCGCGGCGTAAAAATCATCCTTTAAATTTGTGCCGAACAGCGCGTAAACACGCTTGATAAACAGGTCCATCTGCTCCTTCGTCACCGGGTCGTCCGGTGAAAATGTATTCTCGGCCGTTCCCGCGACAATGCCCGCGTCAAATACATCCTTAAGCTCCGTTTTCGCCCACTCCGGCACATCGTTAAAGGTTTCCGCCGGGAACGCCGCTCTCGCATTTTGTCCGACCGGCTCGGGCAGATCCCCGAACGCGCGTTCTAGCATTACAAGCGCCTCCGCACGCGTTACTCCGCGTTCCTCATGAAGGGAGCCGTCCTCGTAGCCCTTGATTATATCGGTTTTAACTACGCCCGGATTATAATAGTCCGCCGCGTTTAAAAGCATTTGCACAACATCGCCGCGCGTCGCCGGCGATGACACCCCGTCCCGCGCAAACGCGGGAAGCGACGACACCGCAAGCGATAATGAGACCACCGCCGCCGTTATTCGTCTTTTTTTCATTTTACTCGCTCTCCTTTAATTAAATTTTGTGAATTTAACAATGTAACTATACCTTGATTTTATCACAAAAAATGCGTTTTCGCAATACGTTTTACGGCAAATTGCAAATGTTTTATAAAACGTCCGAAAATTTATATTGAAAGATTATTCCGAATGATGTATAATAAAGAAAACATAAAAAGGAGATACAGAAATGGAAAAAGAAACAAAATGCATACAAGCCGGATACGTTCCCAAAAACGGGGAGCCGCGAATGATCCCGATCATTCAGAGCACGACATTCAAATACGACACGAGCGAGGCCATGGGAAAACTGTTCGATTTGGAGGAAAGCGGATATTTTTACACGCGTCTGCAAAATCCGACGAACGATCACGTCGCCGCGAAAATCGCCGCGCTCGAGGGCGGCACGGCGGCGATGCTCACATCGTCCGGTCAGGCCGCGTCGTTTTTTTCGGTATTTAACATATGCGGCGCGGGCGATCACGTTGTTTCGTCGTCAGCCATATACGGCGGCACTTATAACCTGTTCCACGTTACCATGCGCCGCATGGGCATAGATTTCACGTTTGTCGATCCCGATTGCTCCGATGAGGAATTGGAGGCCGCGTTTAAGCCGAACACGAAAGCGGTATTCGGCGAGACCATCGCGAATCCCGCGCTCACGGTACTCGATATCGAGCGGTTCGCGAAGGCGGCTCACACTCACGGCGTGCCGCTTATAATCGATAACACCTTCGCGACGCCTATAAACTGCCGCCCGATCGAATGGGGCGCGGATATCGTAACGCATTCAACGACAAAATACATGGACGGCCACGACGCCGCTGTCGGCGGCTGTATAGTCGACTCCGGCAAATTCGACTGGTTCGCGCACGCGGATAAATTCCCCGGACTTACCACGCCCGACGAATCATACCACGGCGTGACGTACGCGGAAAAATTCGGCCTTGAAGGCGCGTATATCACAAAGGCCACCGCGCAGCTCATGCGCGATTTGGGGTCGATACAAGCGCCGATGAACGCATATTTGCTCAACCTCGGACTTGAATCGCTCCATGTGCGTATGCCGCGCCACTGCGAAAACGCGCTCGCTGTCGCGAAATTCCTGGAAAATCATGACAAGGTAACATGGATCAATTATCCGGGACTGCCCGGCAGCAAATATTACGAGCTTGCGAAAAAATATATGCCCGACGGAACATGCGGCGTAGTATCGTTTGGCGTTAAAGGCGGACGCAAAGCGGCGGAAAAGTTCATGAAGGGATTAAAGGTCGCGATGATTGCGACGCATGTCGCGGACGCGCACACATGCGTACTGCACCCCGCTTCGGCAACGCATCGTCAGATGAACGACGAGGAATTGAAGGCGGCCGGCGTAGGCCCTGACCTTATCAGGCTGTCTGTAGGAATAGAAAATGTAAACGATATTATATCCGACCTTGAAAACGCTCTTAAGGCGGTGTAAATATTAAGGAGAAGGGCCATGGAACTTGAGCTGAAGGAGGACGTAACAGACATATTGGAACGGCTGCGGCAGCATGGCCATAAGGCCTACGTCGCGGGCGGCGCGGTGCGCGATTTGGTTATGGGAAGCGAGCCGCACGATTTTGATATCGCGACCTCCGCGCGTCCGGAGGAGGTCAAGCGAATTTTCGACAAGACCATCGATACCGGCGTGACTCACGGGACCGTGACCATTATATACAACAAAACCGGGTACGAGATCACGACGTTCCGCCGTGACGGAGAATACCGCGATTCCCGTCACCCGGACAGGGTGATATATGTAAAGAACCCGCGCGAGGACTGTCTGCGCCGCGATTTTACGATAAACGCGATGATGTACTGCCCCGGCGAGGGTGTTATCGACCGCTTCAACGGACTGCGCGATATACGGCGCCGGCTTATACGATGCGTCGGCAAGCCTGAACGCCGTTTCCGTGAGGACGCGCTCAGAATGCTGAGGGCGGTACGTTTTTCGGCTGTGCTTTCGTTCAAAATCGAGGAGCAGACGCGTAACGCGATAAAAAAATGCGCGCCGCTTATACGGCGCGTCAGCCGCGAGCGGATTCTGGAGGAGCTTAATAAGATCCTGCTGTCCGACCATCCCGATTATTTCCGTGAGCTGCATGATCTCGGACTGCTGCAATTTATTATTCCGCAGCTTGAACGCTGCTTCGGCGAGGAGCAGCGCAACCGTTACCACATTTATGACGTCGGCGAGCATATCATGCACACGGTGCAGAATACGCCGCGCGATTTTATACTGCGCTGGGCGGCGCTTATGCATGACATAGGCAAGCCCTGCTGTTCAAGCACGGACAGCGCGGGAATTATTCATTTTTACGGGCATCACCGCGAAAGCCGGCGTATCACGGTTGACGTGCTGCACAAACTCAGAATGGACAACGACAGCATACGTGATATCGCGATCCTGGTAGAAAATCACGATGTGCGCGTCGAGCCGCTGCCGGCGTCCGTCAAACGTACAATGGCGCGGTGCGGGCCGCGTTTGTTCGAGAAGCTCCTGCTGCTTCAAAAGGCGGATAACCTCGCCAAAAACGAGGAATATTTACCCGAAAAAATAAAAAGAATAGAATCGCTGACACGGATTTATAACGAAATACTGGCCGAGGATCAGCCGTATCTTGTATCACAGCTTGTGATAAACGGCTCGGATTTGATAAAGCTTGGCTATCGTCCCGGACGTATAATAGGCGATACGCTCAAAGCGCTTATAGACGAGGTGATTATAAACCCAAAGCTGAATAACCGCGAATATCTTTTGAACCGCGCGGCGGAGTTAAAAAAAATTAATAATTTCAAAAAATAATACTTGACATTTCATAGGTTTTCTGTTATTATAGTCAAGTCAGTTAAAAATGTTGCGGAATTGTGTAAAGGTAGCACGACTGACTCTGACTCAGTTTGTGAGGGTTCGAATCCTTCTTCCGCAGCCATATCGGCTCGGACGTTATAACGTCCAAGCCGATTTTTTAATCCTTATTTTTATATTTATATACGTAAAAAGCAGCCGTGTCGATACGCGGCTGCTTTGTTATATTTTAGCCTTACGGCATCACCGGGGTCCAATACTGCTTATTATAGATATCGGTAATTCTGTATGTCGCGCTTGTTTCGCCGCCGACATCAACATTGCTTATAGCCATATTATCCGTAACGGTCATTTGCTCGCCCATGTAATAGCTGTCACGAAATTCGCCGTCATAGGTATAATAATCGCATATAAAGTCAAGCTTATCGCCCGCCTTCAATTCCGTAAGTCCCTTCGCGACGGTTTCCGTTTCGGTATCCTCATAATCTGTCTGAGCGCCGAGGATCCTTCCGTCGGGATTCTCACTGTCAAATGACAGTATAAGGTTCACGCGCTGACCGTTCAACATAGCCGGAACACGTCCGAGAATGGTATAGCTTTCGCCGTCGTCGATATCGCTCATGAAGTAATACGGCACGACCTGCCCGTTTATCGCGAGCCATGTATTATCATTCTCGCCGATAAGATTTCCGTCGTCGTCGAACTCGTACACGTTGTCGAGTCCGAGGTCGATATACCCTTCGCCGTCATCATAGAACATATTTAATTCCAGCTGCTGCACAAGATCCCATTCCTTGGCCGGAAGCGCCAGTACAGTCTGTCCGTCCTTATTGTCGCTCCAAACGATATCCTCCTCGTTTATCATGTTATCCTCGATATACGAGGCCGCCTCCTCAAGCGATTTTCCGCTTAGCAGGCTGCTTAAAAAGTCGGTATTCGAGCCGGTAAGGCCGGAAACATTCCCGGTATTGCTGCCCGACGCAAGCGATTGAAGGATCTGCGCAATTGTGTCCGTGCTGCTTCCCGAGGATGAATACGAGCCGAGAAGCGAACCGAGCGGCGAGCCCGTGCCGCCGGACGCGGCCTGACCGCCTACGGCCATACCCGCGAAATCACGTATGCAGCGCGCGTAGTCCTCATCCATGCCTATTTCCTCATACGTTTCTATCATGCTGTCGACCTTCGACGCCCTCCTGTACGGGAAATAAATCGACAGTCCGTACGCGTGGGTCATGTTCGTCGAGGTAAGATTGTATTTAACAGCGCTTGTCAGCGTTTTTGAAAGCTTTTTGCCCGCGCTTGTACCGATATTATCCGCAAGATTTATTATGTCAACCTGGTCGATGCCCTGAGCCTGCGCAAATTCGCGCGACTGCGAACGGGCGTTTGAAACAGTCTTATAATCATTGCCCCGTATAAGCTTGCTTGTGGATTCGGAAAAGTCCGACAGCGCGTCGGGCGCGGTCGTCTCAAGCTCCGCTAAATCGACTACCGACAGCGTCGTCTGCTGGCCCGGGCATTTCTGTGCGCATGTGTTTACAAAATCATCCGCTATGAGCTTGCCTATCTCGATCGTCGGCATCGACGTGTTTTTCGACAGCTCCGTGAGCCAGTTTGTATAATACCAGCCCACACCCGGCTCCGTTTCCTCGGAGCCGATCATATAATCGGCGTATTTGCTCAGCATCAGTCCGTTTTCGAGAGTCGCCATAAGGCATGCGTCAAAACCGACGAAATCGAAATCCACACCGCCGTTTTTAAGCGCGAGGTCAATGCCGTCAAGCGTCATTGAACCGCTGTTCGGATGGCGCTGGTCATAGCCGTAGCCGCTTATCGAGCCGCCGCCGTGATCCCACAGGATAAGCTCATTTCTGTTCGCCGGGAAGTTCTTTGCGCACCACTCTATGTACTCCGCAAGCGTTTCGGGATCTGTCATCGGGTCGTTGCCCGCGTCCTGCATAAGACATGTAAGGCCGCCGTTTTTAATTTGGTAAACCTGATTCGTGCGGCTGCTTATAATATTATTTTTCCAGCCGGTGCATCCGCCGGTAAACACGATAACGTTTACGTTATCGCCTATCTGCGCGGCCGCCATTTCCTCCAAGTCCGCCGTCGCCATTCCGCCGCGCGATTCAAGGTCGGTACCGCACATGTAAACCATTACCGTAACGGTATCGTCTCCGTTGCCCTCTATAACCGTGCGCTTAGCACGCGCGCCGTTCGCGACGGAATAATTAAGCGTTCCGGTATTTCCGCCGTTCCACGGACTGCTCGCGTAGCTGCCGCCCGTCTGTCCGCCCATAAGCGACGTCAGAATATCGCCTATTCCGGCCGACTGCTGCTGCGTATAGCCGCCGTAATTTGAGTAACCGCCCGTGCCGTATGTATAACCGCCGTAAAGCGGCGATGAATTTGGCACGCCTGTGCCGTACATCGAAAACATATTCGATATCATGCTGCAGCCGCCCATAAGCATAAACATGACTATGAGCACGATAAGACAGCCGCATCCGCAGCCGCTGTTACGCCGCCTCGCGGGTGTGCCCATAAACATACCGCCCGGGCCGCTCTGCGGGCCGCCGTACATACCGCCGCCCATGCCGCCCATACCGAGTAAGCTCCCCAGTATGCCCTTGCCGCCGTTTTGGCCGTCATTCATATTGCCGCCCGAGGAACCGCCGGTCGGGCCGGAACCGCCCGACGGATGGGAGCCGCCGGCCGGGCCGGAACCACCAGGCGGCCTGCCGGAATATCCGCCAACATTTCCTACCGGCTTTGAGCCGCCCAATCCGCTTCCGCGTCTGTGAACTCCGCCGCCTCCGCCGGTAACGTGCTTCTCACGCCCGCGCGGCCTGTTTTGCCTATCCATAATTTACCCCCTTATCTTTTCGTTTGCCCTAAAATAAATATCAGTTTATCACCGTCGCCTGCAAAGCGCCGTTTCCGTTAGTATAGCAAATTACCTCCACCGGTGTGCCGTTTGAAATGTCCGAGTTGATTTTTGTATTGTCGTCCTTTAAAATAGTCCACTCCATGCCGTTATCGTTGCGTATCGTAATATTTGAGCTTATATCCGTAAAGAGCATACGTGCAGCAGTATTCGCCTTTAATCTCAGCGTTTTTCTGATATTGTCGGATAAATCCTCAAGATCCCATTCGTTTATCAGACCGTTTATCGCCTTTTTGTTGCCCTCGGCATTTGTATCGGCATGGTCAACAATACTTACAAAGCGCACGTTCCATTCGAGGAATTTCCCGTGTATGTACTTTTCCGCAATCTCCATATCTCTCGAAAACCTTGACTATGTTTTGCAAAGAACTATATCGGCCTTTTCAAATGGATGTAATAGCCTTTGTATGTATAATTATTGTATCATACAAGGGCGGTTAATTCAATTCCTTTTCTCACAAAAATTTATAGGTTTTTCATACTGTATGTTAAATTGTTCTTTTGATTTTTTATATCAGATGATTTGTATATGTTGTTTACGATTATTTTGTTCTTTTTTCACTAACTACGTCGCCTCATTACAATATTATGATAATATAGCCTAAATCATGTCCCGCCTCTATTTGATTCGCGCTGACAAATCCGCCCTCGCGCTTACATAACGCTTCACCGCCGGTCGTCATGCCGAACGAAAGGAATATTCCTTGACAAAACGCTGGGTTTGCGGATATAAATGATCGCAGTAAACGGAGAGTCTTTTACCGGCTTGATAATTATATGCCCCTCGTTAATTGGGTTATCGCAATAATCGCCGTCGATCCTCCCGACGGTATTTGCCAAGTAAGGGAATAAAAGGTTGAAATTTTATCGATATATAAAAATCGAGGAATGCTTCCTCGATTTTTGTGATCGCTTTTTACATCATGGAGCAGATCCGCGTCTTTCCCTGCCCGCAATGTGTGTTAACCTGCCATGCCGCGGTACATATATTTATTATTTCGACCCTTTGCCGCTTACCGCCGCTAAAACCCCGTGAATATTATATTTTTTCACATCCGCCGGAGTCTTAAAATATGCGTCGGCGGAAGCGCTGCGATTCATTATATTCTCAAACAGAGCGCGGAATTTTTCCACGGTCATTCGTTCAACGCCAAACTGCTTTTGCATAACGGAAAGCAGACGGTTATGACGCGCCATATCCTCCGTGTAGTCCGACAAAAAATACGTTGTGAAATAGGAATAATTCTCATCCGTATGCGTAATCAGCGGGATGATCTCAGCATTTGAAACGACAGCCTTTCCGTTTTCAACGCTTACCGTTATATCCGCCATGCCCCCGAGAGTCGTTCCTGGAATTATCTGACAGGATATAAAATTCCCGAGGGAATATAAGCAAGGCACGCGCCGGCCGTCCGATGTTACTATCGTTTCGGTATATTCCAGCACATGAGGATGCGTTCCGATAATGAGATCCGCGCCGTATTCGGCAAACGACCGCGCCCACTCCTTTTGCGAGCCGACCGGCTCATACATATACTCGATACCCCAATGCGGCATAACGATTACCAGATCCGCCTGTTCCCGCGCCCTCATGATTTTGGCGCGGATTTTCTTTTTATCCTTTTTCCTCATTCTGTCCACGATATAAGGTTTGCCTAACGGCATCATATGGAAATTCATGGCCTCCGCAAAATTCAAAAGAGCGATTTTGATATTTCCAAGCCTTTTTACGCATATCCGCTTCGCATCATCCGCCGATTCATGCACGCCCAAAAATGAGATTTCGGGGTAATTCTTTTTCCAGAACCCGATAGTATCGGAGATCCCCTCAATGCCTTTATCCAAGGAATGATTGGAGGCATGAAGAACAACGTCAAATCCGCCACCCGCACGAACAATCCGAACCCCGCCCACGCAAGCGCAAATCCCGTGATGATTTGGATATGGAGTTGTAATTGCGAAGTGTTCAAAAAAATTTTTTGAGAAATTTCAAAAAGGATATTGACAAACCACGATTGTGGTTATACAATATTTGTAACGACAATTGTGGTTAATGTTTTTGAAAGGAGATGTAATTTATGGCAAGACATACGATTACAGAATCAGAATATGAGCTCATGAAAATTATTTGGAAAGCTGAAAATCCTATGACGATAGGTGAAATATTAAAGCAGCTTCCCGAAAACAAATGGACAAGAAATACTGTGGCGTCACTTCTTGTCCGCCTTTCTGACAAGGGCATCATAGCATATAACAAAGAGGGAAAATATCACTATTATTATTCAGTTCTGCAGGAACAGGATTATAGCCTGAGTGAGACAAAATCCTTTCTGTCAAAGATGTTTGGCGGTTCTGTAAAAAACATGGTAGCCTCGCTTTATGCAAACAAAGCGTTATCTCAAAAAGATATTGACGAATTAAGGAATTTACTTGATACGGAGAAATAGCCTATGTTTGAGATGTTCAGAACTGTGCTTTGGCTGAGTATATTAGGCGGTAGTGTTACGCTGCTGCTTTTAGCATTAAAGCCGTTGACAATCAAGCACTTTTCAGCCAAATGGCAGTATTGTATTTGGTTTATCGCTACATTGAGTATGATTTTGCCGTTCTGGAAAGTGTTACCGCGGGATAAAATCCAAAGCGTGACGCCATCAGTGAAACAAACACAAGCAATGCCAGCGCAGCCGCAGGCGTCGATAGAGGTGTCAGATGACATATATCAGGAGTTGCCGGAAATCACGAAAAGCATTCCTGCGGAATATCGGGAAATTACAATCAATTACGGCAGAAGTGTCCGTATATATGATCTGATTGCATATATATGGTTTGCAGGTATGTGTTTGTTCCTGATAGTGGCTTTTGGCAATTACTGTTGGTTTCTTTGGAAAAAGCGCAGAAACAGTATTACTCTATCAGGAAACAGCGCCTTTGAGGAAGCAAAACGGGAGCTTGGTGTCAAACACCGTATTAAAGTACGCATTAGCAATTGCACAGATTCCCCTATGCTTGTCGGAACCTTTTTCCCGGTGATTTATGTACCGAAAAACGGAATGGAGTATAACGCCGAAAAAATGGTTTTCCTGCATGAGCTTACCCACTTGCGACACGGGGATTTAATTTATAAGTGGCTTACCCTGTTTGTGAACGCGATACACTGGTTCAATCCTCTGTCATATCTTTTAATCGCAAATGTAGCACAGGCTTGTGAAGTTTTTTGTGATATATCTGTTGTCAGGAATATGGACGAGGAAAACAAACTTTTGTATATGGAAACGATTTTAGAATTAGCAAAGATTGGAGGAAAAAAGAATGTTTAAACGATTTTATACAACCCAAATGAGTGCAGACGGAAAAGAACTCAGGTTACGCTTTACAAAAATCCGTGCCGGCTCAAACAGAAGCGCAAAAATTATATCCATTGTCATGGCTATTGCTATTGCATTGACAACCATAAGCGCTACCATAGTTATGGCGGCAATGGATAATTTGGGCTATGGCAACGAGTACGGCGGTGCTATGTATACATTCTATGCTTATCCGCAAGAAGATATGGAATACAATGTCAATGCTGCGCTCGGTATATATAACGAAAAATACAGCGATGCGCTGCTATATCCCACTATCTCCTCAGTGCGATACGGTTATAATCTGTTTGAGCGATACTTTACCCCACTCCTTGCCGCGTCATTAGACAATTATTATTTGATTGACAGCGAGGGTAGTATGTTGGATTTCTATAACCGACAGGAGCCGTATTATGGCGTAATTAAATTCTGGCTTCCGAAGGACAGAACCTTGAATTCCTCATGGAATTACCTTGAACAAATAGAATTTAAGACAATGACTATCAGCGGAAAGGAGGTTACGGTCTGCTTTGCTGACGATGCTATCAGCTATCAAAATGACCCGGTTTTGGCGCAGATGATTGAAAAGCAGATATTATTTGAACTGAATTACCAATCCTCCGACCTTGGATATAACCATTATGACTATATCTCCGAAATCATTGACAGGGGCGTGTATGTAATACGAAGCGTGTTCCCGAAAGAATCTATTCAAAGCTATTCTTGTTACGGAGGGCATTACGGTGATTTCACCGAGGAGGCCATCATAGAGGAAAATGTGAACAATGCCTATATTCAGGCAAACCGAAGAAACACTTTCTTTAATGATCGACTTTTAGTACCGAAGAATATTGATGGAAATCAAGCGCAAAAATTGTGTGAGGTTACCGTTAACCCCAATGAGTGCCTTATCCTTGATGTAAAGAGTACGACCAACAAAATGCCCTATGTAAATTATAAGCTGATTGCCAAAGACGGACTTCCTTACTATAGCGTCCTATCCAAAAACGGTTCTACTGTTCAACCCGGTGAGGCGGCCGAAGTATTTATGATGAATGTAGGTGGAAGCAGACGAAATTATTTCCCATTTCATAATGATGGCAGCGGCGTTACCTATGCAGTATGGGTGAGCGGCCCGGAGAGTGATTATGCTGAGTTAGATATTTACACTTGCAAACTCAGCGACAATGCAAAACCGGGCACTGGAGATTATCAGCAGATATGGCGTAATCAGTTTGTATACGACAATCCCTATGGCATAATAAACACATCGACGGAGGATGAGATGCTGTGGATGAACTAAGTATAGCAGAAAATCGATACCAAAAGTGGACTGCATGGATTGACGAAGCAAAGAAAACATTTTTTGATAATAGCGAAGTTGGGATAAAAGCGGTTTCATCCCTTGCCACAAAAGGATATAAAGTAGGTTGATTGATAACCGTCACGGAAAACGCCAAATGAGTAGCACAAAGGAGCAGCCCTGTCAAGGGTAAAATGAACAAGCTGACGCTTGCCCTTGACAAATCTGCTCCTTTTGTGCTTTAAGTCAGTTAGGGGTGTTAAGCCGAAAAGCGGCTTAACGCCCCCTTTTCAAATGTGCATTTATAACCCCATTTTCGGAGTTTGCAATGATATATCCTTACTTCGCCATATTGGACGCTTAAAACTGCCGGTTTTACGCCATTTCTTCCGGCTAAAATGATGACAGACGTGGAACAATAGAACCCTATTTTGAGGGGGGGTGCAATATACTATCATTACTTTGTCAATTTTCGCTTCTGAAACCCTTGATTTTACTGCATTTTTAGCCGTCTATTTGCTCACATAATACCCCCTCGATATGAAATTTTCAATTCATACAAAAATCCCGAATTGCTGTTTTGTGTCTTGATTTTTCATTCCACCGCAATAAACATATTACACATATATATTTTCTCAAATTGCTCAAGCTGCTCTATAGTGATACCGAAGGGCAGAACGCTCATGCCCGCGAGGTTTGCGCCGCTTTTCTTATCCGGCTCTAAAGTATTGCTCCATTCGGTTCCACCGTAAACACGTTCAAAATAGTCCATCTCCTTCCAATAATCATCAGTTTGACGAAAATCGGCTTTTTCGGCAAGATAGCTGTAAAACGTGTCCGGCTTTGGTTCTTCACCCAAACCTATCCGAACCATGTTCGCTAAAAATACCTGCATGCCCGTGCCGTCTATCAGACTGTGATGTATATCAATGAACAGATACGAACGCTTTTCGGTTTGGAAAATGCGCGCCGTAAACAGAGTCTGTTTAAGCAAAGCCGTAACCTTTATCAAATTCCGGCGCAGCTTTTCAAACTCCTCCTCGGTAACATGCTCGATCTCAACGACCGGACACAGCTCCGGCACGTAACGCTGCTGAAGCTCGCAATCCTCATTGAACTCATATATCGTGGAGCAGATCGTGTGATTGCGTATCGTCTTGTTCAGAACATCACAAAGCCATTCCGTGCGGGAAACATCCTCCAACACGAAAAACTGTGTAATATTAAGCATTGTTTCCTTAGGCGCGGAAAGCTGCCAGTCGAACATCGCAAGCTGCGTTCCCATAAGCGGCTGCGGGTCCTTGCGCGCGTCGGCCTCTATTTCCTCGGGAGTCCTTAAATTCTTATTCTTCATGCGCTCCGAATAAATTTCGGCTATTTTCGCCGCGGTGCAGCCTTTGAAAATATCCATCGCGCTGAAATCCTCCAAATCGACCTCGACAAGCACCTGCATCGAGCTCAATGAGTCGCCGCCGAGCTGATAAAAGTCGTCATTCCTGCCGACACGATCGCGCTTAAGAACCTTTGCGAACGCGTCGCACAGACGCTTTTCGATATCGTTTTCCGGAGCGGCGTATTCCGTCTCGTAAAAATCCTTCTGCGGCTGAGGAAGCGCGCGGCGGTTCAGCTTTCCGTTCGGAAGCAGCGGCACGTTCTCGATACGTATATAATATGACGGTATCATGTAATACGGAAGAGATTTTTCAAGTTCGCTTCTTAACTCCTCCTCGCTCATTGGCAGCTCATCTGTATAGTACAGACACAGATAAGATTGATTCGGCGCTTCAAAACCCCTTACGGCGCACCAATCAAGACCGGTCACGCGTTTCGCGGTCGCCTCGATTTCGGCCGGCTCGATGCGGTTCCCGTTTATCTTTATCATGTCGTTTTTACGTCCGAGCAGCACTATATTGCCGTCAGATAGCCTTCTCGCCAGATCGCCCGTGTGATAAAGGCCGTCCCTTATCGCCTCTGCTGTTTGCTCGGGCAGATTTATATATCCGCGCATAAACGGATTTTCAAAGCAAAGCTCGCCGATCTCGCCGTCGGGAACGTCGTGACAATTATCATCCAAAAGTCTGAGATCTATACCGTCGTATGTCGGCTTGCCAACAGGAGTGACCTCATACGGACGGTCTATGATGAATTTGGCGACATTGAAAGCGCCCTCGCTCATGGAGTAGGTGTTTATGATATCAATTCCGTCTATGTATATCCCGTTCGCCGGTTCGCTTCCGGTGAATATGTGCTTCAGATACGGTCCTAGATCTCCTATGACTCTTATCATTGACGGAGACAGGAAGGTGTCGGTGATACGGTTGCTGCAGTAATATTTTTTAAGTCTTACGGGATTTTTCACTATGTCATACGGCACGATGTAAAGCGTAAAGCCGTTGTATATAACCGAGAGCGCCATCTTTATCGAGGCGATAAAGTTAAGCGGCGCTAT
>CANQYQ010000038.1 GCA_947628155.1 uncultured Clostridia bacterium
AATCAGAAAGAGGCGATGTTTATGTGTGTATGATTCTTCGCTTTTTTCTGTCTACTTTATTGACATTAATCCAATTTATTTCCGTTGGATTTCCCGACGTTGACTTTTGCCGTATCGGTTTTGGCGATACCGGCTTGTCCAGCTCAGGCGATGAAGTTCGCGGAGTTTCATAAATAGTATATTCGCTCGCAGACATACGCCCGCGGCTGTCGCGGGTCTGACGGCGGCTGATATATCCGGCTCGCTCCAATTCGAGCACCGCCGTTCTGATTGCGTCCACGCTTTCCTTGTTGATTGCGGCAAGACCGCGCAGGGTGTAATCCCAATCCTCCGGCAGCGAAAGCATCTGCGAGAGCAGCCCCTTTGCTTTTAGCGACAAATTTTTGTCGCGTAAATGGTAATTTGACATTACCGTATAATTTTTGTTTTTCTCTATTCTGAATACTGACATTGTAATTTCCTCCTTTTGAGTAATAAAAAAACACCACGATTTTTCTTTTTCGTGATGTTTCGGTAAAAAATATTTAGTTGTCACTATCTGTTGACTGCCTAAAACCCTTTGTTTAAGCCATATTTTGCAAAGTTCTGTAAGAACACCCGTACCAAAAATAAAAACCGCGTAAATGCTTGAAACTACATATTTATGCGGTTTTTTAATACTTTCGATTTACAGTGAACGCCATTAAAAAACGCCGAGAAGCGCAATGAAGGTTGCCAAAATTAAGTGTAAACAGTTGATTAAATAGTATAATAATTGTAAGGGATAGGCCGTGGCACGCATCTTCACAATACGTACATGCCGTTGCTTTTTAGTGATTTCCATTCAATACAAAAGGGAGCCTCGTGCTCCCTTTTCAACGTCACCTTTATAACGGAGATAGGCTCGACGGAGGTTTTCGCGCTAA
The DNA here is from genome assembly GCA_947628155.1 of uncultured Clostridia bacterium. GTDB lineage: Bacteria > Bacillota > Clostridia > UBA1381 > UBA1381 > 12844. The sequence goes on from CANQYQ010000038.1 coordinate 906, forward strand.
TTCTCCATGTCCGGGCTCGCGCGAAGCCGAACCCCATCATCTCATGTCCTTTATTGCACATTTATTGTACGTTTTTCGGGACAGTTTCCCAATCCTTCAGGAAACGGTCAATACCGGAATTGGTAAGCGGATGATGAAGCATCTGCTCAAGAACCTTAAACGGAACTGTCGCGATATTGCATCCGGCTCTTGCCGCGTCTATGACATGAATAGGATGTCTGATACTCGCCGCGATAATTTCCGTGCTAATATCGTGAAGCTTGAAGATATCAGCGATTTCCTCAATTAAAATCATACCGTTTGTACCTATATCGTCAAGTCTGCCGAGGAACGGGCTTACATACGTCGCGCCCGCGCGTGCCGCCAACAGCGCCTGCGCCGCCGAGAAAATAAGTGTGACATTTGTTTTTATACCCTTTGCGGTAAGCATTTTAACGGCCTTTAATCCCTCTTCGCACATCGGGATCTTTATAACGATATTCTTGTTGATTCCCGCGAGAGGAATAGCCTCCTCGACCATCTTGTTGGCCTCAAGAGAAATAACCTCCGCGCTGATAGGCCCGTTAACAATAGTTGTTATTTCTTTAACAACACTTACAAAATCTCTGCCTTCTTTTGCGATAAGAGACGGGTTTGTGGTTACTCCGCAGATTATTCCCATATCGCTGGCGCGTCTTATCTCATCGACATTAGCTGTATCTATAAATAATTTCATAATTTGTACCTCCCGGGTTTATTTTGATGTTTTCTTCGCCGCTGTTTTTTTCGCGGGAGCCGCTTTCTTTGCCGCCTTCTTTTCCGGCTCCGCCTTTACTGCCGCTTTCTTAGCCGGTTCTGCCTTTGCCGCCGCCTTCTTTGCCGGTTTTTTCGCCGGTTCCGCGTCAGCCGCTGCCTTTACGGAATCAGTCTTCTTGACGGTTTTTAAAACCGACTTCATAGAATTGATAACCTCGGTGCTTCCCTTAATTGAAGCTCCTTCGTCAACGACCTTATCAAGACCCTTTCTTCCGGCAATCAAAGCAAGAAGATTGGATTTTGAGATATCGAGCACCGCGTCGTTATCCTTATAATCGTAGGGTTCGACCGCCAGAGCGCCGTCCTTTACCGCAACGTAGAATGTGCCGCCGCAGTCCTCGTCGGACATGGTTATCTGGAGAGCGAAATCCGCAACTCCCGCCGCGTCCGCGCCGTCAAATTTTTTCTTAATTGATTCAAAAGCCTTCTCAAATGTCATTTTTAATTTCCTCCTTCCGTAGGATAAAAATACTTTTAAAATTAAGTTTTCTAAACTTCAGTATATAGTATATACCATTTTTATTTTTATGTCAAATAAAAAATCGGCAAACTGCCCATTATATGCCATTTATTGTATACTTGCCCTAAAACGGCAAGGATTTAAGCCATTCTTTTGTTCTAAATTATGGATATACTTTAATAAAATTCTTATTTTTAGAAAATTTTTTAAGTTTTAATTGAAAACCGCGATATTATGTGATATAATAGGATCGGTGATATGTAAACAAGAAAGGATGGTCAAAATGGCTTCGGCGAAAAAAAAGAAAATTCTCATGTACAAAGGCAAGCCGCTGATGCGCTGCGGCGACAGAGTTTATTACGGAAATCTTGAGGACAAGTATATTCTCGCTCTTGACATAACCGAATTTACGGAAATCAAGGACGCAAAGCGTTCAACAAAGGTAAAAATACAGCTTATGGACAACACCGGCGAGCTTGGCAAAGGGCAGGTTTTCAGAAAGGCGGAGCGCGGCAATTTATATAAGGCTATAGACATCGGCGAGTGGTGGCTCCAGGACGCGCTTTCTATGTAAATTAAAACGTATGTTTTAAAATAAATTTTATGAATGGAGGAATGCAACAATGAACATGGACGAAATCTTTGACAAAATCAAAACGTACGCCGACGTCGCAATCGACCAGGCCGGAAAGCTTGGTAAGAGCGCGGCATCAAAAACGGAGAACGTAGTATCGCGCGCGAAAGTAAAGTATGCCATCAGCGAAACGGAAGGACAGATCAAGGCAATTTATACCGCGTTGGGCGAGAAGGTGTACAAGAAGTATCTTGAGGGCGGTGATATCACCGGAGACTGGCTTGAGGACTGTGAAAAGATCTCCGGCTTTAACGCCGAGCTTGAGTCTCTTAACGCGCAGCTTGCCGAGCTTCGCGAGTCGGTCAAGTGCGGTGAATGCGGCACATATAACAGTTCGGACAATAAATTCTGTTCAAAATGCGGCGCAAAGCTCACAGATATTAAAGACGATATCGAAGAGACCGCCGACAAGATCATAAACGCGGCGGCGGCTGTATCCGAAACTGTCGAAGAGGTTGCCGTAGAGGCGGCCGAGGCGGTAAAATCCGACGAAGCGGACGGCGAGGAATAACGCGTAACCGATATTGCGTGCGGCATATAAATATTTTACGGGGGTTATTATGGATAAAAATAACGTTAGCAAAAATAACTCAGGAATAGAATCTTATGAGGGCAGTGACGCTTACTACGAGGGCACGGATAAGGATTATGAGGATTTCCTGAAAAAGGTTGATGACGGGGCTGTATCCTCAAAAACATCAGGGGTTGAAAACGGAGACGACGGTTTTCCCGGTGAGACAATAAACATCAAGGGCGTTATAGATATGGTTCGCAAAAAGGCGGGTATCGGCTGGAACACCGCGAAAAAACTCGGCGGGGAGGTTCGCGGTCAAATAAGCGAATATATCGCGGCAGCGAATGAACGTACCGAGGAAAGACGCGCCGAAGCGGCAAGGGCCGCGGATGAACCGGATAAGGCTCCGGTCAAACCGGCTTTTGAAACGGGATCCGCCATCTTATCCGACGCCGGGAACGACGACGCTCCCCGGGAAGCCGCCGCGTCGGTAAGCAGTACCGCAAAGGCGGCCAAATCGCATATTAAATCAGCATCTGACGCCGCGAAGGAGAAGCTCAGTGAAGTGAGCGAAAAGCTCGGCGAGGTATCGTCGATAGGCAAGGATATAGATAAAATATCCTCCGATATTGAAGCGGCCGTTTCAAAGCTTGACGCTGTGAGCTCAAAGCTCAATGAAATTGAAGCAAAGCAGATCGAGAATAAAAACAACTATGACAGAAGCGTAAATGATATACGTGTTTCAATGAGCGGACTTATGAGTGAGGTTTCCGAGATGAGTCAAAGTACCGGCGGCATCGCGAAACTCTCGGACGCCGTATTTGATCTCAAAAACGCACAGCAGAGTACAAAAAAGGCCGTTACGGATTTAGAGGGACGGCTGATTTCCCTCAGAAAAAAAATAACGGCGGGCGTCGCGATTTTAAGCGTATTGTCCGTAATAATGATTGTTCTTGAAATAATCAATATGTTATCGTAAACTATATAATTATTGTAATATGGAAGGATGGAAAAAGCTATGGATTTAGCTCAAACACAAACGGTCACTATAGTGGCTTTAGCAATTTTTGCTTTAATAATGGTATGTATAGGCGTATTTTCGTCTCTTAAAACAAAAACAATAGACGGTTTCCTTTTGGGCAACCGTAATATCGGGCCGTGGGTGAGCGCTTTTGCCTACGGTACGGCATATTTTTCGGCAGTAGTTTTCGTAGGCTATGCGGGTCAGCACGGCTGGAACATAGGCTTGGGCGGCATTTGGATAGGCATAGGCAACGCGGTTTTGGGATGTCTTGTCGCGTGGCTTTTGCTCGCGCGCCGTACGCGCACTATGACGCATACGCTGAACGCGAAAACGATGCCGGAATTTTTTATGGCGAGATTTGATTCGAGAAGCATGAAGCTGTTTGCGGCGGTAATAATATTTGTGTTCTTAGTGCCGTATTCGGCCGCGGTTTATAAGGGACTGGGCAACATGTTCCTCGCAATATTCCCGCAGGTTCCGGTTAATGTTTGGATGCTCGTAATCGCGGTGCTGACCGGAATTTATCTCGTGCTCGGCGGCTACGTCGCGACGGCGTACACCGATTTTGTTCAGGGTATCGTAATGATCGCCGGAGTTATCGTCATGGTGATCGCTCTTATGAAGAGCGACGCTGTCGGCGGGATCACGCATTTTATCGATAATCTTCGCGCCGTTCCGGATAACGGCGACGGTATTACCGGCGCGCAGCTCACAAGCTGGTACGGCGGTTCAAGCCTCAAATTCCTTTGCATTAACATCATGCTTACCTCGTTCGGAACATGGGGACTCCCGCAGATGGTTCAAAAATACTACGCAATAAAGGATGTCAACTCAATCAAGCAGGCGACCATAATCTCGACTGTATTTTCTTTAATCATCGGCTGCGGCGCGTATCTGACGGGTTCAATGTCAAGATTGATTCTCGGCAATGTCCTGCCCGATGGCGGAGTGGATAATGTAATTCCTACAACGCTTTTAACGGCGCTCGGCGATTCAAATATGTTCACAACGATTATCCTCGCGGTACTGCTTATACTTCTGCTGTCCGCGTCGATGTCCACGCTTTCGTCAATAGTCCTTACATCCGCGTCGGCCATAAGCGTTGATTTATTGCCGGAGCTTCGGAAAAAGGATGCGAAGCAGGATAATCAGGTTATAATCACCCGCGCGCTGTGTCTGCTGTTCGTGGGACTTTCATACATATTCGCGACAATGAACATAAGCATTATAGTAAATATCATGTCGTTCAGCTGGGGTATCGTATCCGGCGCGTTCATAGGCCCTTACATATGGGGTATTTATTCGAAAAAGACTACGCGCGCGGGGGCATGGGCAGGTATGCTCTGCGGTTTCCTTACCGTAGCGCTGCCGACGATTTTCCTGTCGATACAGTTGGGCGGAGTGCCGAAGGCGGCCGCGTTCGCGCCGCAGATGGGCGTCGCCGCAATGGCGGTATCTCTTGCGGTCACCCCGATCGTTTCGGCGTTTACAAAGAAATACGATGATAAATTCTTAAAAGGAGTATTCAAAATTACCGAGTAATTTTGAAATATAATACAATGCCAATTACTAAATTACTTGAAAGAAACGCGGAGCTTTACGGAGATGATTCGGCTCTCGTAGAAATCAATCCGCAGATTATGGAGCATTCGCGCGTAACGTGGAGAGAATACGCGCTTATCGAGGCAAATCCGATGGAGCCCGGCCGAAGTGAAATAACATGGAAGGAATTTGACAAGCGCGCAAACCGTTTCGCGAACCTCATATTAAGCCGTGGTATAAAAAAAGGCGATAAGGTCGCGGTTTTGCTCATGAACTGCCTTGAGTGGCTGCCGGTGTATTTCGGTATCCTGAAGGCGGGAGCGATCGCCGTACCGCTCAATTATCGCTATACGGCGGATGAGATAAAGTATTGTCTTGAATTGTCCGAATCGGACATGCTCGTATTCGGGCCGGAATTTATCGGGCGCGTCGAGACGATATGCGATTCGATCCCGCGCGTAAAGACAATGTTCTATGTCGGCTCGAACTGCCCGACGTTTGCGGACAGTTACGATTATTACGTAAAATTTATGCGCTCGATCGCGCCTGACGTGACGATCACCGATGATGATTACGCGGCGATTTATTTCTCGTCCGGCACGACCGGGTTCCCCAAGGCGATACTGCATAAGCACCAAAGCCTTATGCACAGCGCGAAGGTGGAGCAGGCGCATCACGGTCAACAGAAAAACGACGTGTTCCTGTGCATCCCTCCGCTTTATCATACGGGTGCGAAAATGCACTGGTTCGGCTCGCTCATATCCGGCGGAAAGGCGGTACTGCTAAAGGGTATAAAGCCGGAATGGATCTTGCGCGCGGTATCGGAGGAGGAATGTACTATCGTGTGGCTGCTCGTACCGTGGGCGCAGGATATTCTTGACGCGATAGAGCGCGGTGAAATTAATCTTGATAAGTATAAAATATCTCAGTGGCGGCTTATGCATATAGGCGCGCAGCCTGTGCCGCCGAGCCTTATAAAGCGTTGGTTAAAATATTTCCCGAATCATCAGTATGATACAAATTACGGTCTGTCCGAGTCGATCGGGCCGGGATGTGTTCATTTGGGTGTGGAAAACATACACAAGGTCGGCGCGATAGGGAAGGCGGGTTACGGCTGGGAAACGAAAATCGTCGATACCAACGGCGATCCCGTGGAACGCGGCAAGGTCGGTGAGCTTGCGGTCAAAGGCCCGGGAGTTATGACATGCTATTACAACGATAAAAAATCGACGGACGAGGTATTAAAGGACGGATGGCTTCTTACCGGTGATATGGCGGAGGAAGACGAGGACGGGTTTATATACCTCGTTGACCGCGCGAAGGACGTTATCATATCCGGCGGCGAAAACCTGTATCCGGTTCAGATTGAGGATTTCCTGCGCGTGCATGACGCGATAAACGACGTGGCTGTCATAGGTCTGCCCGACGCGCGTTTGGGCGAGATCGCGGCCGCGATTATCCAGCTGAAACCTGACGCTTCGTGCACCGAGGAGGAAATAATGGAATTTTGCAAGGGACTTCCCCGATACAAGCGTCCGAGAAAAATAATTTTCGCGGACGTACCGAGAAATCCGACCGGCAAAATTGAAAAACCGGCGCTTCGCAAGAAATACTGCGGCGAAAGCGTCGTCGCGAAACAGAATGAAATTGCGCGGAAATAAAAATAAATTCTTTTGTTAAACGGCATGAATAAATCATGCCGTTTTTTGTCGGACGTTATAGTAATAATTTTACCGAATACGGGAAAAATAACCGTGAAGGAGATGACGAAATGACAGGAATCATATCGTGCGTTATTGCCGGGGCGGCGATGAGCGTTCAGGGAGTTATGAACACGCGGCTCGGCGAAAAGATAGGCTTGTACGAATCAAACGCGTTCGTGCAGGGAACGGCGTTCGCGCTTGCTTTGATTATCGCGCTTATTTTCGGTAAGGGACGGTTTTCGGAAATTATAAACACCAACAAGCTTTATTGGCTCGGTGGTGTTTTGGGTCTTCTGATAACCGTAACGGTCATGATCGGTATGGGAAAAACGTCTCCCGCCATTGCCGTATCTATAATTCTCATTTCACAGCTTTTGGTCGCCGCGGTTATTGACGCGTTCGGAATTATGGGTACTGAAAAAGTCCCGTTTCTGTGGAATAAATACGTCGGACTCGCGTTAATGATAGGCGGCATGCTTCTTTTTAAGCGCTCGCCGTGAAATGCCGCAAATCCCGAAAATGCCTTTATGGCTGAGCGGCAATGCTTAGAACATACCGATAATCATGTTCTTCAGCGCCGCAAACGTACGCGCGATCAATCCGTTTTCCGGATGAAAAACAACGACCGTGTCATCGGGCGACGCCAGTCTAAATATGTATGTTCCCAAAAAAGCGGCCAATATAATCGCGGCCGCGCCATAAGATATCCTTTTAGGCAGACGCCGGCGGAATAATATCATTGCCGCCGCCGGCAATGCCATCCAGAATATCGGATGATAATGCACAGCGGCAATTATATCCCCGTGAAATAACGAAAGCCACGCGCGCGTCATGCCGCAGCCGGCGCACGAAACTCCCGTGAGAAACAATATCGGGCACGTAATACCCAGAAGCTGCAGTACAGCGTAAAATATAATAACAGCCAATACCGCCGACACGCCTCGAGCATCAATTCCCGCGTCTCTTTTGGGCGTCATGCTATTAACGAAGTCCCGCATTATACGCCGCCGCCAGCTTATTCAGATTCTTGATCATTATGTTCAGCGCAACGAACGGCCCTATACCGCAGAGCAGTACTCCGACCGAATCCCATAACAGCACCGTGCTTCCGGTTTCGTGAACCATAACTCCGTATCTCATGCCGTTTTCAGCCAATCTGTCCTGAAATTTATAATCCCAATAGAAGGAGTAAAGCCCGCAGGTAAGGAATGTAAGCAAAATCCGAGCAATCAATCCTCCCGTGTGTTCTCCGTCACCCTCGCATATTTCGTTTATATCCTTTGCTACCGCATAATAAAAATATAACCCGTAAATTCCGAATGTAATTATTGACAGCAAAATACACATCAGCAGACTGCGGTCAGATTTAATTCTTCTCCTGCCGCCCATAGGCATTCCTCCGCGCGGCTGCGGCGCTGTCCGTACGGGCATCCCGGGATTCACGGGTGCTCCGCCCATCGGGCTTCCGCAGTATGTACAAAATCTCGTTCCGTTTGCAACCTCTCTGCCGCAATTATTACAAAACATATTTAGTTCCTCTCTTTCCGATTGACATAGTCAATCATTATTGTTGCTAATTTTAGTTCAATTGCATAATTCCGCGTTTTAATTTCAGCGAGAATATGCGCATTAAGCTCTCATCTATACGCGCTTCGGAAATCTCGCCGTTTTCAACCGCGGCAATAACCGCGTTCGCGGCGGATACCGCGTCCGGAGACATCAGAATAAGGTCAATGCCCGCCGTTACAGCTTTGACCGCGGCCTCCTCGGGTGTGTAATTATCGGTTACAGCGCCCATATTAAGCGCGTCGGATACCACAACACCTTTAAACCCGAGTTCATTCCTTAAAAGGTCGTTTACTACGATCGACGAAAGCGTTGACGGCGTTTCATCACCGACAATATCCGGTACGGCCATATGCGCCACCATTACCATATCCGCCCCGGCGTCAATTCCGGCCTTGAACGGTATAAATTCGACGCTCCGCATTTCTTCGAGCGTTCTTGTGCATACGCCCGCCGCGTTATGCGTATTTGTAACGGTACTGCCGTTGCTCGGGAAATGCTTGAGCGTAGCTATAAGTCCCTGACTGCTCATCCCGGAGACCTCCGCCGAAATCATCCTAGCCACAAGCTCCGGGTCTGTTCCGAATGAACGGTCGCCTATATCGTCGTTATTCTCTACGGTTATTACGTCGGCCACGGGCGCGAAATCAACATTAAATCCGATTTCCTTCAGCTCGCGTCCGAGTGTCGCGCCTATTTCACCCGCCGCGCTCTCATCTCCCGCCGCTCCGATTTCAGCCATAGGCGGGAATTTCGTAACGCCGACGTCCGCGTTGCCCAGGCGCGCCACACGGCCGCCTTCTTCATCTACGATCATAAACATCGGAATTTTTGCGTAGCTTTGAGTATTGGAAAGCATCTGCGTGACCTGCTCACGCGACTCTATATTCTGCGAAAAGTATATAAAACCGCCTACCGGATACTGCTCCAGCGCGCTTTTTGTCATATCTCCCGCCTGCACAACCGGCTCGGCGTCCGTTATGTCCTCCGGCGCGGTTATAAACATCTGCCAAACCTTTTCGGCAAGACTCATTGAGCCTATCAGCTCGTTAATTTTATCTTCATCGCTGCGTTCGGTAGGCTGCGGCGACGGCGCCGGAGTCACATCCGCTGCCGTGTCGGGTTCCTGCACCGCGCCTCCGCACGAAGCCAGGACAAGCGCAGCGAAAACCACAGCTAAAAAGCCTGTAATTTTTTTCATATTCTAATCCTCCCGCCGTTTTATATTAACGGTTTCTTACTCACTCGCTTGTGAAACAGGCTTTCCGCAGTTAGCGCAAAATTTTGAGCCTGCCCTGTTTACATAACCGCATGCGCATTTTATACCGTCCGCCGGCGGCGCGGCCGCGCCCGAGGACTGTGCCGCTTCCGCTTGCCTCGTGGCCTCGGCCTGCTGTCTTGCGAACTCGGCTTGTCTTGTGGCCTCGGCCTGCTGTCTTGCAAATTCGGCCTGCTGCCTCGCGGCCTCAGCCTGCTGTCTTGCAAGCTCTATTTGCTGTGCCCGCTCATTCTCAAGCGCGATCAGCTGCCCCTGGATCTCATTTATCTTTAGCCCCATCTGATCTATTTCCTCGCACGCTTTGCCGCATTGCTCTATGTCAATGCCTCCGTTAGAGTGCATATTATAAACCATTATGCCTAAGCCTTCGATCCTCTGCTTTCTTTCCTTTTCGATATTCTGGATCTGCGTGTTCAATCTTGCTTTTTCAACATAAAATTTTGAGCTTTCGCTTACCGAGTTCACACCCTTTTGCAGCTCGCCGACTACCTTATCAAAAATCCCGGCCAATCTCTTATCCTCCCGAATAATATTTTTAACCCGCGTCACATCGTATGGAACGAGGCCTTAAAATCTATGATATTATACCATATTTCCACATAATTTTCAAGGCTTTTATATCTGTTTCGCCTGTCAAAAGTGTAGAAATCGTTAAAATATTTTTGTATATATTGCAAAAATATACAAGATCCGCGTAACATAAATATATTCAGGCACACGATGGTACGTAATCAGACTTGTCTTTATTTGGCGCCGGGATCCATGGCTCGTTTATGGATCTCGTATTCAAGATCACGCAGTCCCTGATGCGCCGCGTCCGCCTCAAGTCCCGACGCAATATATTTCTCAGCCATGACAAAATCCCCCTTGCCGTAATAACCGAGCGCGGCCATATACATGCAGTGCGCGCGGTTTTTCGCGTTCAGATCCGCGTCGAATACGACAAAATCGGGCAGTGACACAGCGAAATAATCTATTTTCATTTCATCATCAAGGTGCTGTTCACCGTAATCGATAAGCCGGTTAAACATTCTCGCGGCTGTTTTTATATGACCAAGGCGGAGGTGAGCCATCGCGCGGAAAAAGTACATTTCCGGCGGCGCGTCATTGTAGTATGCCGCCGCGCTCAAATCATCCGTTCCCTCGGCGGCAAGCGCGAAGTATTTGTTCGACTCAATGAGGTCGATATTCTTATACGCGAGTCCGAGATGGTAGTATATATCGTTATCACGGGCGGTTGCGAGCTTGCCCTCGCCAAGATTTTCCGGATAAGTGAGCGCGTCAGTAAGATATCCTATTGCCCCTTCGTAATCCTGACGTTCGCGGCATTCCTCCGCCAAGCCGATATTGGCGCGCCTGTACTGCGCTGTGATTTTGCCTTCACCGCCCTCCCACGGGTGGAATTTGCGTATACGAATACCCTTATACGCCATATCAAAATGACGTTCGAGGTTTAAAAGCGTCATGAACTCCACATACATATCGTCGCGCCGCTCCACGATTTCATGATTGTCCGCCATATCGCGCAGACGCTTCTTCGGATTTTCGTTCATGCGTTTCCTCAGCTGGTCATATTCATAATAGATCCTCGCGTCGTCAGGAGCTTTGCGCACCGCCTTGAGCATATGCGACATCGCCGAATCCTTATCGCCCAAGCGGTTAAAATACGCGATCGCCAGATTGCGGTGCGCCGCCGTGCTGCAGCGATCGTGTTCCTCAAGCAGCTTTACGGATGTCTCCCAGCATTTAACCGCATCGTCCGTCCTGCCCTTATCATAATACAGGCAGCCCAGCAAATACGGCGCGTTCGCGTCGTTTGGATTATGCTTTATAGCATAATTCAGTATCTTAATTTCCTCAAGCCGATTCGGGAAACACATGGATACATCCCCCGACGCGGCGATCTCAAGATTTTCCTCGCTGTTAGAGTAAAAGGCGATATAGTAATTAAGCAGCGGATTATCGGATTCGGCGATTATAGCCAAAACCTTTGCCGCCTCCTCAAACAAGCCAAACTCGTAATAATTAAGCGACAATTCAATGTAGTTGTGTACATCATTGCGCATTATACTCGTAAGCTCGTTTAAAATCATAAAATCATCCGTAAGACGGTACAGCTCGTATCGCGAGCCGAAATCGAGCGGGTCGATAAGCACCGTTTCATACGCCGTATTTTTCGCCTCCTCCGTGCGCCCCATAATTCGCAGAAGGGTCGTTTTTAAGTTCCGTGTCTTCAGATTATGCGTACCGCGCGACAGTGATTTTTCCGCGAAATCCAGCGCCGATTCTAATTCCTTTGCGCCCGCGCACATACACGCGAGCTGATAATACGCCCGTTCCTGCATATTGCCGTCCCATGACGCCTTATAAAACGCGTCAAACGCTTCGCCGTATCTCTCTGTCTTTTTAAGCACAAGTCCGAGATTATAGTACGGTTCACAGTTGTACGGATTCGGATTCTTCCATGTCGATTTTTTTATCGCCGCGCGGAAATGCTTTTCCGCTTCGTCAAATCTCGCGTTATGGTACAAGAATTTGCCGTAACCATGATTTAAACGAATATCGGTCGGGTCGCGGCGCAAGCCTTCTTTATAATACGGTTCCGGGGAATACGTCGCGTGGCGGTACTGCTCAAGATGAACAGCCGTAAGATACAATTCCTCAAGCGACTGTATTTCTTCCGGCGGCAGCGCGGGCCGCGCCGGTTCAGGTGTTTTTATTATTTCGTTAATAACCTCAGGCGTGTATGATACAAGTATCCGTCCGTCCTTATCCTTGACACACAGGGTCAGGTTCCCGATCGTTTCCTCCGATATTTCCGTCTCGATCCTATACGCTTTTTCCGGTGACAGCTCCTTCGTTATGTTCACATATTCCGTAACCGCGCCTTTAAGCGATATGGAAACCTCCATATCGCTCGTCACGTATACGATCCCGGCCGCGTGCCCATCTTCGGCCTCCAAATTAATGATAACATCCCTTGTCGCGTTCTTTACAGCGCCGACCGCCTTATACGGAATGAAATACTGCGTAAATGTCTTTTCCTCATACGGCATAAGGAAGGTGAAATCCGGCTGATTATCCGTAAATACACCGGTCATAAGCTCTATATACGGCCCGTTTTCATCGGTCAGGTTCCTGTCCCATGCCTTGCCGAAGTCGCCGCAGCCCCATGTCCACTGCTTTTTGCCCGGAGATACGCGGTGCTCCGCTACATGCAAAAGGCCCGCTCCAACCCCGTGATCATAATTCCCGATAAAATCGTAATCGCTGTGATACGCCATGTAAGACGTGGGCACGGGAATATTTTTATATCTTGAAATATCCACGCCCTCGCCGTAGTCCATATTATAATATACTCCCGTGGCAATCGGGAACTTAGATACCGCGCGCTTGCCGTGATCCATTACGGCGTGAACATCGGGCGGGAATATCGATTGCGTGTTCTCGTTTACCGCCACGGCGGGATTCGCCCACCACAAAAACGTCTGCGTGCGGTCGGTCGGATTGTAAAGCTGTCCGCGCACCTCAAGATATGCTTTGCCCGGATACATTGTAAAACCCGCCATACCCTTCGTATGGTACATTTTTTCAACTTCACCGCACCACACGGTCACAGAGCCGTCGTCATTTTCATCAATAGTTACGTCCACCGGGTCAAATGTGGACGGACGGTGGTGCTGCGGCCAGTTAAATTCTATGCCGCCCGATATCCACGGCCCCGCTAAGCCAACAAGCGCGGGCTTTATAACCTCGTTATAATATACCGCGTCAAAGCCGTTTGTTTTATCATATATACGCTGTATACGACCGCCAAGCTCGGGAAGAATCATTACGATCATATACTCATTCTCAAGAAAAACGGCGTTGTATTCCTTATCGGTCTTGACGTCCGCGACCGTGTCCGTGACCGGATGCGGATAAACGCGGCCCGAGCTGCCTTGATATACACGCTTGTCAAGGAACATCGGCAGAGCATTCGCTTCTCCGGCTTCATATGTCGGTATAATAACCGTCTCTTCGCGGATCATAACCTTATCATCCATGTCAATCTCTCCTTTTATCGTATTCTTGATTATGATTATACACTATACGGAAAAGAATTTCCATAGTAAAATTATTTTTTTCTTCGCGATTGTTGTTAACCTTTATCGGCGATGCTGTAATATAAGGCGGATTTAATGTTAGCATAACGGAATTTGATACGGATGATTTCAAAAATTCGGAGCGGGAAATCATTGCTTTACGGACTGTACGCGGCATCCATATCCGCCAGACGGTCAGGGGGCTGCTTCCCTCCGTACCGCGGCGGTTCATCGACAATAGCTTTCGGCGGCAATGCTTACACTTAATAATCAAAATAACGCAAATTTAGCGCAAACGGTTGAAAAAAAGTAATAGTTATGATAGAATATGATCAATAAAAAAGATGGTTGTGTCTTAAGTCTTTAAAACCGCATAGCTAAGCCATTTTTTGGCATTTGTAAAATATTTGCAAATGGAAAATTATAGCAGAAAACTGTTGGTATTATACAGTACTGACGAATGAAAGTATGTCAAAAAGTATGTCAAAATTTTATAACTTATAACAGGCAATAATATCGTAAAAAAATAGGGTAGGGGACGATAGATCCTCTACCCTATTTGCATATTATTTACCAATCCCCTCATCGCCGGTGATTGTCTTATATTGTTCCGATGTGATTGCTCCGGCTCTGCGGATCTCCGGCACGTCAGTCCATGCCTTTGTACCGGCAATGAGCCTATTAGTCCAAATCTCATTCATATCATATACCTCCGTTTGCCGCCGCGTCAATCTCACACAAGGCATCCTCAATGACCGTTGTCCTTGCCAATTCCGCCGCGTCCAATTCGTACAATGCATCTTCAATCGTTCACTCCTTGAATTACTTTTTACTTACTGACAAGGCAGACAGTCTTAAAACTGCTGAAAAGCGGATAGAGGAAATAAATATCCTAAAAAAACATATCTGCACCTACAAAGCGCTGCGCCCGATTTATGATAGATATAGGCAATCAAAGGATAAAGATAATTTTGAGCATGAACACCGAAGCGAGATAATTCTATTCGAGGCTGCGCAAAAATATATGTCGTCCGTTCAGAATGGCGGCAGACTGCCGAGCTTGGAAAGTCTGAATACGAAGCTCGCGGAATTGACGAAGCGGAAACAACAGCTATACGCGGAGTATAAGAAATCGAAAAAAGCTCTTTCTGAAATGGACGTTATAAAAGCGAATGTTGATACCATTCTCAATGTTCCGAAGCAGC
>CANQYQ010000039.1 GCA_947628155.1 uncultured Clostridia bacterium
ATGTCGCAGTTTGACGACTGGTATTATCCGGTACACGGACTGTATATGAGCGGCAGTAACCCTTATGAGCTTGAAATTTCAGGAAACGTGCACTTCCATGACACAACCGCATGGGACGAGGCTGAGGAAACAAAGAAATATGACAAGGAAAAGGGCGAGGGCGCTCTTATAATGACCTTCGGTCATGTTGACTATATCGAGTTCGCGATTACCACAAAGGCGCCGCCTAAGTGGGAAACGCCGGTAGACCTGCTCACGATGGGCGGTTACTACGGCGGCGACGGCTCGGATATTTTGGCCGAGACGGGCATGATGTATAACAAGAGGGGCTCATACGAGGCTGCTCCGGCCGTTACAAAGCAGGTTCCGACCCAGACCGCGTCGGTTAAGATGCAGGGCGGTCAGACACGTCACGTTTCGGTTGAGTTTAACGACAGACTGTACGACCCTGACGCGTCAGACGAAACGCGGAAACAGCCGCCCCAGGGGAGTGTGCCTGGTCTGGACGGCAATTACTATGACCAGTCAAGTAACTATGCGGAAGCGTTAACGCAAGATTTAGAGATCGTGCCGTTCTATCAGGACAGCTTCGGACGTCCGCATGAAATATCGCAGATTCCGACGTATGCGAACTTTAAAGTAACATATGCGTGCGGTAAAACGGAAACACTTAACCTTGATACGGAAAAAAGCAAGAACATAGATCAGCAGGGAAAAATGAACAACGGAAAAAACACTCCCAAATATGTGTTCCAAAACCTTACGCATGAAATGAATCATACCGTAACCAAGTGGGACAGATATGAAAACTGTCCGTGCGGCGTTGTAAAGGTTGAGTTTGACCTTACCAATTCGCCGATGTGGTTCGACGACGGCAAGGATTACATGTTCTCGTTAAAGGGACTTATCGGCCGCCAGTCGGATAAGCTTCCGGCGACATGGGGTTGGACATTCGTAACCCCGTACTGCCCGATCTGCTATCGTTCGCAGGGCATCGACATGAACCTGTGGGCGCAGCCTAAGCTCATGGACGATGTTGAAGATATCAACATGGAAAAGATGGTAGTTCAGGGCGTAGACGGCGAGGAAGAATCTCTAAAAGACCTTACGGATAAGCTTGGCGGTTCCGCAACGTTCAGAGACGGCCGTATGGCTCTTGTAGTAGAGGATATGACGCAGAGCGCGGCACAGGGCGATCTTAACGAGGAGCTTGACGACAAGACCCAAGTAAAGAATGCTGACGTATTAAGCAGACTTGTTTATGACCTTAACTTCGCGAGAATCTGCAGCAAGATCGTAGTATCTCCCGGCCAGAAGGTAAGACTGCAGGTAGGCTTCCCGGCAGGCTTTGACGCGAGCAGTATCAGTAAGGGTATCAAGTTCGCGGCATATCACTTCACGCGCTGCAGCGCCGAGGGTGAAGCAAATCCGAAAGAGGTTTACGGCGATGAAAATCAGACGTGTAAGAACAAGAACAACCCCGGACATAAGTGGGGCGACGATGTTTTGAGCGTTGAGCCGATTCAGGTTGAGGTTACTCCTTACGGACTTGTGCTTATCGTAGAGAGATTCTCCCCGTTCGAGATTATCGCGGTTAGCAAAAATTCGCCGACAGGCGCGGCGCTTGAAGCGGCCGAGCTTGCGGCGAACGAAAAGACCCTTATCGTTCAGAGAGAGGGCGAAGGCGACGTTAAAGTAGGCGACCAACCGGCTACCGGCGGCGAAAACGGCATAAGAAAGATTGCCGAAAACGGCAGCGAAACCTACACGATTACACCTAAGGAGGGCTATCAGATTGGTTCGATCAACCTGTCAGGTAAGGAAATTTACGGAAATTCAAGCGCGGCGGCCGCTGAGGTAGACGAAGCACCGCAGGCGACTGTGGGAAGAAACGCTGACGGCAGTGCGGATGTTACCGTTCCGTATGAAGCTGTAGAGGACGCAAACCCGATGCTTCTCGTTAAGTTCGAGGCAAAGGCTGTAGAAACACAGAATGAAAAGATCAGCTTAACTCAGGAGCTTCCGCAGACTTGTGTGCATACCCAGACAAAGTATATTAGGTATACAGATTTAAGTAATCCGTCGCAGACTGAGGATGTTCAGGACGGAACAGTAAAAGAAGGTGCGAAAGCCGAAGAACCGGCAACTTGTACAGCAGCCGGCCAGACATACGGTACACAATGTACAGTGTGCGGACAGATTCTTACCCAGCCGGTAGTTATCCCCGCTACGGGACATAACTTCAAGCAGACAGATGAGGGTACGCCCGCGACATGTACTACAAATGGTACAACTCCGCATGTTCAGTGTCAAAATAGTGGCTGCTCAGTAACCGCCGGCGGCGAGACAATCCCCGCAAAGAACCACACCTATGGCGAGTATACAAAGGTTGAGGGCAGTGCAACCTGTAAGGGTACAGAGTATGAAGCGGAATGTATCAGATGTCAGGCGAAAACCAAGAAAACGAAAACAGAGGAAACAGTACCGCATCAATACGAAAAATATACACGGACAGGCAGCGACAAAGCTCCGACATGTACCGAGGACGGAACAGTTACCGGTACATGTAAATGGTGCGACGCAACCGATACCAAGACAGATGTAGGTTCCGCTACCGGACATAAGCTGGAGAATGGCAATTGGAACGTTGATCCGGCTACGGGTAAATGTAATGTCTGCGGCGTAAATGTCTGCGAGGGCGGACATCAGAACGAAGTGGCAATGGAGCAGAAGCAGGCTACATGTACCGACACAGGTCTTGAAGGCGGTCAGGAATGTACAGTCTGCGGTACAATTACAGAAGTGCAGAAGGTTACACCGAAGGTAGCCCATACATGGGATAGCGAAACGGACGAAGGGCATGCCGGTGAGCATCATTGCTCAACTTGTAAGCAGTGGTACAAACTTCCTAAGGGTGATGGAACGCATACAAAGGTAATGGATGCCAACGTAGATGCTACATGTACCAAAACCGGACTTGCAGGCGGAAGCCACTGCTCGGTTTGCGGAGCGATTATTGATATAGCGCAGGAAACACCTGCACTCGGTCATGAGTTGGATATAGCGAATCCCACATGGGATTGGAATGAGACCGATGGTATAAGCGCGACTGTTACATTCACATGTAAAAGAGACAAGTGCGGTCAGACGCACGTATATACCGTTCCCAAGGAGTCGATAACCCAGGAAGATATTACGCCTGCGGATTGTACAACTCCGGGTAAGGCGAAATATGTAGCTGTAGTTAAGGTTGACCTGCCTGACGATTTGCAAGGCGAGATCCAATTTAAGGGTACAAATGAGTCTAAGGAATTAACTGTACCCGCGCTCGGCCATGATTATCAGAACTATAAGGATAAAGATGATCCGACATGCTCGAAGCCGGGTACGGAAGAAGCAACATGCGAGAGATGTCATGTTGCGACAGATGTAAGAGAAGACGCTGACAGACCCGCGACAGGCCAGCATAATTTTGTAAACGGTGTTATTACAAAGGAAGCGACCTGTACCACAGCCGGTGTAAGAACATATACTTGCGCAAATGGCTGCGGCACTGAATATCAAGAGGAGATCCCGGCGTCAGGCCATGACTTCTCGCATGGTCTTACGTGTTTGAAGTGTGGTCAGCCGAGCGATGAGGCAGGAAATATGACGGCCTTCTCGGTTAAAGATGTAGACGAGCTTGTGAGGGTTCTTACCAGCCGGACGCTTGACGCGGGAGATACGATCTATCTCGCGAACAATGTGTATGATCTTAAAGCATACGCGGATAGCATTTCATCGCCCGAACCGGCGGATGAGTCGGCAACTCCCGCTCCTGATGCTTCAGAGCCGCCGATAGATGTGTCTAAGGTGCTTGATAAGAACGGCGTACTCCATATTGCAAAGGGTATTACAATTACTACCCAAGAGAAGATGCCTGAGCCGACTGCGGTTCCCGAAGCGTCGGCAAGTCCGGAAGCAATTTCACTTGCGGAGGAGTTGAGTAACACTATGCCGGTTATCAAGGGAAGTATCCAAATTGAGGCATCGGGCGTTAAACTTGACGGCCTCGGATTTGACGGCCCCACCCTCGACAAGGACGGCGTAAAGACATGTATCTATACCAAGAACGAAGACATTATCAACGACGTTACGGTAACAGACTGCACATATGCGCCTGCGGCCGGTGAGGCAGATAAGACCGCGTTCATGGTTATTGAGGGTACAAAGACAGCTACCGTAACAGGCAATACGATTTCGAATGCCGATATTGTAGTTAAGCCCGGTACTAACCTCACAAAGACCGGCCCGATCGATATGACAAACAACAAGTTTGAAGGGGTTAATCTTCAAATTGAGCCGGGCGCAATGCAGCCAGGAAGTCTGATCGATCTTAAGGACAGCAATGTTACACCCGATATGATTCAGGGCGATCCGTCAGCTGTTACAGGCTTGGAAAGCGTGGGAGATTTAAACATTGAGGTTACGTTTGAACATGATCCTAACAAACCGGCCAACGAATATGATGTTTATCTTAAAGGCTATAGAACAACTAAAGATGAAACTAAATCGAAGGTTCCGGCCGCGATATTGAATCTTGTTGCGGTTGATTTGGACGTTAAGATAGCAAATGAGAAAGACTCAAACGGCAACGATTCAACGCTTGCGATTACAGGCTTCAAGCCTGTTGACAACTGGTCATACGAGTGTTATGACGGCAGCCGTTACCTTATTCATGAGAACGGTTGGGTTAACAACGGAGCAGCCAGCAATCCGAAATATGATCTTAACAGCGAGACAGAAGGTAAGATTCATCTCGGTACGTTCACAATCGGCGGCTACGGTACAGGTAAGATTAAGGCTACGATACCCACAACCGCTAAAACGAACGTTCAGCAGAGAAGCGCGGCGAATAATATCGTCGAAAGCTCAATCGCTCAGGGTAAGCTCGGCGAGGACGACACCGTTGTCGGTGATGATGTCACTATCGAAGCGACAAAGAGGAATCTTAACGTTACAATCGAGTTCAACAACCCGATTAAGAAGGATGTTCGAGTTGATTACGACCATATGTTTGTAACCGTAACCGGCGCAAACAACTATAAAAAGATTGGTATTGTAGGAAAGTCGCTGAGCGGTATGCCAGAAGAGGCCTATGACGACGCCGATTATTACGGCGAGGTAATGGATAGTTCTGAAGGCAGCGGCGCAACGAAAGCAACGTTGAAATTCGAAGGTCTTACCGCGCCGGGACGTTATGAGATTGAGGTTACCGGCCCCGGATATATGCCGTTCAGAAAGAGCATTCTTATTGAAGAAAAATCGGGCATTGATGTTAATGTTAATATCTGGAACAACGTGAAGGATACCGCGATACCGGTTGTAGAGGGCGATAAGGATACGTATAATTACACGTTCCTTGCGGGTGATATCGAGCAGGATAATCAGATCAACCTGTACGATTTGTCCGCGGCGGTAGCGTACTTCGGAAAGAAGGATTTGCTGACTCCGCATACAGTGACCCAAACGGGCGACGGCGAATCGACGACGACGACCACTCACTGGGATCCGAATGAGGAGGAAGTTACCAATTACGCGGATTACATCAAGTACGATCTCAACCGTGACGGTAAGATCGACTCGAAGGATATCGCGATGGTACTCGTATCATGGGATGCGGGCAAAAAGGACTGATCCACGCGGTTGACAAAAAATTTAACAAATAAAAGGCGGGGCCTGTGCCCCGTCTTTTTATGTTCGCGTTCCGCGTGACCTATTCCTCGTTTTCCCCCTCGCTGTTTATGTACATTTCCTCACATTCGCGCTGCACTTTTATGAGCATGTCCGCCGCGTCTGATAAAGCCGCCATCAGCTTATAATACGCCTCTCTGTAGTCCATAGATCTCACCTCCAAAAAGGACGCGCCGCGAAAGCAACACGTCCCAAAACACGTTACTCCCATTTCTTTAGCCAAAAAACTGTACAAGCACCATTATTCTAACCGGAGCTCCATTGGAGTAAGTATTTTATCGTGACAACTCCGGCCGTATAATATTCAGTTGTAAAAATGAGTATTACAAAAATACCTAAGCTTTTAGCTTGTACTGTACAGTTTTTTTGGCTGATTACATTATATAACAAAATTCGTCTAAAGTAAAGAAAAATCGTGTGCTATATTTCGACACGGTTCGACAGGCCGCTTTTTTTGCGCCCATCGCCGTGCGCGCTGAAATTTATCTTCGCGTATCGCTTGCGTTCGGCGCGGTTTTTGTGTATAATATACCCAAGTAACGGTAAGGAGAGAAAAAATGGCATTATTTGCGATAGGCGATCTGCACCTGCCGCTCGGGGTGGATAAGCCGATGAATGTGTTTGGCGGCAAATGGGATAATTATGTTGAAAAAATCGCGGACAACTGGCAGACGGCGGTCGCGCCGGATGATACCGTCGTGCTTGCGGGCGATTTCTCGTGGGCGACGTATCTGGAGCAGACATATAAGGATTTTGAATTTTTGAATAAATTGAACGGCCGAAAAATAATGGTCAAGGGTAATCATGATTATTGGTGGAGCACCGCGAATAAATTAAGAAAATTTATCGCGGACAGCGGCTTTGTGAATATTGATTTTTTGCAGAATAATCATTTTGTGTACGGGGACGCCGCCATTTGCGGTACGCGCGGCTGGATGCACCCCGGCTGGGACGGCGCGTCGGCGGACGATGAAAGGATATTCGCGCGCGAGGTAATACGTCTCGGGCTGTCATTGGACAGCGCGAAGGACGCGCGTGAAATTTACGTGTTCACGCATTTCCCGCCGATGTCTGTGCGGCGCGAGAGCAATGCGTTTACGGATTTGATGGAGTCCGCGAACGTGTCCAAATGCATATACGGTCATTTGCACGCTTACGCGCACAGAAACGCCGTAAACGCGGTAGTGAGGCATATAGAATACCGGCTCGTGTCAGGTGATTATATCGAATTTGACCCGGTAAAAATATCCGATTAGGAGGGGAAATATGGAAAGGGGATTAAACGCGTTCCGGCTTAAATCGATCGCTGTTATCGCGATGGTGATAAACCATTTCGCACATGTTTTTGTTTTGCTGCCGGTTGACCGCGAGGTGATGAATGTTCTTTTGACCGTAATGAACGCGGTCGGAAAGCTTACTATTCCCATCATGTGCTTTTTCGTGGCGGAAGGGTATTATCATACGCGTAATTTGAAGAAATATCTCGCGCGGATGTTTATATTCGCGGCGGTCTCGCAGATACCGTTTTACCTGTTTGAACACGGGATCCCGTCGGGAATCGATGATTTGATGAATAATATCACACATTTAAATGTAATATATTCGCTTGCGATGGGACTTTTGGCGCTCACGATATGGAAGTCGGAGGGATTGCCCGTTTTGCTGAAAATTCTCCTCGTTGCCGCCGCCGCGTTTTTGACAAAAACGGCGGACTGGCGGATCTTCGCGGTGCTGTGGATAATCGCGTTTGCCGAATCCCGCGGCGATTTTAAAAAGCAGGCGGCGGCGTTTACAGTCCTCGCGGCGGTGCGTGTGTGCGTTTATTATGTTATGGGCGCAATGCCGGCGGTTAGTATAAAAACGGTGATTTTGCAGTCGTGTACCGTGTTCGCGCTTATTCCGCTGTATTTCTATAACGGGCGACTCGGCAGAAAGACAAAATATGGATTTTATATTTTCTATCCCGCGCATTTGCTCGTGTTCGCGGTGATAATTCTTTTGATTCAGGGGGTATAATTATGAAAATAATGTTCGCGTCGGATATTCACGGCAGCTTTAAATACGCGCGCCTGGTGAAGGAACGATACGCCAAGGAAAGGGCGGACAAATTAGTGCTTTTGGGCGATTTATTGTACCACGGCCCGCGCAATGATTTGCCCGAGGAATACGCGCCGAAAAAGGTGATTGAGCTTTTAAACGGCATGGCGGACGATATTTTATGCGTACGCGGCAATTGTGAAGCGGAGGTTGACCAGATGGTGCTCGATTTCCCGTGTATGGCGGATTACGCGGTAATGTATCTTGATAATAAAACCATTTACCTTACCCACGGACATATAATAAATCCGCAGGATCCGCCGAGGCTCAGAAGGGGCGATTATCTTATGAACGGCCATACGCATATAGGCGCGATAGAGGATATGGGAGGATTTATTTATCTTAATCCGGGCTCGGCCGCGATACCGAAGGACGGACGGCATTCATATATGGTGTACGAAAACGGCGAATTTGTGATCAAAGAGCTTTAGTGAAACCGCGAAAAATGCCGCGCCGCGTTTTTTTGGAAATTTTTTAAAGGAACCTATTGACATGCGCGTATGATGAGAGTATAATAAAGATAATAATTCATATTAAATTGATAGGAAAGATATGAATGATAATGTATAGGAGGAACAGTCAATGAAAATTTACGGTACGGTCACGGATTTAGTAGGCAAAACACCGCTTATGCGGCTTGCCCGATATGAGCAGGCAAACGGTCTTGAGGCGGAGATCATAGGGAAGCTCGAATATTTTAATCCCGCCGGCTCGGTGAAGGACAGAATTGCGTGCGCGATGATTGATGACGCGCAGAGTAAGGGCGCTTTAAAGCCGGGTTCGGTTATAATCGAACCGACATCGGGGAATACGGGCATAGGCTTAGCGGCTGTCGCGGCGGCGCGCGGATACGAGCTGATTATCACGATGCCGGAAACGATGAGCGTAGAGAGACGGCGCCTTTTGAAGGCTTATGGCGCGCGGCTGGTTTTAACCGACGGCGCGAAGGGCATGAAGGGCGCGATTGAAAAGGCGCGGGAGCTCGCGGAGGAGATACCGGGCAGTTTTATTCCGGGGCAGTTTGTAAATCCCGCGAATCCGGCTGTGCACAGAATAACTACAGGCCCGGAAATATGGGAGGACACGGACGGAACGGTTGATATTTTTGTCGCGGGCGTCGGCACGGGCGGCACGATATCGGGCGTCGGTGAGTATTTGAAATCGAAGGATCCCGAAATACGTGTTGTGGCGGTTGAGCCGGAGGATTCGCCCGTACTTTCAAAGGGCACGCCGGGCGCGCATAAAATACAGGGTATCGGCGCGGGATTCGTGCCGGATACACTTGATACGGATATTTACGATGAAATTATCACCGTGTCAAATGACGACGCGTTTAAAACGGGAAACGCGATTGCCAAAACCGAGGGAATACTCGTGGGGATTTCATCGGGCGCGGCGGTGTTCGCGGCCGCGCAGCTTGCAAAACGTCGGGAAAATAAGGGCAAGAGGATCGTTGTATTGCTGCCCGATACAGGGGAACGGTATTTGTCCACGCCGATGTTCGCGGATTGATAAAGCTGCGCTTTGCCGGACAGAGGATGTATAAAATGCAAAGGCTAAGGCGCGGACAGATGTCCGCGCCTCAGACCGTCGACAAATTGGCCGGACCGCGCATGTAACATAGAATATTGGCCAATTACATTTTTACCTTTGGAATAAATAACAGCGCCGTTATGATAAAAAACGGCGCCGTTATGCGCTTTCCACGAAAACGGGTCTTAACGTACCATCGTACGCCTACAGACTCGTTTTCGTGAAATCCAGCCTAATTTGTTGCAGTCTCCTCAGCGTGCAGACAAACGTCTGCACGCTGGAGCGCGGACAAATGTTCGCGCCTTGGAAAAATTTACAGATTTACGAGCAATAATATTCGTTTCGTATACCTTGCCGGAGTGCGATCGCGCTGCTGTGATGTTATGTCAGGATTTCCTTTAATATTTCATCTCTTACCGCGCCTATATCGGTTTTGCGGATTTTATCGCGGAGCGCGAGAAGGATCCCCGGCGAGGCGGAAAGACTGTCCGCGCCGAGCGCGAGCAGGGTTCGGGTCAAATCCAGATCCGCCGCGATCTCGCCGCATACGCCGGCTGGGATCCCGTTTTTGTGCGCATTTTCGACAACGGTATAAATCAGCCGCAGCACCGCCTTGTGCCGATAATCGCAGTAGCGTCCGATACGCGGATTGCCGCGGTCGGCGGCCAGAGAATACTGCGCCAAGTCGTTTGTGCCGATGGATAAGAAACTAAGCTTTTTTGCTAAATCATCGCTTATAATTGCAGCGGCGGGCGTTTCGATCATGCAGCCCAGTTCAACGTTATCCGAATATTTTATTCCCTCGCTGTCAAGTTCCGCCTTGACAGCGTCTATGATCTCCAATATTTCATCTATTTCCCATTCCGATGTGATCAGCGGGAACATAAGCGCGAGGCGTCCGTATACGGACGCGCGGTAAAGTGCGCGGAGCTGCGTCTTGAACCAGTCCTTATGCTCAAAGCACACACGTATGGCGCGTATACCCATAGCGGGATTTTTCTCATTATCCATGTGCAGATATCCGACCCGCTTATCCGCGCCGATATCAAACGTGCGTATCACGACCCGCTTTTTGCCCATTCTCTCGAGCACCTCGCGGTATACGTTAAACTGCTCATCCTCGTCCGGGAAGCTGTTGCTTTCAAGATACAGAAATTCGCTGCGGAACAGTCCGATCCCTTCCGCGTCATTGGCGATTACGCTGTCCACGTCAAATATATTTCCGATATTCGCGTGAAGCTCTATTTTTTTGCCGTCCGCCGTAATGGTTTCCTTGCCGATCAAATGTGAGAGGTTTTCTCGGCGCATTTCATATTCATGCTGCTTTTTTCGCATTTTTTTGAGTGTTTCCGCGTCGGGGTCAATATATACAGTACCGTCCGCGCCGTCCACAATGACGTCCCTGCCGTCGAAGGAGTACGCGCATATGCCCTGCACGCCTATTACGGCCGGGATGTTCATCATACGCGCGAGTATCGCGGTATGCGAATTTGAAGTGCCGCCCTCCGTTACAAAAGCGAGAGTCATTTTACGGTCAAGCTGTACCGTTTCGCTCGGAGTAAGGTCGTCGGCAAAAATTATAGCCGGCTCGTCCGTCCTGATGGCGCGCGAATCCCGGCCCTCAAGAATTTTTATGATACGCTCGGAAATATCCTTTATATCCGCGCCGCGTCCGCGCATATACGCGCTTTCCATCGAATCAAACATCTGCATAAAGCTGTCGCATGTATGCCCGACGGCCGTTTCCGCGTTGATCATTTCGTTGGCGATTATATCCTTGACCGATTCTATATAGTCAGGATCGTCGAGCATTTGAGAGTGTATACCAAAAATTTCCGCGCTTTCCTCGCCGACGTCCGTGACCGCGCGCGAATACAACGCTTCAAGCTCGCCGATGGCGCGCGCTCTCGCGGCGTCGAACCGCTCGATCTCCGCTTCTATGCTGTCTATGTGATACCGCTTTATTATATTGTCCTCGCGGCGGTAAACCATCGCTTTGCCTATCGCGACCCCGTCGCATACAGTTCTGCCCCTTAGGGTCATCACGTGAACCGCACTCCCTTCATTATACAAACATTATTTATACAGTACAAATATTATCCATTGTATTATACAACATTTCCCTTAAAAATAAAACATAATAAATCATACAAAAAAGCAAAAAAACAGTGAAACGAAATTTATGACGTTTAATAATAAATAAAGTATTGTTTATTTTGTGACGGTGTGGTAAAATAATTATGGTAATACCGCGCGGCGCCCGCGCAGTCGGACGCGAATAAGCGCGGTCATGCCGCACATATCGGACGGTAGGAGATGTACATAAATGGATAAAAAAGAAAAAGCCTTGCAGGCGCACCGCGCATGGAAGGGTAAAATAGAGGTAATATCGCGCGCGAGAGTGGAAAACCGCGAGGATTTGTCGATCGCGTACACGCCGGGCGTGGCTGAGCCGTGCCTGGAAATAGCGAAGGACGTGAATTTGTCATACACATACACGCGGCGGTCGAACCTTGTGGCGGTGATAACCGACGGCACGGCGGTGCTGGGCCTCGGCGATATAGGCCCCGAGGCGGGGATGCCGGTAATGGAGGGCAAATGCGCGCTGTTTAAGACGTTCGCGGGCGTGGACGCGTTCCCGCTGTGTATACGCTCGAAAAACGTGGATGAAATTGTCAACACGGTAAAATTAATATCCGGCTCGTTCGGCGGGATAAATCTTGAGGATATCAGCGCGCCAAGATGTATAGAGATAGAGCGCAGATTAAGAGAGGAATGCGATATCCCCGTGTTCCATGACGACCAGCACGGCACGGCTGTCGTGGTACTCGCGTCGGTTTTAAACGCGTTAAAGGTAGTCGGCAAGGATATCACGAAAATCAAGGCTGTCGTGAACGGCGCGGGTTCGGCGGGCATGGCGATAACGCGGCTTTTGGTATCGCGCGGACTTAAAAACGTTGTGATGTGTGATATTTACGGCTCTCTCTATCGCGGCAACCCGAAAATGAACCGCGAGCAGGCGAAGCTCGCGCATATAACGAACCCCGAAAACGCGGACGGCAAGCTTGCCGACGTAATCAAGGGCGCGGACTTATTTATCGGCGTATCCGCTCCGAATATGTTAACGCCCGAGATGATTAAAACAATGGCCGCCGACCCGGTAGTATTCGCGATGGCGAATCCCACGCCGGAGATCATGCCGGACATCGCGAAAAAAGCGGGAGTCAGGGTGATTGGTACGGGGCGTTCCGATTTCCCGAACCAAATCAACAACGTGCTCGCGTTCCCGGGAATTTTCAAGGGCGCGCTGTCGGTGCGCGCGTCCGACATAAACGATGAAATGAAGCTTGCGGCGGCGGAGGCGATAGCCTCAATAATCACCGATGAGGAGCTTAATGAGGAATACATAATACCCGACGCGTTCGACAAGCGAGTATGCGATTACGTTTCGCGGGCTGTCGCTGACGCGGCGGTAAGAACGGGAGCCGCGAGGATATAACGGAGGTAAAAATCATGGAAAGGATTAAAATGCATTGGCTCGAGAACCGTTCAAAATACGGTTATGTCACATTCGGAGTACCGTTTGACAAAAGCGAGGTCGAGCCGTCTGACGGCCTGACGCTGACGGATGAGAAAGGGCGTATAATCCCGTGCTCGGCCGAGCCTATCGCGTTCTGGCCGGACGGCACGGTAAAATGGTTCTCGTGCAGCGCGGATATCGACTGCGACGAGGTATATGTGAGCGTCGGGAACGAGATCAAGCCGGAGGGCAACGTCGTAAACGAGTACGAGAACTCGATCATCGTAAACAACGGCGTAATGACGTACGATTTCCCGCGTCACGGCCGGACGCTCATGCGCACGCCTTACGCGGACGCGTCGTTAAAGGTCTTAAACGAGACGCGCGAGACGGACGGCGAATGTGAAAAAACGACGGTAACGCCGTATTACGGCGAGATAGAGTCGGTGGAGCTCGAGCGCCATACGGGACTGATGTCAACGGTCAAAATAACCGGTACGCACCGCAGCAGCGCGGGACGCGCGTTTTTGCCGTTCGTGGTTCGGTTCACGATTTATAAAAACGAGTACGCCGCGCATATTACGCACACGTTCTATTTCGACGGCGACGCGAAAACCGATTTCATAAAGGGTATCGGAGTCGAGTTCAAGCGCAAAATGGCGGGGGAGACGTATAACAGACGTATAAAAATCACCGGCGATTACGGTGTAATGCACGAGCTTGTGCAGTATCTTAATATTTGGCACCCCATTCCGATACGCGAGCTGAAATACCAGAAGCGTCAGCTTGCGGGCGAAACGCTGCATTTCGAGGACCCCGACGAGGGTTATAAGATTATGCTGAACGACACCGCCGTATGGGATTCGTACAAGCTGACGCAGCATACCGCCGACAGCTACACGATCAAAAAGCGCACCGCGTCAAATGAGGTGACGTACATAAACGCCGGGTTCGGCAAGCGTTCGCCGGGACTGTTTTATGCCGGCGACGAAAAGGGCGGAATAGCCGTTTCAATGAAGGATTTTTGGCAGAAATATCCATCGTCGATCATTGCCGACGGCCTGAGCAAGGACATAGCGGCCGTTACGGCGTGGATCGTTACGCCGGACGCTCCGGCGCAGGATCTGCGCCATTACGATACGGTATCGCGCGCGCAGGCACGGTACGAGGGTTACGACTGGATCGATTCGAGTCCGTACGGCATATCCAACACGAACGATATGATCGTGTATATGTTCAACGAGATACCCGACGACGCGGATTTAATGAAAAAGGCGGAATGGGGTCAAAAAACGGCGGTTCTGTTATGCGACCCGGAGTATTATCATTCGATAAAGGTATTCGGCGAATGGTCGCTTGTATCCCGCGATACGCCGTTAAAGGCGTGGGTCGAGGACGAGCTTGACAAAGCGTTCGACTTTTACAAAAACGAGATCGAGCAGCGGCGCTGGTACGGCCTGTGGGATTACGGCGACGTGATGCACACGTATGACCCCGACCGCCATTGCTGGCGGTATGATTTCGGCGGCTACGCGTGGCAGAACACGGAGCTTTGCCCGACGCTGTGGCTGTGGTACATGTTCATGCGCACTGGCCGCGAGGATGTATTCACGGTCGCGGAGGCGATGTCGCGGCACACGTCGAATGTCGATATTTACCATTTCGGCAAATTAAAGGGCATGGGCAGCCGCCATAACGTAATACATTGGGGCGATTCCTGCAAGGAACCGCGTATCGCGATGGCGGGGCACCACAGGCCGCTGTATTACCTCATGGGCGGCGACCTCAATATCGGCGATAATATCGACGACGTTCGCGACGCGGATTTCGCGTCGCTCGAATATGATCCGCTCAGGTTCTTCTACAAAAAGGAGGACATGAAGATGCCGACGCACGCGCGTTCCGGCCCGGACTGGACTACGTATGTGTCAAACTGGTTCGCGCAGTGGGAGCGTTACGGCGACGAATATTACCACGAGAAAATCAAAACGGGTTTCGAGGATCTGGCGGCCGCGCCGCTGCGGTTCGCGTCCGGCTCGAATTTTGAGTACGACCCCGAAACGGGGCACCTCGGGTACATCGGCGAAAACAGCGCGGGAGGCTCGCACCTTGCCGTATGCATGGGCGGCCCGCAGACGGGCATGGAGCTTGTGTACCACACCGGCAACGAAACGCTCCGCGAATGCATGATCGAATACGGCAAATTCTATTTCATGAAACCCGAGGAAAAGCGCGAGTGGTCGAAGGGTCTTATAAGCGGCGACGGCTTCGCGTATCCGTATATGGCGGCGGCGATGGCGGCGTACGCGGCGCGCGAGACGAAGGATAAGAAGCTCGCGTATCAGGTGTGGCAGGTGCTCGTTCATTCACTCGCGGGCAAGGATAAAAACGAGGGTTTTGACGTGGAAAAGGTCAAGGACTATTACAACAGTGAGAGCGTTGACGAGATGTTTTGGATCAGTACCAACTTCACCGCGCAGTGGTGCTTGAACGCGATCGCCGCGCTGGAACTCACCAAGGATTATCTTGAAAATTCCAAGGACGACTACGAGTGGGAGGATTGGGTAAAATAAAAAAATCCGGTATAATTATAAAAATTCCCGAAAAATTTGATTTTTCGGGAATTTTTTTTG
>CANQYQ010000040.1 GCA_947628155.1 uncultured Clostridia bacterium
GAAAGGAGAATTTGCAAATGGGAAAATATGACATTAATATGATCAATAATTATAGGGGTATGCCGAAAAAGGTAAAATGTTTTATAGAAGAGCTTATTGGCAAAGAAGAAACCAAGAAACTCATGCAAGGCATAAAATGTCATCATTTTATAATGCTTGTCGGACCGGAATGCTCCGGGAAATCCACAATTGCATTTATATTAAGACGGTTGGGGTATCCGTTCGTTATTGATGACAACGGATTGGGTATGGTTATTCGTACTTCTCAAAAAATCCCTGACCTGAGTTTCGAGCTGAAACCATATCACGCCATCGCAGAAGAGCTGGGGATTTAGAAGATATATTCCAATGTAAATATATTTTTGAATATTCTTTATCGCGACGATACCCTATTTTTGATAACGTTAGATTTACAGAATGGTTGTCTAAATAAAATCCGTTAGCACAAGCCGCCATAAAGGATTCCCTTATGTGTGACGTATCAATTTTATAATTAATGTTTTTTATTGGGGTAAGGTACCGTTCAGCCCAATTTATAAAAATGTCTTGCTGTTCTTTGGTGAGTTCCATAATATATTACCTCATAAATTGAAATTATGTATTATTTTATCATGTACAACAAAAAATAACAAGTATTATTTTACATTTGAGAAAGGAGAAAACGATGAATGATATTTTAATAATGATGATAGAAACTGCGGCGGCGGCTCTCTTGTTGGGGGTCGCTTTTTGTATTATGGTGTTTCTTTGCGAACGTGTTGAAAGAGCGTACAGACGCCATAAACGCCGGATATTCCGCAATAGGAGACGGCGGAGAGAACGAGGAAGAGAGCTGAGAAAGCGCGACGAGGATTTTCAATATAAGCTGATACGCAGAACTTGGCTTTTGGAGGATGAGCTTATTGAGATTTCAAAGCCGAAACCGCGTGTTACAATTCGCGGGATATTTGATACGCCGGAGGGAAATCGATATATGGATTCGGTTATGGAAAAGAGGCGGTTCTGATGGAGATTGGAAAAATGGCGTTCGTATTCGACGCACAGGCTATTCAGAAACTACATGAAGCGTTGGCGAATTTTGCAAATGCTGTCAAAAAGTCATTTGGAAGGAGTTTACGATCGTTTGAAAATAGACCTAAGAATGTGACGATTGTTACGAGGCTTCGTCCCCGATACGGAACGGTACATAAGAATTACAATTATATTCCGGTTGCGATACGTAATCAGCCGTATCAAAGACGGATGTATTGTTGATGCGAATATTATACTTGAATAATGATTATTCGTGTGTTATAATGTGTGTAGAACCTAAAGGAAGGTGATAATATGTCTAATAAAGATAGAATTGTTAATTTACTTGATACTGTACCCGAGTATAAGCTTGGTTACGTCTTAGCTTATATTCAGGGTATCGTAGCTGATGAAACAGCCATGGTTCCTAACAACGAAACTCTCGAAGCAATATCGGAGCTTGAGAACGGAGGGGGAACTGTTTTTGCCGGTTCAACAGAAGACTTATTTACGGAGTTGATGCGTGATGCTTAAATTTAGATATTCTTCTAAGTTTCATAAAGACTTCAAACGCTGCGTGAAGCGAAATTATGATGTGCGGCTTCTGTTCGATGTTATAAACACGCTAAGTATTCCGGATACATTATCCCAACAATATAAAGACCATCCGTTATCGGGACAATATACAGGTTATAGAGAATGCCATTTAAAACCTGACTGGTTGTTGATTTATAAAATACAGGGTGATGAGTTGCTCCTTGGTCGAACCGGAACTCATGCGGATTTATTTGACGAATGAAAATTTAAGGGCGCGGGGAAAACCTGCGCTCTTATTTTTTGCTGTGATTTGCTCCGGAAAATTCTAATTTAGATTAAAAAATTTGGTCGAAAAGCTCTAACTTAGAATAGAAATTCGTGGCCACTTTTATTTTCAAAAGTGGGCATTTGGCCATTTTTATTTGGGCAACGACCGTTTTCTATTATATTTGGCCGGATTTTTGACGAAAAAATAAGAGAATTTGGTCAAATTTGTGGCCATTTGCCCACTTTGTGGCCACTTTTAAAAACAAAAATGGCCAGGCAAAAATGGCTTAACCATGCGGTTTGTGGGGTGTTGTGGCCAAAAACCCACTTTTTTTCTTAATTAAACGCGAAGAAAAAATACATAAATTATATATAATTGGCCGAAAAAAGTGGCCATTTGGCCATAAGCGCAAATTATATTTTTTTCACGCGAAAAAAACATGCCCTTTTATGAAGAGAGAGTAGAATGTGCGTTTTTACATTCTTCCTCTCTTTTTATATTTGCAAACAAAGGAGGCATTTGCAGTGCTCGAAAGAGATTTTCAATCACAGCTTGTGAGAAAAATAAAAAAGATATTTCCCGGTTGCATCGTTATAAAAAATGATTCGACACAAGGGTATCCCGATTTATTGATACTCCATGAAAACAAATGGGCGTCCTTAGAATGCAAAATAAAGAAGGGCGCGAGGAGACAACCGAACCAGGAATATTACGTGGATAAGATGAACGAGATGTCGTTTTCAAGGTTCGTCTACCCCGAGAATGAGGAGGAAGTGTTAAATGAACTTCAACAAACATTCGGCTCTCGAAGGGCAGCACGCCTTTCTCGGCGCCAGTAAATACCATTGGATAAACTACGATGAAGAAAAGGTGGTCGAAGCGTACTCAAAGTATCTCGCGATTCAAAAGGGTACGGAGCTTCATGCTTTCGCAGCACAATGCATACGGCTCGGACAGAAGCTTCCAAAGTCTCGCAAGACTTTGAACATGTACGTAAACGACGCTATCGGTTATAAAATGACGCCGGAACAAATGCTGGTTTATTCCGAAAATTGCTTCGGAACCGCCGATGCGATATCGTTTCGGAAAAACGAACTCAGAATACACGATTTAAAAACCGGAGTAACGCCGGCGCATATGGAGCAGCTTGAAATATACGCCGCTCTTTTTTGTTTGGAATACAAAATCAAGCCGTCCGATATTTTTATCGAACTTCGGCTTTACCAGAATGACGATTGTCTTATCCATAATCCCGAAGCGGATGATATTTTGCTGATTATTGATAAGATTATTTCGTTTGACAAAATTATATCCAAAATCAGGGAACAGGAGGTCTAAGCTATGGATTCCGTAACGGAAGATATTTTAACTTGTGCCGGCATAGGAGATTTTCTTATGCATTATGGAACGCCTCGGCACAGCGGACGGTATCCGTGGGGTTCGGGTGAACATCCGTTCCAGCATAGCGGTGATTTTCTGAGCCGTATAAAAGAATTGAAAGATGCGGGACTGAGCGAAAAGGAAATCGCCGACGCTATCGGATTAACCACCACGCAGCTTCGTACTCAGAAATCCCTTGCCAACAGTGAGCGGCGGTCGGTCGAGGTTGCCGAGGCAAAACGCCTTCGGGCCGAGGGATACAGCTTAAATGAGATTGCGGCTGAGATGGGGTATAAAAATGATTCATCTATACGCTCGTTACTGAACGAGGATTCCGAAGCTCGTATGAATAAAGCCCAGAAGACTGCCGAGTTCCTTAAAAAACAGATTGCGGAGAAAGGCATTATAGACGTCGGAACAGGCGTTGAACGCGAGCTTGGCGTATCGAAGGAAAAGCTTAAGGAAGCTCTTTATATTTTAGAGCTCGAGGGTTATCCTATATACGGCGGCGGAGTGCCGCAGGTTACAAACCCCGGTAAACAAACCAATATCAAGGTAGTCGGTCCGCCCGGGACCGAGCACAAGGATATGTATGATTTCGAGAACGTTCATTCAGTCGGAGATTATATTTCCTACGATGACGGGGAAACGTTTAAAAAATCGTTCGTATATCCCGAAAGCATGGACTCTAAACGCCTGCAAATTAAATATGCCGAAGACGGCGGTCTGGATATGGATGGCGTTATCGAGCTTCGAAGAGGCGTGCCCGATTTGTCGCTCGGTGAATCGCATTACGCGCAGGTACGAATACTCGTTGACGGAACGCATTACTTAAAGGGTATGGCGATTTATTCCGACGACCTGCCCGATGGCATTGACGTGAGATTTAACACCAATAAAAAACAGGGTACTCCTATGACAGACGTTCTTAAAAAGATAAAGGATGACCCCGACAATCCGTTTGGTTCTCTGATAAAGGAACATGGCGGCCAGAGTTACTACATAGACAGCGACGGCAAGGAAAAACTTTCGCTTATAAATAAGCGTGCTGAGGAAGGCGATTGGAACGACTGGAGCGACCACTTACCGTCGCAGTTTCTGGCAAAGCAGAAGAATGGGCTTATCAAGAAGCAGCTTAATCTCGCGATAGCCGATAAGAATGCGGAGTTTGACGAGATTTGCTCGCTCACAAACCCCACGGTTAAGAAGACGCTGCTTAAATCTTTTGCCGATGACTGCGATGCGGCAGCCGTACATTTACAGGCGGCGGCTCTGCCAAGACAGAAGTACAAGGTTATTCTTCCGGTAACCACGCTGAGTGATAAAGAAGTGTATGCTCCCACTTATGAGAACGGTGAGAAGGTGGCGCTTGTCCGATATCCGCATGGCGGAACATTTGAAATACCAATACTTACGGTTAACAATAAGCATGCCGATTCTAAGCGTATACTCGGTAATGCTAAGGATGCTATAGGGATAAACAGTAAGACCGCTTCTGTTCTTTCCGGAGCAGACTTCGACGGCGATACTGTTATGGTAATACCTCTCAGTAGCAAGGTAAGTATAACGTCAAAGCCGCCGTTGAAGGGACTCGAAGATTTCGATCCAAAGATGGCGTATCCCGAACGTTCCGGCATGAAGGTCATGAAGAACACCCAGACTGAGATGGGCAAGATTTCCAATCTTATAACGGATATGACCTTGAAGGGCGCTACTAATGATGAGCTTGCAAGAGCTGTTCGCCACAGTATGGTAGTAATAGATGCCGAGAAACACCACCTTGATTACAAGCAAAGCGAAGCCGATAACGGCATAGCGGCGCTTAAGAAAAAGTATCAGGGTACCGTTGATGAGAACGGCAAATACCATGAGGGAGCGGCAACTCTTTTATCCCGTGCCAAGTCGGAGACACAGGTGTTGAAGCGTAAGGGAAGTCCGCAGATAAACCCCGATACCGGCGAACAAACGTATAAGACCGTGTATCAGGAGTATGTGGACAAAACCGGCAAAGTCAAGGTTCGCACACAGAAGAGTACAAAAATGGCAGAGACTACTGATGCGTATACCTTAGTATCAGACATGGATAATCCTAAAGAAAGGGCATATGCGGACTATGCCAACAAGCTTAAGGCTCTCGGTAACCAGGCCCGCAAGGAAATGGTTAGCACCGGTGAGATAAAGTACAGCGCCTCCGCTAAGGCCGTATACGAACCCGAGGTTGACTCACTTAAACGTAAACTCGACCAAGCTTTAAGGAACGCCCCAAGAGAACGTCAGGTTCAGGTCATAGCTAACGCTTCTATTAAGGTAAAGAAGCAGGATAATCCCGAAATGTCGAAGGGTGAGCTTAAAAAGGCGAAGCAGCAAGCGCTTACCGCTGCGAGAGAAAAGGTTGGCGCAAAGCGTACACCTATTGAGATTACCGATAGAGAATGGGAAGCGATACAATCCGGTGCCGTTTCGCCGAGTACCCTTAAACAAATACTTAACAACACCGACATCGACACAATACGTGAACGCGCAACACCAAGAAACAAGACAGCTTTAAGTAATGCTAAGATAAGCAAGATTTCATCTATGAGTGCTTCGGGTTACACCATTGCTGAAATAGCGAAAGCTCTTGGTATCTCCGCATCAACTGTGTCGAAGTATTTGAAATGAAAGGAGTGAACTGTTTATGCAGGGCGAGTTTGCTTTGACTACGTTCGACAATCCTTTTGATCCTTTTGAACAGTTCGATTCTTGGTTTCTGTTCGATGTGGAAAAAGGTTACGATTCATGTTCTTATGTAGCAAGAATTGCTCGAACTTCTGATTCATTCACCGAAGAAGAAAATAATCGTGAAATAGAAAGAGCGATTGATGAAATTATTAAATATGATTTCATGAACATTTACAAAAAAGTCAAACGAGCGCCGATTGCGGCTTAGTTTTGATTGGATTATAAAAAGAAATTTCATGAGAAATCTTATGAGAAAACTTCACGAGATAAGTGTTGACTGTCTCGATTGGATACTGTTTTGTAAAGACTGGCATGGCTGCTTTTAATTGCATGCCCCCAAGGTAAATAATGATGGGTCAGTCACTTATGTGTAGTTTTCATTGTCGCGGCGACAGGAATTTATGCCTTATTTGTTAAATATTTAATGCTTATCGTTTGTTTTGCTTTTTAGAATGATCTTATTGTTCAAAAAAGCCACTATGAACTCCAAAATTATAGCAATATCCCGAGTGATAAGGCATAGGGGGGGCTGCTTTAAAATGGCACCCCCTCCCTACATCGCGACCCTCCTAAAAAATTCTCCGGGGGTTATATTTGAAAAAACAAATCAGATGTTATTCGGAGAGATTTATAAGGTAATCGGTTTACGGTAGGATACGCAGCACCTCCCATCGGCTTTCTCCTTTCCCGGATGAGATAAACGTCCTTATAAGTCTCTCCAAATAGCATCTAATTATATTAAAAGTTACTATAAACTTATCGAAAGGAGGCATGAGCGATGAAAAAATCCGGTACAAGTGCGTCGAAAAAAACCAAACAGCGTATGAGACCCGCTACAACGCCGGAAGCACGTGAGAATCAGATGATAGCACTGGCCGTTGATCTGGCGGAGCAGCAACTCCGGGACGGCACAGCCACCTCGCAGGTAATCACACATTTTTTAAAACTCGGCACAATGCGCGCTCAGGCTGAAATGGAATCCATCCGTATGCAGAATAAATTGGCCGAAGCAAAAATCGAATCATTACAATCGGC
This sequence comes from uncultured Clostridia bacterium, assembly GCA_947628155.1. Classification (GTDB taxonomy): domain Bacteria; phylum Bacillota; class Clostridia; order UBA1381; family UBA1381; genus 12844. The sequence continues at coordinate 6,953 of CANQYQ010000040.1, forward strand.
GAAGCGTGTGGAAGAGCTTTACGCCAATGCCTTGGAGGCTATGAAACGGTATAGCGGTCAGAGTAATGACGATGATGAATACGACGATTATGACGAAGAGTATTAAATCATATTCGGAATTGGTATTATTGCCGACGTTTGAGGAGCGTTACAAGTATTTGCGGCTTAACGGTTCGGTCGGGAAAGATACGTTCGGATTTGACCGTTATATTAATCAGCGGTTTTACCGTTCCCGCGAATGGAAAAGAGTTCGTGACACTGTTATTATTCGTGATAATGGCTGCGATCTCGGAATAGAGGGTAATGATATTTTCGGTAAGATTATCATACATCATATGAATCCGATTTTGCCAGAGGATTTTCAAGACGAAATCGGCATGATTTTAGACCCGGAATATTTGATTTGCGTTTCTCATAGGACACACAACGCCATACATTACAGCGATGAAAAATTGTTGGACACCGCTCCGCCGGAACGACGCAAACACGATACTTGCCCATGGAGGCATTGAAAGGAGGATGATTACGTTGGACAGCGGCAGCATACTTACGTCTGTCAAGAAAATGCTTGGTATTGCGCCGGAGTATACACACTTCGACGCTGATATTATTATGCACATTAATTCGGTGTTTTCTATTCTTACGCAGCTCGGCGTAGGCGCTCCGGGTGGATTTGCTATTACCGGCGCGGAAGACCAATGGAGTAGCTTTATAGGCGACGATTCGAGAATTGAAATGATTAAGTCATATATGTATCATAAGGTTCGGCTTCTGTTCGATCCGCCGACAAATTCAGCGGTTATTGAAGCGATGAGCCGTAGCATAAGTGAGTTTGAGTTTCGGATAAATGTTGCGGTTGACCCGAAAGGACAAGACGGCACCGATGACGGAAAACTGGACATAGCAACCGACGAAGAAGTCGAAGAGGTGCTTGACGAAGTGTTCGGAAAACAAAAAGTATAGGAGCAATCCGAAAAGGGAGGGGCTGACAACCTATTAAATCTTTCGAGAGTGGAGCTCTTCAAGTCCAAAAGAAAACCGTCCGCGAAATATCGGACGGTATAATATTGTAGGGTGCGACTAATGGGCTTACTCGTCGGAAGAGCCATCATAACCAAGTTCGTGGATCAGTTTTTTGTATTCCTCGAACTCTCGTTCTGCTTCCAATACTTCATCGAGACTAAACATCCTACGAAGTATGGCAGCAGTACCGTACACTTGTTTGCCGTTCTTTCCACGGCAAGATAAATCTGAAATAGTTACCATAGTCGCACCTCCCTTCTTTTTCAGATTGCTCCTTTCCAATATTCATTTTACTACGGGTGTACATAAATGTCAAGATAAAACATAAATAGGAGGAAAATCAAAATGGATTATGTATTAACCCATCACGGCATTCTCGGAATGAAGTGGGGTAAACGTAACGGTCCGCCATATCCGCTGAATGATTCAGATAAAAGCGCCGCCGAGAAGAAAGCAGAAAAAGAAAACATAAAGGATTTATCAGACAGCGAATTAAAAAAACGTGTTCAGAGGATGAATCTCGAAAAATCATATAAAAATTTAAGCAAACAGAACCAAAAAGTATCTCCATTGGAAAGCACAAAGAAAATTGTAGATTCCACATCAAACATGGTAAATAAAGCGAAACAACTTTCGCGTGAGTCTGCTAATAAGCAACGAAAACCACTTGATTTAAGCTCAATGAGTGACCAAGAATTACGAGACCGAATCAACCGCTTTAATTTGGAGCAACGATACAATGATATATTTGGAGACGAGTCCCGGAACGTTTCGCGGGGCCATAAATACGTTGATGATATTCTTGACGTGGCGGGTACCGCACTGGGCATCGGAAGTTCCGCCATTGCCATAGCTTTGGCTATAAAAGAGCTTAAGAAATAGAATATTACGCAATTAGATTTAGAAAGGAACTTTTATCATGGACTATGTATTAACTAATCATGGTATTTTGGGCATGAAATGGGGTGTACGGCGATACCAAAATCCTGATGGCAGTCTTACGCCATTGGGTAGGCGACGCTTGCAAAGGGAAGCTGGAAAAGATGCAAAAGAATTTGCGAGAGCCAAAATGTATTACGGAAAGGGCGCCGGTACTCGAAGAAAGCTTATTAAAGCCACGGTTGAACAAAAATCAAAAGATCCGTATTACAAATCCGAATTTAACAAGGCGTTATCGAGTCAGGACATGGCTAAACGAGCCTCAGAAGCGCGAAGCAAAAGACATCGAGAAGACGTCAAGGCTACTACTGCAAAAACCGCTCGTGGCATAATAAACGTAGCAACCGGAAATGCCGCGAGAGCTAGTGCCGCTGTTGCCGCTACATATGGCGTATTACGCGTTACCGGATTGGATAGAAAAATTATCGATTCTGGCAGAAGATACGCCGAGCGAATCATTAGAAATGTTAGAAAATGATTATAAGGAGAGAATCGAAATGGATTATGTATTAACCCATCACGGCATTCTCGGAATGAAGTGGGGAAAGCGTAATGGCCCACCGTATCCATTGAGTGAATCAGACAAAAGCGTTGCCGAGAAGAAAACGGAAAAACGGAACGGCAGAACATTAACCATCTCCAGAGATAAACAATACGATACGAATGAAATTAGACGGCAAATTAGAAATGCCAAGAAAGAGTATCTTGAGGAAAAACAACAATATCGTAAAAAAACTCTCGGGGGACTTGTTTATAACAAGAGTGCCTATGACGCTTTAGCAAAAGCTGGTGATAAAATCGCATGGACAAAAGAAAAGCTTTCAAACGAAAAGGTCAAATATAAGGCGGCTATCGATAAAGGGTCTGTGTCGGCACATCGCCAGAAACTAATTGATGGATACATAAAACAAGGAATGTCAGAGCAAGAAGCTCAAATCGCCGCGTATAAACGTGCGCGAACGGAAAAAATACTTGCTATAACGGCTGGAGTCGCGATAACTGCAATTACAGCATATGTAGTTAAGAACCAGATAGACAAGAGAGTAGACAAGTTCATACCGCCAACTACCCTATTACAAAATATATCCGCAAACAGCAACAAAGGAGTTCAAGATGCATTTTATGCATCAATGACTGAAATGGACAATGCCAAATACAGAGGAATATATGCGAGGCAATTGCAACTAGGAAATCTTTTCGTACCCGGAGGCGGCCATATTTTTGAAACCAAGATTGGTATAAAAGACGGATTAAAAATAGCATCAGAAAAAAATGCTACAGATATTCTTAGGGATCTCGTGAATAGGGATAAAAGCTACGCGAGTAGTTTGAATGACTACCTAAGAGCTGCTAAAGGTCGTTATGAGAGTGATAAACAAAATAATCTTATGAGAAAAGCTTCTGCTTATTTACAAAAAGGCAAGATTAATTCTACGGTATATAGGGCGTTGAATGTTTCATTATCGGATCATGATTTACAAGCGAGTTCGAAAGTACATGCGGGATTATATAACGCATTAAAGTCAAAAGGATATGACGCCATAGACGATGTAAACGATAGGATATTTTCAGGGTATCGCTCTAAAAAGCCACTTATAGTGTTTAACGGGGCGGAGAAAGCGCATGTCGTTAGCCGAAGATTAGTTGGCGATAAGGAGATCGGGAAAAATTTTGTAAAGGGGTACCGTGACATTTATGTTAAAACACTGATTCCACAAGCCGCCGCCACTCAATCAGCAAGCGTTGGAATTGTAATATATGGGAAAAATATGCTTAATAAACGGAAACGTGATAAAGTAGTAGCTCAGTACAGAAAGAATCACCCAGAAACAAAGTTGTCTTATAACGAAATATTGGATAATTATTATAAACGATAAGTTAGGAGGATTTTAAATATGAAAAAAAAGACATACCGTATATTGTCGACGATTCCCTTCGTTAATATTATTATTAGTCTAATATGTAAACCAGTAATGTTCTGTTCGCCTGGTATATCTGACGGCGCTTATGATGATTTACTTTCTTACATGAAAGATAATCCAGACATCCTTATGACAGAAACGCTCGCAAAGAAGATAAGAAGAGGGTAAGGAGAAACATGGGAAAAACTATCAATTCTGGCAGAATATATTAGAAGATAATTGTAAGGAGGATACCAAAACGGATTATGTATTAACCCATCACGGCATTCTCGGAATGAAGTGGGGAAAGCGTAATGGCCCGCCGTATCCGCTGAATGATTCCGACAAAAGTGCTGCTGAGAAGAAAGGAATAAGTCGAAGTGAGAAAAAGCAGGTAAACCATTTATATAAACAGCTTGCAAAAAAAGGCGAGGGAGCCCAAATTGCCCTGTATGCCACAATAGCGCGAACGGATAGATCGTTATATCGGGAATTCGCCGATGCCGTAACGAGTGGGCAATATTATATGAGGGGTCGGTTTGAAAAAAACTATAAAGAAAGATCCGTAGATTATTATGTAGGAAACGATAAAGATCCAACCGTGCGAGCGCGTTATCAAGATGGCAAAAGTTATGTATACGACTTTATCGATAAAAATTCGAGGGTAAAATACAACGAGTTCGCAGATTATTATGACAATAAATATTTGAAAGAAAAAAGCAAATGAATGATATAAGGAGAAACACATGGCATTATCAAACACGGCCGTTCCTAAATATTACGGCATGTTTCGAGATGCCGTAATTCGCGGGGAAATCCCGGTATGCAACGAAATCTCAATGGAGATGAACCGCATAGACGATCTCATAGCCGATCCGGAAATTTATTACGACGATACCCCCGTCGAGGGATGGATCGAATACTGCGAAAGTGAGCTGACTCTTACCGACGGTTCCGATTTAAAGCTTCTGCCGACATTCAAACTATGGGGCGAGCAGATATTCGGATGGTATTATTTCGAGGAAAGACGCATATACCGTCCGTACAAGAACCGACCCGGCGGACGTTATGTATACAAACAAGTAAAGCATCGGCTGATAAACAAACAATACTTAGTTGTTGGCAGAGGCGCAGCGAAGTCTTTATACGATTCATGCGTACATTCATACTATCAGAACGTAGATACATCTACTACTCATCAAATCACAACGGCACCTACCATGCGTCAGGCGGAAGAGGTTATCACGCCCATCAAGACAGCGATCCTCCGTGCGCGGGGACCTGTTTTTAAATTTCTCACCGAAGGTTCTCTCCAAAATACGACCGGCTCCAGAGCAAATCGAACGAAGCTTGCCTCGACCAAAAAGGGCATCGAAAACTTTATGACAGGTTCGCTTATAGAAGTGCGGCCGATGTCAATAGACAAACTTCAGGGTTTGAGAGTTAAAGTAGCAACAATCGACGAATGGTTATCCGGTGATATACGCGAAGACGTTGTTGGCGCAATTGAGCAGGGAGCCGCAAAGGTAAAGGATTATCTTATAATCGCTACAAGCTCGGAAGGAACAGTCAGAAACGGCGCCGGTGATACAATCAAAATGGAATTGAAAAGTATCCTTAAGGGCGATTATCCGGCGAAGAATGTATCCATATGGTGGTATAAGCTTGATTCCGTCGATGAGGTTGCAAATCCCGATATGTGGATCAAAGCAAATCCCAATATAGGGAAAACCGTAAGCTACGAAACGTATCAGCGTGATGTTGAAAGAGCTGAGAACGCTCCTGCCGCGAGAAATGATATTTTGGCAAAGCGTTTCGGTCTTCCGATGGAAGGCTATACGTATTTCTTCACTTATGAAGAAACGTTACCGCATAAAAAGCGCAGTTACTGGCAAATGCCGTGCGCACTCGGAGCCGACTTGTCCCGAGGCGATGATTTCTGTGCGTTTACGTTTTTGTTCCCGCTCAGAACCGGCGACTTCGGGATTAAAACACGTGCTTATATTTCAGAATTGACACTGCATAAGCTTCCGGCTGCTATGAGGTTTAAGTATGACCAATTTATCGAAGAAGGCAGTCTTGTTGTTCTCGATGGGTCGGTGCTCGATATGATGGAGGTTTACGAGGACTTGGATAATCATATCATCGAAGCCGGATACGACGTACGATGCCTCGGATATGACCCGTATAATGCGAAGGACTTTGTAATGCGCTGGGAAACCGAAAACGGTCCTTATGGAATAGAGAAGGTTATTCAGGGCGCGAAAACAGAGTCCGTACCGCTCGGAGAGCTAAAAAAGCTTGCCGAATCACGAATGCTGCTTTTCGACGAGGAGCTTATGACATTTGCTATGGGAAACGCTATTACCTTGGAGGATACGAATGGAAACAGGAAGCTGTTTAAAAAACGATATGACCAAAAGATAGACCCTGTTGCGGCGATGATGGATGCGTTCGTCGCCTATAAACTCAACAGGGATGCATTTGAGTAAAAAATACCGCCGTTGGCGGTTCTTTTTTTTATGTCCGAAATTAAGGAGGAAAAATCAAAATGGCAAATTCAATAGGTTCTTGGCTGAAACACGCTTGGAACGCTTTTGGGGACAGAATCAGTCCCATGAACAAAGACCCGACACAACGGTTTTTCGGGGTTGGAGTCGGAAACTCTTACAGACCGGACAGACCAAGACTTACTCGCGGAAATGAACGGTCGATAATCACAGCTGTATATAATCGTATTTCGCTTGATACGGCGGCTATTGACATTCAGCATGTTCAGCTTGACGAAAACGGACGGTTTATCGGAGAAAAGAATTCGACGCTTAATAATTGTCTTACGTTGGAGGCAAATGTCGATCAAACAGCAAGAGCATTTATCCAAGACGTCGCGTTATCGATGATGGACGAGGGCTGTGTCGCGATTGTTCCGGTAGACACGTCTACCGACCCGGAATTGTCCGATTCATATAACATTTACACTATGCGGACGGGGAAAATACTCGACTGGTATCCGCAGCATGTTCGCGTTCAAGTCTATAATGACCGAACCGGATTAAAGGAACAGATTTTAATGCCGAAAAAAGCGGTCGGTATAATCGAAAATCCGTTCTACGCCGTAATGAACGAATCCAATTCAACATTACAGCGGCTTAAACGAAAGCTCAATCTGCTCGATGTGGTGGATGAGCAGAGCAGTTCCGGTAAGCTGGATATGATTATTCAGCTTCCGTACACAATTAAATCCGAGGCACGAAAACTTCAAGCCGAGGAACGGAGAAAGAGTCTCGAGAACCAGCTAACCGGTTCAAAATATGGAATCGGCTATATAGACGCTACGGAACGAATTACGCAGCTTAATCGCCCGGTGGAAAACAATTTGCTTAAACAGGTTGAATATTTAACGAGCATGCTTTACAGCCAGTTAGGTATAACTCAAAGCATATTGGATGGCACCGCTGACGATAAAACAATGCTTAATTATTATAACCGTACGATAGAGCCGATATTATCCGCTATTACCGACGAGATGAAGCGAAAGTTCCTTACCAAGACCGCCAGGTCTCAAGGACAATCGATAATGTTCTTCCGCGATCCGTTCAAGCTGGTTCCGGTTACGGAGATCGCCGAAATTGCCGACAAATTCACAAGAAATGAAATTATGACTTCAAATGAGTTCAGGCAGACAATCGGTATGAAGCCGTCGGATGACCCAAGAGCGGACGAGCTTCGGAATAAAAATCTTAGCGAACCCTCGGGTTCTGCTGAAACAGAAACAAATCAATCAGGAGAGGAGAAAAATCAAAATGGACTATGATTTCAGTGGCTGGGCCACAAAAAATAATATTAGATGCTCCGATGGGCGTGTTATAAAGAGAGATGCATTCAAGGATTGCGATGGCGTTACAGTTCCATTGGTTTGGGACCACAAACGTGTCGGACCTCAGAATGTTCTCGGTCATGCTTTGTTGGAAAATCGCGATGAAGGTGTTTACGCATACTGTTCGTTTAACGATTCCGAAAATGGCGAGCTCGCGAAAACACTGGTTAAACACGGTGATATTTCAGCGCTGTCGATATTTGCCAATCGGCTTAAACAGCGTGGTTCGGACGTTGTTCACGGTATGATTCGTGAAGTCAGTCTCGTATACGCCGGAGCGAATCCGGGCGCGTTTATCGATACGGTGATTGCGCACGGCGACGATGGCGGCGATGGTGACAATGAGAGCGCCGCTATTATTTATACCGGCGAAGAATTTTCTTTGCGTCATTCAGATGACAAGAAGGATGACGAGAAAGAGGATGATAAAAAGGACGACACAAAGTCAGAGGATGATGAAACCGTCGAAGACGTTTTTAAAACACTTAGCGAAAAACAGAAAAAAGTGGTTTACGCTATGATTGGCATGGCGCTTGAAGATGGCAAGTCTGAAGACGAGGAAAATAATAATAAGACTAACTATTAAAAGTCAAGAGGAAAAATGAAAATTTTTCAAAAAATTTAGTTAGATAATTGTACATTGAAA
>CANQYQ010000041.1 GCA_947628155.1 uncultured Clostridia bacterium
CGTTCCAACGCGTTCCGCGTAGATTATGCCGGTAAGGTTTACGGCAAGGCGGCGTTCAATTCCACGGGCGCGGACTATGCGGAGTTCTTCGAGTGGCTCGATGGCAATCCCGATAACGAGGACAGACGCGGACTGTTCGTAACGCTTGACGGCGACAAGATACGGCTCGCGAACGCTGACGATGATTATATTCTCGGCGCGATTTCCGGCGCTCCGGGCGTCGTCGGCAACAATCATGCCGATACGTGGCAGGGCATGTGGATGACGGACGTGTTCGGCAGGGTGCTGACACATATGGTTCATCACGACGATGAATACGAAGAGCGCGAGATTAAAACGCCGCGCGAGGTATTCGTTGACAGCGAGACGGGCAAAACCGCAATTGAGTACGACGTTACAACGGAGCGCGTACTCATCCGCGAGGCATATGACGCGGAGGAGCCTATCGTGAACCCCGACTATAACCCCGATGAGAAGTATATTCCGCGCGAGGACAGGCCCGAATGGGGCGTCGTCGGAATGATGGGACAGCTGGTGGTTATCGACGATGGCACATGCGAGGTAAACGGCAGCTGTAAAGTCGCCGACGGCGGCACGGCAACCGCGAGCGAGAGCGGATACCGCGTAATCGCACGGCTGGATGAGACGCATATTAAGGTTCTGTTCAGGTAAGGGAGTGTATGTATGACGTGGTTGACAATCTTGCAGTTTCTTGGAGTTCCGGCAGTGTTTTCAGCGGCGATTATCGCCGTTGCCGCAAACTTCGGAAGACGGATAAAGGAGAATGACAAGGAAACAAAAGCGGTCAAATTAGGCGTTCAGGCGATGCTTCGGGCGCAGATGATAAGCGAGTATAACAAGGCTAAGGACAGAGGCTACGCACCTATTTACGCCAAGGACAATTTCCAGAATATGTGGGACAATTACCACAACCTTGGCGCAAACGGTGTTATGGACGCGATAAAGGATGAGTATTTGGCTATGCCGAATAGGAAGGAGGAGGTATTATCATGAAAGTTTCAAAGGGTACGTTAATCAGGACAATAATTCTCGCGCTGGCGCTGATAAATCAGGTGCTTGCGATGCTGGGGTTAAGTCCGCTCAATATCGCCGACGATGATATCTCAACGGTCATTTCGACAGTGTGGACGATTATCGCGGCGGCGGTCGCGTGGTGGAAGAATAACAGCTTCACCGATGCGGCAATACGGGCAGACAAGTTCATGCATGATTTAAAGGGGGATTAATATGAGTGCGATTGATAAGTTGATACACATAGCCGAAAACGAAGTCGGGTATCTGGAAAAGAAATCGAACTACCGGCTTGACGATAAGACCGCGAACGCGGGAAGCGCGAATTACACCAAGTATTGGCGTGACGTCATGCCGTCGTATCAGGGTGAGCCGTGGTGCGCGTGCTTCGTGACATGGTGCTTTGAACAGGCTTTCGGGCAGGCCATGGCGAAAAAGCTTTTGAAGCATTATCCGTATGTTTATTGCCCGACTATGGCGAGCCTGTTCACGCTCCACGCGAACCCGAAACGGGGCGACGTTGTGATATTTTATCGCGGCGGAACGTTCACGCATACGGGTATAGTGGCAAGCGTCAACGGTGATTATTTTACCACAATTGAGGGTAACACCTCCGGAGGCAGCGAGATCGTCGCCAACGGCGGCGCGGTTTGCCGAAAGGGATATTATAACAGCAATTTGCCGGGAACGAAATTTTGCCGCCCGGCGTATGACGAAGTTGAGGAGGGATTGACAATGACACAGTATGAGGAATTGAAGGCGGAAATTGCGGCGTTAAAGGAAACTAACGCAAAGCTGATGAATGTAATCGAGAGCACGTTCGTTTATAATTACAACGATAAAAACGTCCTCGATTGGGCGCGCGACGCATTGACTGCCGCGATGAAATGCGGCGCGGTCAAGGGCGATGATAAGGGCGAGCTGCATTTGAGCTACAAGGATTTGCGCACAATCGTAAGAGAATATCGCTGCGGATTGTATGATTAAACGGAAATAAGGGGTTGTTTTTTACAACCCCTTTTATTTTTTTTACGAATATTAAATTTAGTTTACCACTACTTTTACCACTACTTTTAAAAAAATACTGTTGCGGACAAAAATCGCTCTTTTGCTTTAACTCTTATCGAATAAAATTACAAAATGGCTCAACCATGCGGGTTTGATACGGTAATAATCGCTTTTTATTAACCTTAAAAAACGTTAAAAAATAGTATCTAATCATGGGACTGGTCGACTTAAAACCGTCACAATTCTCGAAGGGGAAAAGGCTTTGACTATAATGTATGAAGCGTTTTACGGCTGCACAAACCTGGAAAGCATTACCATTCCCGCGAATGTTAATATTATACCGTTACGTGTGTTCGCGGATTGCGGCAAGCTGAGTGAAATTATAATCGACGATAACGCAGCCTGCGTAAGCAGAAAACTTTTTACCGACACCGCCTATTATAAGAACGAGGATAATTGGACAGACGGAGTTCTCTATATCGGCAATCATCTGGCAGAGGCGCGCCCCGACGAAATTGCGGCGAATTACATCGTACGGTCGGGAACAACGACCATAGCCGGCGGCGCGTTTATGAACTGCCCCAACCTTTTAAGCATCGCCGTGCCTTCAAGTCAAACATAGTGTCCGACGTTTTTGAAATAGACGAGGAGATTTTTGCGGGCAGCGACGCGGTAACCGATATATACTACGAGGGAACACGGTCACAGTGGAACGATGTGATAAACCTCAACAGCTTTGACGGAATTACGGTACACTGCCTTGCCGACGAGCCGGTTACTCCAGTTGAAGCGAAGGTCGAAGTAACGGATAATTCTGACTCGCGAACATTTACCGTTTCAGTCGAAAACCCGCGCCCGTACAGCCGTGTGTACGTCGCGGTATACGACGCGGGCGGCACGCTGACGAGCGTTAAATCGTCTGAATTGAATACGGAAGGCAGCGTTGTTTTGAATATCGCGAAAACGCCCGCCGATGTGTCCGCAAAGGCGTTTTTGTGGGACAGCGGTATGCGTCCGCTGTGTGATTTTGTGCCGGTTGATTTTTGAACAACTAAGAATTACTATAAATTCGTTTGGGCGGTTAGACGGCAAATCTGCCGGGTCAAAAGCACAGCATACACCCCGTGCCAATGCTTACACCGATTGTCACACCCACACCGACGCCAATACCGACTATCGATCCGAACGCGGAATTTGTTGTCGAAAATGGCGTGCTGACACGTTATCAAGGTAATGATAACGTGGTTGTTATACCCGAAATCTACGGTGGGCAGCGCATTACGGCAATCGCCGAATCCGCGTTTTCGTTAAAGGTTGACATTACTTCCGTAACTTTGCCCGATAGCGTTACACGGATCGATGTCGGAGCGTTTCAAAACTGCGAAAGTCTTACAAATATTGTACTGTCGGAAAATTTGAAAGAAATTCCATCTATAGCTTTTAGCGGCTGTCGGTCACTGCAGGAAATAACTCTGCCCGCATCGATTGAAACGATCGGAGCAATGGCGTTTCAGGATTGTACATCGCTTACGGAATTAACGCTCGGCAAAAATGTAATACTTGTGGATAAACAGGCGCTTATGGGTTGTGAAAATCTTGAAAAGCTCGTTGTAACAAGTCCCAATACCGAACTTCGAGAGTTATTTGAAGGATATACAAATAATGGAAAATAAAAATATACGGTACGAGCGACTCAAAAGCGAAAGCGTTCGCATACTCGTACAATATTCCGTTTGCCGCGCTTGACGCAACGCCTACGCCTATTCCCACGGAGGAGCCGACTCCCACGCCCGCGCCGGAATTTGAGGTGAACGAAGACGGCGTATTGGTAAAATACAACGGCAGCGATACGGACGTGGCTATCCCCGAACAGATTAACGGCATAACGATAACCAAAATCGGGAATAACGCGTTCGCAGATAACGCATATATTGAAAGCGTGACCATACCGGACAACGTGAAAAGCATAGGAAATTCGGCGTTTGCAAACTGCGAATTATTAAAAAAAATCGATACGAATAAGACCGAAGCAATCGGCGACACCGCATTCTACGGCTGCGCAAATTTAGAGGAGCTGATATTCGGTGAAAATGTAAGCAACCTCGGAATGAGACTTTGCGCCGAATGTAAAAAGCTTAGAAAACTCACTGTACTAAACAAGGAACTATCCTTAAACGGCACATATATGTGGCCGGACGGTGTAATAGAGGAAATTCACAGCTATGTCGGTTCTAAGGCGGAAAGGTACGCGCATGTTAATAAAATTCCGTTCTACGACATTGAATCAGGTGAAAGGATAAGGGTAGTTGACGATGACGGCGCGCTTGTTGCGTATAATGGCGGCGAAACGGAGATCATCATACCCGAATCGGTTGACGGCATTGAGGTAAACAGAGTGCGCGGCGCGTTTGCGGGAAGTAATATAGTTTCGGTAACCATTCCCGATTGCGTTACGGTTGTTGCTATGGATGCCTTCAGCAACTGTGCGGAGCTAAAACAAGCAACGCTGTCAAACGGTATAACAAAGCTAAATAACGGAGTATTTAAAAATTGTATATCTCTTGAAAAGGTAGTTATCCCGCCGAGCATAACAAGTATAAGCGAATCGGCGTTTGACGGATGTGATAAGAGCAAATTGACAATTTACGGTGCGTCAGGCTCGGCGGCGGAGGAATACGCTAAGGAACACGATATAAAATTTATCGCGGACAAAACGATTCCGACACCGCCACCCGTTACTCCCACGCCCGAGCCAACGCCGACAGCACAGCCGACAGCAGAACCTACACAATCCCCGACGGCAGCGCCGACAACACAGCCGACAACGGAACCTACACAATCCCCGACGCCGGAGTCGACAGAAACACCGGAGTCATACAAGTATCCGTACAGAATAACAGCACATTCTACATATATACTGCCGGGATATGTCTCAATAACCGCAGAGTGCTATGAGAAAAAGGAAGATGTTGTGATGATATTTGCTCTTTATAATGAAAACGGAACGCTCGGCAGAGTAAATACTAAAATATTGAGTTCGAACAGCGGGACTGCCATCATGGAAACCTTCCCGTATACAGATGGAGACGGACAATTTAAGGTGTTTATATGGAATAAGTACACGCAGGAGCCATATTCAACCGTGTTCATAGGAGAATAGACAAATATAAAATATAGGAGAAAATGTCATGGAAACAAAAAAACAAGTAATATTAACAATACTTTTATGTTTGATGTGTTTAATATTGCCTACACAAAATATTATTGTATATGCAGATATCAACATTAACAGGGATGAAAGCGCGCAATCTAACAACATTCCGTTAAATATGATATATCCATTGTGCTATGAATTTGAGATAAACGGCGAGAAATATTTTTACAGTACAAATTCCAATAACGGGCCATTACGATACGACGAGAATGAATTTGATTTTTTTGTTAAGACAGATGCAATTTCAGGATTTAAATGTCATGATTATCTGTGGACAGGTGAGTACTATATGGCGAGGTATCATTGTGACGACGATGTTCCGGCAAGCTGGCAGACATACAAAGCTTTTCCAGTGAGGCTGTACGATAAAAATTTTAATCTGATTAATGAACACATATTTGATAAATATGTTTATAAAATAGCTTATTATAACGGGGAATATTACTGTAAGCATCAAGACGGATGGGTAAGCTCGCCGGATTTTGATGCTTGGTCAGACTGTCCGGCACCGCCGACGGAGTTTACCAATAATATAGTTTCCTGTAAAGACGGTATGTTAAGCTTTGATAATCTAAATTATTTTAAGGTACAATATGAGCAAACTGCGCCGGAAATCAATCATATTTTGGGGGATTATATTTTCGGTTCATATGCGAAAAATGCATATGCAGTGTCATCAGATAACATTTATTTCCTTAAGCTTATAATGCCGTCCTCAAGAGGAACGGAGTGGGTATATTTTAAGGATGATAACGTGTTCTTTGAGGGAAAAAGCTCATATTACGGATATTATAATGACTATCAAAGGTATTATATGTCAATAAACGAATTAGATGAGGAGTTGGAAAAATATCGATCGGCACCATATTTAGTTCACAATGGAGAACTCCTCGCGTTCGAGCAACCACCGATAATACAAGACGGAAATACACTTGTGCCAATTCGGTTCTTGTTTGAACAGATGGGAGCGACTGTCGAGTGGGAACAGTCAACACAGACAGCGACAATTTCACAAAATAATACAACCATCAGTTTTAACATCAATAATCCTGTTGCACGCGTGAACGGCAAGAATGCGGCCATGAATATTCCCGCGCAGCTCATAAACGGCAAAACCATGGTTCCCGTTCGTTTCCTGTCCGAAGAACTTGGATACACCGTAAACTGGAACGGCGATAAGAGGATTATTACAATTGAATAACCAGACTCTCCGTCGGGAAAAGCCATCATAGAAGCAAGCAAAAATGTATCAAAAGGATAGGATGATAATCCGGCAGCTCGCACCACGGCGCGCCGGTTCTTAAAACCCGGATCATTGCGTTTAATAATTCACGCGGCTCACGACGGGCACGACCACCGGCGGAATAGCGGTATGGACCGTGCGGGAGATTACATGGGGCGGAAAGGCCTTGGCCATAACGAAAAGAAGAGCCATCGGGAGAGGGCCTTTCTATTCCCACGTTTCGCGGCGCAGCCGTTTTGCCAGCGCCGCAAGCTCTTTACGGCGTATCTTATATTCCGGTTCATATTTTGCGACCTCGCGCCAAAATGCGTCGGAATGATCCATATGCCGCATATGCGACAGCTCGTGTATCACGACATAGTCAAGCGCTTCGGGACTTGCCATCACAAGATACCATGAAAAATTAAGCGCGTTCTTCGCCGAGCATGAGCCCCATCGGCTTTTCGCCGCGTTAATCTTAACGGATGACGGAGTGAGTCCCATTATGCAGGTGTAATGAAAAACGCGTTCGCGGATGATCCGCTCCGCCGCCAAACGGTAGAGCGCGGCAACTTGATTCTTTACATTTCCGTCTGTCACGTAAAAACGTCTGTCCGCGATTTCCGTTTTCGCGCCGCGGCATATCGTGTATTCTTCCCCCAAAAATATTATTTTTTCGCCAATCTCGACCGAAAATCTTTCGCGTTCCTCGGCTTGTTCAAGCTGTAATTTAACGTATTTTCCGAGAGTCGCCTCCCGCTCCGCCAAAAATCGTTCGATTTGCGCACTTGGCATTTTAAGCGGCGCGCGAACCTCGACAGTCCCGTCGTCAAGCACATATGCGGCAAGCGTTTTACGCTTTGAACGTTTGAGTGTATATTCAAGCATATCCTTCACCTCACAAATTCAGAGCAATTATATCACCGTGATAAAAATTCGTCAATAACGATAAAGCGTGTCCGCATAAAACAAATTTGAAAAAGCGTAAATTTTATTCTGGCAGGACAAAAATCCGTGGATTTACTAACGAAGATAAAGGGCCTACCCTAAAAACCGAGAGAAAACAGGCCGGCAAATGAGCATTTTAAAACGCTCATTTGCGGCGGCCTCATTTGCGACCGATCGCGAAACCGAGATATCCCCCGGCTTAAGATTAAATAAGTATTGAGCTCAATACCATTATATGCGGGGCATACCCGGATTACTACAATTTTGGAATTTTTTTTGCAAATTTATTTTAATTCAAACCGTTTTTTAGAATGCGTGACATTAAAAATGTAGTAAATACGCGGATTTTTTGCATATTATCCCCTAAAATGTCACGCAAATTGAAAAATCCCCAAAAACGAATTAAAATTTATTAAAATTGTACAATAGACGTGTTTAAAACACCGTCGTCATCAATTTCCGCAACGGCATATGTTCGTGAGAAACGTACGCTGCCGGGATTTATTATAATCATTTTCCCGCGGTATTCGGTACGCGGGATATGCGTATGCCCGAATACGACAAGGTCGGCGTTTGTTTTTTCACCTTTGGCTGTCAGCTCCGACAGTGTTAAATCATATTTGACCCGTTCGATGTGTCCGTGAACTATCAGGATTTTTTTGCCGCCTATTGTAACGGCAAGCTTATCCGGCGCGCCGGAAAGAAAATCGTTATTGCCGCGCACGTAATATACGGGGATTTCGGGAAATGCGTATTTCAAGTCCTGCGCGTCGCGCGCGCTGTCACCGGCGTGAATAACCGCGTCCGCTCTATCCCCGGCCGACATCAGCCGAACGCACGGATCTATATATCCATGCGTATCCGAAAAAATAAGTATACGTTTCAAAATATTCCTCCTCTTTAGCAGTCTTAAATCTCGTTAAAAATACGACGCTTTTATGTTCTCTGTGATCCTATCCCGAAATTCGGAATTATTTTGGAGTCTGTTTTGATCGGACACGCAAGCTGCTCGCTTTCGTATCGGCACAGCGCTCGTTAAAACGCACGGCCCGAACAAAAATACATCTCAAATCCACCCGCCGTAAGCGGATTGCTTGCCGAAGCTTCGGCAAAATCGCGCGCGCCGTGTATACCGCGTTTAATTCAGCGGTCCATATGAGACTCCTGCCGCAAGTATATCATACATGTACGCATATGTCAAAAAAAGTCGTAAAGTTTTTATGCTTCGACAACGGTTTTTGACAAATTTTTGGCAATCGCGGTGGTATAATCTATCTGTTAACAATGCAGGAAGGACGTGTAAGCATATGCCAAAACCACAAATAGCCGATGATATAAAAGGCGCAGCGCAGCTCCGCGCGCCGGCGCTGCGCGATCTGGGCCCCGCCGCGCTTCTGTTTTTAATATCGCGCGCGTCGGTACTGGGCACATTTCCGTTTTCTATAGCGTTTTTTGCCGCGTGCTTTGATAAGACTATAGCATATCTGGGCGTAACGGTAATGTGTATCGGGTTGATGAGCGCGGGAGCCGGGGTCGCGGCGGTACGATATATGGCGGCGGCGCTTATATATTGGCTGTTCGACAGGCTGCGCCCGGAACAGCTCCGCAATCGGAGCGCCGAAAGCGCGGCATGCGGAATATCGGTATGCGTAGGCGGGATATTTGTACTGCTTTCCGATTTCAACGGACCGTATGATATACTTATACTTCTTGCCGAGGGAATAATCGCGGCGCTGATGTATCTGGTGTTTTCCAAAGCCGATATGCTCATAAAAACACGCAAAAACCGCGCCCAGGCGGCCAAGGACGAAATTGTGAGCGTGGCCGTATCTACCGGCGTTATAATCACAGGCTTGACCGGCGTTACATTTCCGCTCGGGATCACGCTTTCGGGCATAGCGGCGGCGTACGCGGTCATAAGCATTGCGTATCACGCGACGCTTTCCGCGGCCGGGAGCGGCGGACTATGCATCGGCTTCATGAGCGCGATGAACACCCCCGACGCTATGGCGTCTATGGGATTTATGGGAATCTCGGGATTGTTTGCCAATCTGCTGAGATCCTTTGGACGAGTCGGCGCGGCGGCCGGCATGGCGCTCGGGGCTGCCGCGGCCGCGCTTTACTCGGGTTACTCCGGCGGCATTTCGGTAAATGTATATGAATCCGCCGCAGGAATTATGCTGTTTTTGCTCACACCGGCACGCGTACATAATTTTCTCCGCGCGTATTTTTCAAACAATATCACGATAGAAAACGTAAGCCTTGAAATGCGCGTCAAGGATTATATCACAATGCGTCTCCAGCAGACGGCCGACGCGTTCGCGGCGCTCACCGAGGGTTTTTCCGACGCGTCCGAAAAGCGGCTGAATTTGTACGGACGCGAATTTGGAATGATGCTTGACGATGTAACGGCTCGCGTATGCGCGGACTGCCCGATGGCGAATAAATGCTGGCAGTCGGATTTTTCCGACAGCTACCGCCGCGCGTCGGATCTGCTGTCGGCGATCGAACGCGACGGTATCCTGCTCGGCGCGCCGGATAATTTCGCGAAAAAATGTGTAAAGGCTGATAAATTTGTTTCCGAATTTAATCACGTCTATGAAATTTATAAACGCGATACGGTGCGCCGCGGGGAAGCAATAAGCGGCCGCGACATGATCGCAGGGCAGTATAAAGAAATTTCGGGGATGCTTCGGCATATGTCCGAGGAGGTCGAGGACGGGTTCTCGTTCCGCGAGGATTTTGAGGAGGCGGCCGTCGCGGAGATGGACAAGCATGGACTGAGGCTGTTTGAGATAAGCGTTGTTGAAAGCGCGGCAGGACGTCTCGAGATTTTCGCCGGACTTGGATTAGGCTCGGATGTGCGCCGTGCCGAGGCGGTTTTAAGCGAGGTCACAGGCACGCCGATAGGCTATGAAAGCACCGGCAAAAACGGAATTATGCGGTTCGTGTCAAAGCCGCGCTACAGCGTCGATTTCGCGGTGCGCCAGCATTGCCGCGACCACAGCCGCGTATGCGGCGACAGCGTGCGGGTGCTTAAAACCGACGATTACAGAATATATTTCATAATATCCGACGGCATGGGCAACGGTAAAAAGGCGGCCGAGGAAAGTAAAATCACCATAAAGCTGCTCGGTGATTTTTTGACCGCCGGTTTTGGCGTGAAGACGTCGATAGAGATGATCAATTCCGCGCTTTGTTTAAAGCTTGAGGATGAATGCTTCGCGACAATTGACCTTATGTGCCTCGACCTTATGACAGGTTACGCGGAATTTTACAAGATTGGCGCGGCGCAGAGCTTTATCTATTCCGAGGGCAAAGTGGATACGCTCTTTTCCGCGTCCATACCCGCCGGAATGCTCGCGGGTGTCAGGATAAGCGCGCAGCGAAAGCATTTCGACGACGGCGATACAATAATTATGGTATCGGACGGCGTAAGCGAAGCGGGATTTACCGCCGTGCGCACGGAATGGATAAAAAAGGAAATAACATCCCTTGCCGATAATATGGAGGACATGGCCGACAATGTTCTCCACAAGGCGATACGGAAAAGCCGCGGCGCGGTTTTGGATGATATGAGCGTAATAGCGATTCGGCTTTTGGAGGAATAGAGCGCGTTAGCATAAGATTTTCGGGGCTTGGAGCATAAATTCAGCTCAGACAAGGCGAAGATACGCGGTCTTACTAACATAAGTCATTACGCGGAATGGGCAAAACTTTGCCAAAAATACATAATTTTAGCTTTATGTGAACGCACTGTAATAATTTTGAAAATTTTTCCGCGTTTTTAAAATACGATAAGTGGGATAATATAATTGATGATTAACGCATCGGATTTTGAAAACGGAGGTAAAATAAAATGAGCGATTGCAAATGTGTAAAAAATGACAGTATCAGATGCAGTGTGACGCAATGCCGTCATCATTGCGAAACGGCGGATTATTGCTCGCTTCCGGCCATTCAGGTAGGCACGCATGAAGCAAACCCGACAATGGTTGAATGTACGGACTGTAATTCGTTTGAGCTTAAGAGCTGAGGACCGATAGGAAATTTGCTGCCGTTAAACGGCATTACGGTGCGCGGATCTTCGTCCGCGCGCCGTAATAAATTTCACGTTAATCCTCTGTACATATACGCTTTTACCCGCGTATGCTTTTTTGTGTATTAAAGCCGTGGTTTTAACCCAAGCCGGCTATTGACGCGAGAACCTTATCAAGCATTTCCCTGTACTTTTCGCCCTTGGCCTTTTCCTCGTTTACGACCTTTTCCGGCGCTTTATTAACAAATCCCGGATTGCTTAATTTGCCCTCGACGCGTTTGATCTCACTCTCAAGCTTTTTCTTCTCCGTATTAAGACGCTGAAGCTCCTTTTCCTTGTCAACAAGCTCGTCGAGCGGCAGGAAAATTTCCGCGCCGTGAACCACTATATTGACAGCATTATCGTCAATTCCCGATTTATCCGACTGCACAACCGTTTCCGACGCCGACGCGAGCTTTTGGAAGAACGCTTCTCCCGCCTTGAACACCTCCGGCTTGTCCGTTACTATAATCACCTTCGCCTTTTTCGACGGCGGCACGTTCATCTCCGCGCGGCGGTTTCTTATCGCCGTAACCGCGTCCATAATAAGCGTCATATCGCTTTCCTCTGACGGGAAATCCAATTTTCCGTTATACACCGGCCATTCGCTTATCATTATGCTTTCGCCCTCATGCGGCAGGTGCTGCCATATTTCCTCCGTAATGAACGGCATGAACGGGTGCAGAAGCTTCATCGTGTTCGATAAAACATACGTGAGCACGTACTGAGCCGTTTTGCCCGTCGGGTTTTCCTTGTCGAACAGACGCGGCTTTACAAGCTCGATGTACCAGTCGCAAAGGACCTCCCATATAAAGTCGTACAGCTTTGATACCGCTATGCCAAGCTCAAACTTGTCGAGGTTTTCCGTTACCTCTTTAACGAGCGTGTTGTATTTCGATAAGATCCACTTATCCTCAAGCTGCAAATCGGCTAAATCGGGCAGTTTGTTTTCGGTAATATCAAGGTTCATCAGCGCGAACCGCGACGCATTCCATATCTTGTTCGCAAAGTTTCTGCTCGCCTCGACGCGCTCGATATAGAAGCGCATATCGTTTCCGGGCGCGTTGCCCGTGGCAAGCGTGAAGCGCAGCGCGTCCGCGCCGTATTGCTCGATTATTTCAAGCGGGTCAATTCCGTTGCCGAGCGATTTTGACATCTTGCGGCCTTGAGAATCGCGGACAAGTCCGTGGATGAACACATGCTTAAACGGTACGCTGCCCGTGTGCTCGAGCGCGGAGAACATCATTCTCGCGACCCAGAAGAATATTATATCGTAGCCGGTCACAAGAACGCTCGTCGGGTAGAAGTATTCCAATTCCGGCGTTTTATCCGGCCAGCCCAGCGTCGAGAACGGCCACAGCGCCGACGAGAACCACGTGTCAAGCACATCGGGGTCCTGACGCATAGGCTTACCGCATTTAGGGCATACCGCTGTATCGTCCTTCGTTACGACCATCTCGCCGCAGTCGTCGCAGTAGAACGCGGGGATCCTGTGACCCCACCAGAGCTGACGCGAGATGCACCAGTCGAATACGTTTTCCATCCAGTTCATGTACGTTTTCGAGAACCGCTCCGGTATAAACGATGTATCGCCGTTTTTAACCGCATCGATCGCGGGTTTGGCGAGCGGCTTCATCTTAACGAACCACTGCTTTGATATGATCGGCTCGACAGTCGTGCCGCAGCGGTAGCACTGTCCGACGTTGTGCGAATGATCCTCTACCTTTACGAGAAGGCCCATGTCCTCCAAATCCTTTACCATCGCCTTTCGGCATTCGTAACGGTCCATTCCCTCGTATTTGCCCGCGTAGTGATTCATTTTCGCGTGATCGTCCATGACTTTGATCTGCTCTAAATTATGACGCTTTCCGACCTCAAAGTCGTTCGGGTCGTGGGCGGGCGTGATTTTAACGCAACCCGTACCGAAATCCTTGTCAACGTATTCGTCGGCGATTACCGGGATCTCGCGGTCGGTAAGCGGCAGCAAAAGCGTCTTTCCGACGATATTTTTATAGCGTTCGTCGTCCGGGTTCACCGCAACGGCCGTATCGCCGAACATCGTTTCCGGACGCGTCGTCGCGATTATTACAAATTCATCACTGTCCTTGACGGGGTATTTTATATGCCAGAAATGTCCGGCCTGCTCCGCGTGTTCGACCTCCGCGTCGGAGAGCGCGGTAATGCAGTTCGGGCACCAGTTTATAATGCGCGAGCCTTGGTATATCAAACCCTTTTCGTAGAGATTTACGAAGACCTCCCTGACCGCCTTTGAGCAACCCTTGTCCATCGTGAACCGCTCTCTGTCCCAGTCGCAGGACGAGCCGATTTTTTTAAGCTGATTTATAATGCGGCTGCCGTAGGTATTTTTCCAATCCCACACGCGTTCGAGGAACTTTTCGCGCCCCAAATCGTAGCGCGTTAAGCCTTCCTTTTCACGAAGCTCGGCCTCGACCTTTATTTGTGTGGCGATCCCGGCGTGATCCGTGCCGGGTACCCACAGCGCGCTGTATCCCTGCATACGCTTGTAGCGTATTAAAATATCCTGTAATGTTTCATCGAGCGCGTGGCCCATATGAAGCTGTCCCGTAACGTTCGGGGGCGGAATAACTATCGTGAACGGCTTTTTGTTCTCGTCGATCTCCGCGTGGAAATAGCCTTTTTCCACCCATTCATTGTAAATTCTGTCCTCAAATTCGGACGGATCGTAGGTTTTTGCGATATTTTCCTTCATTTCTATGCTCCTTTATCTGAATACAATCATAACGACCGCGAATAGTATAATCGTTACGCATAATGTTATAGTTTTGGTTTTTAATATTAAATCCTTGTCCGGACTTTCGACTCGGAAAACCGCCCGTAATACGTTTTCGGTGCGGAACGTCACTATAAGCGCGAGCGCGCACAGTAAAAGCGCGAGTATTTTTAATATAAGCATCATTCCGCCTCCCTGCATAATATAAATTTTCTATATATTATCTCATTTTAACGGTATTTTGTCAAGTCTTTTAATCGAAATGTATCGGGATATAATGTATAGAAATCAATGATGTGAAACACTTTTCTTAAAAAATAAGATTATGTTCCCTTGTCAAGGTGGAGCGGTGGGAATTTTCGGAGAAAATTCCTCCGTCTACCTTGACAACCATCTCGTGATATAATGTTTTTACAGAAAGGGTATTAGCCTTTCTGTAATTATCCTACATCACACACATATACTTTTCCAAGACCTCATTGGGACTAAGAAAATTTAAGCATATCTTCGGTATTTCATTTGACCGCTTGTTATATTTTTTCAGTTGCTTCCTGCCGTCCTCAAGATTATACATCTTCATCTTCTTATAGAACCGCTGCTCATCCGCCCGGTGCTGCCGCTCCACTTTCCCGTTATGTCTCGGCGTCGCAACCCTTATTCTATGATATATTATACCGTAGTTCTTTAACTGTTTCTCAAATAATGTCTTTGAACCGTCCGAGCTTATCAACGCCTTTGTCCATTCCGTCCCGTTATCCGTCTGTATTTCTCGTATGAGAAACGGTGCTTTCTTAACCAGGCTTTTTAAAAACTGTAACGAGCTGTAAGTGCTGTGCTCGTCATACATTTCGCGGTATGTCCACCTCGTACATTCGTCC
>CANQYQ010000042.1 GCA_947628155.1 uncultured Clostridia bacterium
GCTATTATTTTGTACGTTCGCCACATTTTTGTCTCCTTTCCAAAATATAATTTGTTTAGCCTATCCATTCCTGACATGATTCCAATGTATGTTCGCGTATCCATTGCGCGACCAATTTTCTATGACAGAAATCGGATGGTTTTTCATAGCACAACAAACAAACTGTTCTGTTGTCAGCCATGCGATATAAATCGTCTACCACTTGATTCGGGTAAAGCGTGTTCAAAACAATTTTTGTATACGCATTCTGATACGCCTCTTTATCGTGAAATCGCTTCCAATGATTTAGGATTTGATTTGTCGGAGCTAAATCGGGGTATTCGAGTCCTCGATACCATTTGGGCTTGTATAACGCAATGGAAACTGGAACAATATCTTTTGGCAATACCCCGAGTTCTGCGAAATAACTCGTATAAATCATAAGCACTGCCACTTACTTTCCCGTAACAGCATCAAAATGCTTATCGGAATATAATTCCTTCACCGGCGTACCAACCACGCCTGCCGATCCGCTTGAATCCGTGGTTTTGAAATATGCATCCTTCCTCTGCGGATACATAAACTCAAACATGAGATAATTCGCCGCGTCGCACAAGTATTCGGTATTACCGGTCTGCAAATACTTTTTAATGCATAAATCATGCGATTTTAAAGCATTTACAAGCCTCATACCAAAATTGTCTGCCGCCGTACCATACTTATAATAGCTAAGCTCCACGCGGTTCTGCCGCAGTTCATCAAACTGATCACTGTACTCCTTCGGCATAGCCCTTCCTATCTTACTCATAAATATCAAACTCCTTTCGCGTAATTAATAAGCATTGTTAATATACATATTGCCGCAAATACTGTAATAAAAAGATCTGTAAAACGACTATTCTTTATATAGTCGTTAAGAGCCATACTAAACAATAGGGCGGATATTATTTGAATTAAAATAACACCAAAACTCACATTTTCTCCTTTCTTACAAATAAAAAAGAGCTGCTACACGGCGTAGCAGCCCGCTTATTGTTACATTGGCACACTCTGTTCATATAGGGTATCCGGACAAATATCTATGTCGTCATTCCAATACACGCACATACGATCCAATTTAACTTGCTTAAAAAATCCGATATTTTTAAGCGGTTCATACATGGGATATTGAAACAATGCGGTAGCGTCGAATTTCCTATGTTCGCCATTATTAAACGTAAGCAATAATTCAAAATTATCAGTCGGAATAACCTCTGTGGCTCTTGGTCCCAATGGCGCACCATAAATAATTTCATCCATTTGAAAACCCTCCTATCTAAGCGGCTCGATTTTGAAAAACGGTTCTCCTTCACATAACAGTTTCCAATTAGCCTCAAGCTCGTCTTTATGAATTTCTGCCCATGCGGATATAAACTTTCGTTGTCTTTTTGGCATACTGCCTTCCATAACATTTCCGTCAAAATCAAATACCGCTTCATATTCTCCATATTCCGCATGGAAATGAGGTATATGATGATGACTGTTGGCTTCTTTAAACATCCTTATAATAATACCGAAAAACATGCTCAACGTCGGCATATTTGCCACCTCGCTCTCTTTATAAATATTGTATCAGAATTTAATGAAAATATCAAGTATTTTCTGCCAAAAGAAAGAGCCCTTGGTAGGACTCGGTCTTTTATTAGTAATATTTTCTCGATTCTGCTAATAATTCACTATTAACCGATAGTAAACTTAGCAAATACAAATCAAACACTTCCTTATTTTCCAGCGTACAATCAGGATCCTTTCTCGCTGTGTCAATAATTAAGTCCATTCGTTTGCTAAGTTTTCTCATTTTCAATTTGTGTTTAATAGCCTTAATAGTTTTAATCAACATAGATATTACACTTCCTTTCATAATACGCCATGCAAATTTCGCGTCACCACCTTGCGAACCTCGCCTCGTTAAATTTTTTCTTGTCCCTGAGTGCGCGGCTTATTGCCAGGTCGATCCCCGAACGGGATTTCAGATGATAATAATATAAATCCTTATACGGCGTATTAAGCCTGTCTATCCTTCCGCTTGCCTGAACCATGACCTTATACGAATAGTTCTGCGAGTAAAATATAATAGTGTCGGTCTTGATACAGTTCCATCCTTCGGCTCCCGCCATATACTGAACCAGATAAACCCAGCTTTCGCTTTCCGGCACAGGCTGATGCTTATGTCCGTTCCATTCGGCAATCTCGACGTTTTCGCCATAAACGAGATTTTTCAAAATCTCAAGCTCATAGTCGAAATTGTAAAATATAATTGCCCGCGGATGCTTCTCGAAAATCTCCAAAACAGCCGTCTGCCGGGTTTCGTCGCTATTTACTACCTTGCGCAGAGAATAACAGTATTCACCCGGAGTTTCAATCGGTTTATCCTCCCACGGATTCCAACGAGTACGAGTTATGCTCTTATACTGAGAAATATCATACGTGGTATAAACATCCTCATGATGCGATCGTGTTTTACGCTCAAAATCCATATTAACAAGTATGCTGTCACGGAGCCGAACCAACCGCCGTGTGTTAACATATCGGTCGATTTGCGGAAAGTTCGTTCTCGGCCTGTATATAACATGTTCACGTATAAACGCCGTACGGTTCTTGTAAAACCCGTTTGCGATAAAGACCGGAATATAATCCATCCAAGTATCGCCGGGAGTCGCCGACAGCAATATCCATTCGTTGTTTTTGGCAATTTTAAGAAACGACTTTACCCACACGCCTGAACCTACAACGCGCTGCTCGTCAAATATAAAGAACGAGTCCTTCACCTCCGCGTATTTTTTTATGCTGTTCCATGAATCAATCACGACTTTATTGGAATATAAGCTTTGCCCTTTTTCGCCGGAGACAAGGAAGGGCGCCATTTCGCCCTCCCATTCCAAGGTATCTCTTTTTCGAGCCGTGGTAATTATGTATAGATCCTTTGGCGGATCATTCATAGGAATATAATCGGTTTCAATATCCTCATAATCAAGAACACCGTCGTTTCTGATGAAATAATACGCCAGAGCCGTCCGCGATTTTCCGCTTCCGACGCCGCCGCAGAGTATGCAGCCGTTTTTCATTTTCGACAATGCATCCCGCTGATAATCATATAACGGTATCGGCATTATGTATCACCACCCATCAATATTCTTCCAGAAACAGAATCGTTGTAACACCCCTGTTCCATTCGGTAATTATCCATATTACATTTTTGGTGTTCGGCTGCTTATAAACTGCCAAAATCCTTTCACCGTTCTTCACAGCCTCATCATTTGTGTGTCTGTCCTCTTCGCAGGTGTCGCCCCAGTCGCATTTTGCGTAACGGTTGAGCGACGCATATACAAACGATTCAAAGCGACTGTCATTTTTCATTAGCTCGTCTATTCCGCGAGTGACGACGACTTGTCCAAGTTCAACTTTTCCCATCGCAAGTTTCTCCTTTCCTGAAATATAACTTATTAGAACGGGAGTTCGTCCGGACCCTCCATTTCGGCGTATTTAGCCGCGAGCTCATCTTCCTCGATGGTAACATACAGACTCTTTAAATACGCCTTTATGCCGGTTTTGCCGTTTACCTCCCAATTGTACGGGCGTATTGTTAAATCGACATTGCGGATTTCTGCATAGTCAAGCGATTCGACGGATTCTTCATCAAGCGGAGTCATCTTATTTCCCCGCGTTATAATAACGACCTTTGGCGGCCTAATATTGTAAGCAACGGTAACCTGAATATAATTAAGGTCATCATCGCCCTCATCTCTCGCGGGAAGTGTCCGCACATTCCATCCGTCATTACGAAGTCTTTCCGCCTGCTTAATGTCGTCTATAACCACGCAGAAATTGCGGTTTCCCTCGCGGTTATACTTGGTGGCCTTTCCGGCGAAATTCCGGAACATGATCCTCGCGTTTTCAATCATAATGTTTTCCGTCTTTTTGCACTCCATTACTTTTGACATTTTTATCTTCCTTTCTTAAAATATAATTATTTGTTTTCGGCTTTCGGCGCGACAGAATCGGCTAAATCATAGCCGAGACCACAGCGCATATGAAATTTGTCCTCTTCAAAATGCGGACAATCAAAGCAAGTCGCGTATTTGTTGTCGCTGCATGGGACCGTAAGCGCTGGTTTGTCTTTTGGAGAAGAATATAAATCATCGCCTACAAATTGTTCGAAGTCGCCATATTCTCCTATGGCGTCTACAGCTCCGTTGACCATTTCATCATAATATGAACGGTTGATATCCGCTTCTTTTTCAAGCGTTTTTACCATTTCAGCCTCAAGCCAGCGATAACCCTTTGTTCCGCCGACCGCATAATATTTGCCGCTCTTTTCACGCATGAGCAATCCACCGCCGCACCCGGGCTTAATCGGACAGAACAGTCCGACTTTACCTATGAAATGGTAATCGTGGCCATTGGCTATTTCTTCATCGAGCGCTGTAGTATCCGCATCTTGATTCTTTTTTAGCAGCTTGTCCTTTTCGGATTCGAGCGCACTCACGTCCGGCAACGTCTCGTTCATATCCAAATATAATGCCGTTGTAACCGATTTTGTTTCGCACATGTCGGCAAATTCAATCGGTTCACGGCTGAACAGCGTCTTAAATACATAAGGGACTTGGAATTGCGTACCCGTAGCGGTCCAGTCCCCGTCCTTATACTTGGCAATATAAACGGCGTCGTTTACCAGACACATGCGGTCATACGTAGCCTCGTGTTCGAACGTATAACCGTATTCCTTGCCGTAAGCCATCACAAAATCGATGATTTCCTGAGTAGCGTCCGGAATTTTTATTGAATCGGTTTTGATATGAGCCACAGTAAAGCCTCTTTCCTGAACCTCATGCTTAAGATTTATCATGAACAACGCTCCGCGTTTTGCGACAATATTATCCTTGTTACGTTTATCTCTGAACGGATTATCAAATCCCGCCGAAGTCAACCCATATACGGAATTTATCGCGATTTTCAGCGCCTTTGCCAAGTCCTTAGCGGCGTCTTCGTCATCGAGATATTTCGCCAATTTCCCACCGAGCATTTTTTTCGCTTTATCAAAGTCTTTATGTTTGATGGCGATACGCGCATCTAAAATATCTTTGAACCGCTGTGTGTATTCGTCTCCAAACAGATTTTCCGCAACAATACTCGACGGGTGCATAGACGCAATATCAAGCAGCGCCACGTTTTTGTATATACCCGGTTCGGAATATACATAGCCGCCTTCTCCGACCTCTTCTCCGCGATACATAGATTTGCCGTGGTCGTAAATATAACCGTCGAAGTACGGAAGAAAGCTTCCGGCATCGCCGTGTGTCCTCGACATCATTTCCGGGCAAAGCCCCGCAAGTACCGAATAAGTATGCTCATCAAGATTACGTACCGGTTCCGCTAAATCTCTGTAGTTGAACTGGCCTTGCGGATTTTTGTTCTTGCCAAATATAATTCTGGTGGTAAGTGAATTTGTCGTGTCGTTTACGGTCATTCCGGCAACGTCCGCCAGAATCTGTCTCGCCAGAAAATCGGACTTGCGAGCTTTAAACACTGCTTCGGTTGCGATTACATCGTTGTCGCAGTATTCGGCAACCTTTGTCCACATTTCCTCCGGCACCGGCTTGTCCCACGGAAGTCCAAGCTCCTGATGGTGTATGCCAAGTTCGATCTCAAATTTTTTCAATGACTTTTTCTCACTTGAGAAATCGTAGACATCTGTATACGATACATTGTATGCCTCCCCAAAGAAGCAGTTTGCGCTTCCGGATATAATACGCTGAGACAGGTTGTATAACTGTTCATTGCTGTATCCTATCAGGCATGCATACAGCATATGGTTATCATAACGACGGCAGTTAAACCCGACAAGCTTGAACCGCATAAGCTCCTCGACTTCCGAGGGCTTCGGATTTATCATTCTCACGACCGCCTGACCCTCGCCGGCACGTTTCCAGTTTACAAGAAACAAATTCGGAAATACCTCGACGTCGAAAAATATAAGATCTTCCTCAGTGCTTTCGGCAGGCTCGGAAATATCCTCCGATTTAAACTTCATCTTATTTACCAGCTTTATGCAGTAATCCGCTTTATTGGTACTGTTTGCCGCAAAAGCCAAAATGGCGTTTCGCATATCGGTAACGTCATAATGGAGCCCGCCCTCGTATGCATCGTCAAGAAGCTTGTTTATGAAGTCGATACTCGGCTTTGTGGCTCCATGATACTCTTTATTAAGATTTCGTTTTATCATCGTTCTGAGGGTCTTTTCGCTCTTGATCCCCTCAAAGTTTACCATTTTATCATCTCCTTTCAACGGCAATCCGGAACCGATTTCCGCTATCCGCAAGCTGTTGCATTTTGTCAGCTTACGTCTGAGCGAGCTTTCGCCGGTAAATACCTTTATTTCCACATGGTCGTCGTAAATCCTGCTGAGCCTCGACGCATCGCCCGTATAAATATAATGCAGATGTATACCTGCTCCGCTTTTGCTTAATTCCGCATACGTCGGCGGGAATTTCGCCGCTGCCTTCATGTTCAGTTCTAAGCTTTTGTTTCCGGATTCGTCCGTAATATCGAAGTCAATTACGATATGATTTATCGGGAGTTTTACGTAATGAAGTTTTAAGGTATCCAAATCAGACAGCTTTGTTTTCACGCTGCTCCATTTCCTCGTTGGAGTTTCATGGCGATTAGCATATTGAGCGGGACATTCCTCGCATACCTTATCGAGAATAGATTTTGTGCTGTCAAATATAATCCATAATTTCTCCGGCTCCTTTTTTTCGCAGTCTATTACCTTGTCCTCAAATTTATCAGTTTTGAAACCAACATAATAGCTCCTTACGCGTGTCCCGTCACCCATTCCGAACCTCTCTTTGTAGTCATCGAAATAATTTTTGAGTTCTTCCTTAAAAACCCTCTGAGAAAACGGGTATCCGACATTTGCTTCCTCACAATATTCCTTGTACATCGCCCACGCTGCTTTCAGAGTTGTTCCGTTCTCTTTTTTGAAAACGTGGTACGAATCTACAACAAAATTATAGAAATCGTTTGAAGCGCCGAGCATGGCTATCGGAATATAATTGTCATACATACCGGGGTCGGATAAATACACCTCACGACAATGATATGCTATCGCGCCAAGTTCAAATTCGATCTGCTTTACAAGTGTTTTGTATTCCTGCGGACTCACCGTGTTTCCGGTAGGAGAAACATCTATCAACCGACGTATAAGTCCCGACTTCGCATCCGTAATCTTTACCGGTCTGTTTGTCCCAACGAAAAGGAAGCATTTGAACTGGTTGGAATATGTTGACTTGAATTTCTCATTAACGGTCATTGTTTCATGGGAAATAAGGCTGTTAAGACGTGTGTTATCATCTATTTTTGATAAATCACCGTCATGCTGAACGGCTACAAGAGGGTTATTACGGAATGTTTCAAGTGCGAATACATTTGTCGCCGAACCAAGTGCCTTCGCGTCAAACACGGTACAATATCCACCAAACATTTTCAGAATAATGTTTAACACCGTAGATTTGCCTGTTCCGTGCGAACCATAAAGGACCATGAATTTCTGAATTTTCTTAGAATCTCCACATACGATTGACCCGATAGCCCACTCGATCTTACGACGCTCCTCATCTGAATATAAAACCGACATTAGCCTATCATAAGCCTCTGTTTTGCCCGGTTCGAGCGGGTATGAAAGCCGCTTGCTCGCGTAATCCTTTTTATTCGTTTCCATGTTTGAAAATATAATTTTCTCGTCGAGCATACAAAACGAATCACGCATTTGCTTCTGACAATATTTATGCCAACGGTCTATCATACCCGACTCCGCGTCCCACATATGCAGTACCGTGAATCCGCCGGAGAAGCTATTTGCGTTCTCTTTTGCATATTTATCAAGTTCTGAATCGATGAGCCGCAAGGCATCCTGTTCATCCGTAGACCATAAACCGCGCTCTTCAAGCCATATAGCATAAAAATCACCGCCGCGAATCATTAAATCAGTGCTTTTTTTGATAATAAATTTAGGATAGATTTCAATTATTCCGCGCTTTGTCAGGCGCGTTGAAATCATTAAAAAATCAATCATTACATCGCGCCGCTCCTTTCATCACGCGTTTTTCCGCTTTTTGTCCTTATAGAGTTTAACGGCGGCACAAGCTCCGGCCGCTATAAGAAGCACCGCGAACCGCTTATTGCGGCGCATTCTTTTTTCTATTCTATCTATTCTTATTTCAAGTGTATCATTCATTTTTATTTCCCCTTTCAAAATATAATATTACGCGATTAATTCATCAAAGTACCACATTGCCTGATACCAAATTTCCACCGATCGCAAATTACGGCGGGGGTGACGTATAGTAAACAAACCCCCGCATCCGTTACTTGCATATTCACGGTTAAGAAAGGCCTCGATCCTTTTCTCGGCAATCCGTTCGTCAAACACGAAATCTGTCATATCGTCCAATCCGAGCGACGATAGCATGTTCGTAAACCACACGCCGGTCCTATCGCCGATATCAGGGTCGCCCATAAGCTCATCCTCACAGCGTATGGCCAGAGCAACCATCATCTCAAGTACGCTGCACGGCGAGTTGTCAAGACAATCTGCTATGGCGGCATCCGGCAGACCATATTCACGTCCGAATTTGTACCGCAAATCAATACCGTCACTTTCCCGGTTCGCGTCCATGGCAATGGTATAAGTAAACTCGGTATTATGAAGATACGTTAAAAGCAGCGTATATCCGCCGCCGTCAACTATATCACGCATCCATTCAAAATATCTTTCATTTATTCTTTCATATAAACCCATCGCATATATCCCGCGTTAACGCTGAGGCGCATCGACACCGACTACTTCCGAATATGCCCGGTTATCGCATAAAATTTCATAATCGCATTTGCGCCAGTCGTCTCGGACGAATACATAATCATCATCGTTGAACCTTTCAAACACATCTTCGCCGACCGTGTTGGCAACATCATCCACGATGTTATCGTCATCGTCCGCAAGAACTTTATCCACGCTGTAATAAGTCAGGCTGATTGTCTTGTAATCGTCAAATTCCCCGTAATCGTCTGGGGGAATGACATACGGACCTTTTGCGGGCTTTTCCTCCTCTCCTTCATCTTTGTCTTCGAAACATCCGGCATAGTTGTGTTTACGCAGTTCAGCCGAATATCCCCTCATCCGTTCCGCATTCAACTCATCAAGCGACTTATCGATCGACTCCTGTTTTTTGCGGAATGCTTTTTTTACCGATTCAATTTCTTCGTTTGCCATATTTTCGTACTTCTTTTTTAAAAGCAGTGCCGCGGCTGCCGAGCCGGCAAGCACACCCACAACAAACGATATTATTCCTGAAATTTTATTGCTCATCTTCCTTTTCCTCCGTCTTTAAAGTCATGGCGGTCAGAGCAAGTCCTCCGAACAGCATGGACACACTCAGTAAAAGACCGCCTACAATATGTCGTTTCCGCCTGCTGTCAAGTGTAAAATCCAGCATGGCAATCAATGCTTCAAAACCTTCCATTGTGTTTTCCCTCCTTGCCCCTTATCACGGCAAGTCCGCTTATAAAGCAGATTCCGGATAACGCGGCAAACGCGTAGGATATAAATGCCAATCCGTGTGTCATTGTAATCGCCTCCTTTTAGTATGTAAAATCAATTTTCTCTATGCTCGCTATGCTGCCGTTTAACGGCATATAAACATTCGCGCTTCCCATCATGCGAACCAACGGATTAAGCCTCGCGGTATCTACTATGAACTCTACAACATCATCGTTATAAGCATAGCGATTTGTTGCATCGGTATTGTCATCGTCTTTCTGGTCGCACAGAACACCGTAAAAAACATTGCCCGTGTCGGTCGTAATTCTGTATTTCGTACCTATTTCCGTACCGTAATAGCTGCCGAGGGCTATCATATAATAATTATCCGTAATGCCCAAATCGGTTTCACCATCCGCGCGCATAAAACCGTCCCAGTCGCTCCATCCCCAACGCTGTATGTATTTATACTGCGGGCTGTCGGTGTTGGTTATGGTACGGTAATCCATATATGTTTTAAACGACGTATTGATGCTTGGAACGTCAAAAGGCGTATATGTAACGTCTATAGCACTCGCCGAAATAGCGCCAAGTGAAAATATCAATGCTGCCGAAACGGCTGACAGTAACTTTTTCATAAAGTATTCCTCCTTCCATCGACACATTAAATTAAGTCGTAAATAACGCCGTCGACATTAAAGTCGAGTAGAATCGCGGGTTCGTCTCCGTTTACGAAATCTCTCGCCTTGGCGTTGTGCGGGTCGAAAATTCCAAAATCAACATAGTTATCTCCGCTCAGTTCCTCGTCATAGGGGTCATAATACCAACCAACCACCATGCCGGCTTTGGTCTTTGGTATCCCCAAAGCGTCATATACTTCGTTGAGCGTTAAGTGCCCCTGTGCTTGAAGTTTTTGATTCATAAACCGTTCTGTCTGATTTAAGAACATCAGATTGTATTCCGGCTGCTTGGACCAGTACGGATTTGTTTCATCGAAGAACCGCGCGAAATCGCTGTACTGTACTTTTTGGGGAGTAGAAGACATATTGTTACTATCGTCCGAATCCGCGATAGAAATTTCTTCTTTCTTCAGCGTACGGCGCAGCTCATGTTCGACGTCCTCGCCCAATTGCTCTTTGACTTTTTGGCGGTACGCTTTGAAGCTCCGGTCTACAGCCGCATATGCCGCCATAATCGCCGCGTTCCGCTTTCGGAGTATGCCATGCGAAACAAGAATACTCGTGATCGACAGGACCCCGAGAGCTACTGAAGGAGCGTACAGTTTTGCGAATTTGACAACCGTCTGCACATTAACGATGACCAAATCCTTTTTAGCATCCTCCGCCGTGTATTCGGTATCGTTTTCGTGTGTTTTTTCACACTCATGTATCTCATCAATTTGATTGCTGCGCTCCTCGATAATCGCGCTCGCCTTCGTGGTTGCTCTACAAGCCATAACACCCGATGCAACCACTCCAATAACTCCCGATATAACGAGAATCTCGGGACTGTGCTTTTTAAGTCTGAGACCGGCCCGGCTCAAAGTCCGGCCAGCTTTTATCATAATTTTTGATTTTTTCATAATTAGCTCGTTCCTTTCTAAATATAATTAATCCAAAGCCACTGCCTTGGGGAATTTTATAATCCAACCTTCGCGCGTCCGTATAGGCTTTGCGCTTCTCAGGTTGACCCATCCGTATTTATTATCGGTGAAACTGCCGGTTACTCCAACGAGATCGTAAAAATCGGCGATGCTTGCCATTCCATAAGTCTCGATTATTTCATCGAGAGCGATCAATACTGATTCTGCCTCGCCGCGTGTATCCAATATAACCTCATCATACCGCACCCGTTCATCGATTCGGTCGCGATTAGAACGCGTATTACGGTCTTCGTAATATTTACCGTACGATATACGAGACGCGTTACCGTTCCGACCACGTCTTGAATCTATACCGAGAAACATATCGACGGCATTTTTCACGATATCTGAAATCGTATTTTTTATTGTCGGAACCAAAATATCCATCAGAATATACGATTTGATGTTTCCCGCGTCTTCAGATATAAACGCGTCCGCGAATTTGCCGGCTTCGCTCCTCTTTTTGACTTTCGCTGTACCGCTTATAACCTTCGACGGCTTCTTTTTGGATTCTGCTAAAGCCTGCTGCTGTTCCGATTTGTATTTATGAGAATTTGGTTCGTAATCTTCAATCTCCATATTAAAACCTCCCTTCTTTGCAAAAAAAGAGAAAAGTGTCCGTAATATAGGACACTCCCTCTTTTGAACCCATGCCTTGTTTATTCTTCGTCTTCACTTAATTCCGATTCGCCGTCATCGGTCGGAACAACTTTGATAATGTCAGCTTTTTCCTTCTTGGCTCTATATCTGTCCCAAAGCTTCCGTAAGCCTTTCACTCCCGCCATTGCTGCGAGCGTAATTCCGCTTCCGATAAGCATTGCCAGACCTGTACCAATTCCGGAATCCTCCGTCACTTTTTCGGTTTCGTCAACAACCTCTTCCATTACTGCATTTTCGGTTTCATTCATTGTGAATCCATCCTTTCTTAAATAAATTTTAGAACACAGTTCTTCATTAAAGCGTTTGTATTTTTCGCGTGTAATCACCATCGAGTGTACTTTGGAGCAATCTTGTAATCAACCACCAAACACGGCGTCCCGCCCTCGGCAAGCTGTGAGCTGAAATCGAAATCAATATAACCATCGTCGATGCTCCATCCGAGCGTTTCACCGAGTTTTGTTCCTTCACGACCTATTTCGTAATAGAAATCGTTTAAGGAAATAAACATTTCGTCCCGCATCCGCCGGTTCAGCTCGTTCTCGATTTTTCGGAGCTTATCTATATCCGATGTAAAATATCGTCCGGCCACGGCGTCATAACATAAATAATCGCCTTTTCCGGTAACAATTATCTCATTTTTACCCACGGGATTTTTTTCGATTTTGTCTTTTGCCACAGCGTCACGAATAGCTTTTTCCTTTTTCTCGCCGATCACCTCGACGGCCTTTTCGCTGTATTCGCGAAGAGCTGTCTCGGATAGGGTATACGCCGTTGCAAGCGCCGCGTTCCGGCGCAGATTTACAGAGCTTGCTCCTATCAGGCAGACGGTCGATAACACTCCGGTTATTGCTGCCGGAATATAACAGCGCCATACCGCTTTTACCTTTTCAACTTTGGTAAGCTCGGTATATGTCAGCTCTTCCTCGTCCATTTGAGCTTCGCGCTCGTTGATAAGCTCTAAAGCTTTCGGTGTCGCTCTGACCGCCATAACCGCCGTTGTAATCATTCCGGCAATACCGATACCGGTCAGAATTTCCGGACTGTGCTTTTTCATCGCGAATGTTACCGAACGCATAATTCCGGATAATTTTAATCCCTTCATCTTTAATTTCTCCTTTCAAAAATATAATACAAAGATAAAGAGCCCTTGTTTAGGACTCTTCATCTATGCTCCGTTCGGCTAACGCCTTATCTACCTTTTCTTCAACCATTTCTTCCATTTTCTTCTCGTTAACCCATTCGGTTATGCCGCTGGCAACAAGCCCCGCGACCATACCGCCGAGTCCGAGTAAATGGAAAAATAAATTTCTTTTATTCATAAAGCTCTCGCCTCCTTTCCCATAAAACCATTTGTAATTCTCGCGGACTTACCATTCTTCATAATTTAATTCCGGTGAAACCATGGCCGTAATAATATAACACTCCATCGTTCCATCGTCTATGTCTGCGGGAATATTATTAAAATCGAGCCACATACATTCAAAATCTTCGAGCAATTTGTCGATGCACCACCCAACGTCGTCTCCGCCCTCTACATCGTCTATCCCCAGAAAACCATAGAACTCGTTAAGGCTCGCGCATCCACGCAATGCGAGATTGCGGTTTAGGTGGTATTCGGCGTTGATCACCGCCGAAAGCGTTGATGTGAAATACCTGTTCGCAAAGCTGTCGAAAAATAAAACCTTGTCACTTTCGTCAAGACCGGGGTCGTATAAAGACATTGAGGATATAATTCCGTTCGAACTTATGTACTGTTCTTTTGCGGTCATAGCTATGATTTTGTCGTCCGCGTCCTCTCCGTAAACCTCCTTCGCCGCTTTGCGATAATCACGATAGGACTTCGCCAGCATTGTGTACGCGCCGGTAAGCGACACTATCTGACGGTTACTAAGTACGGTGGACCCGACTACGCATAAAATAGTTGCGGTACCCGATATTACCGGCGGAATATAATATTTCCAGCATTTCTTTACGATCTCCGGCTTTGATGCTTCCCTTTTATCACGCCCCATCAGCTCTACCGCCTTAATAGTTGACCTTGCCGTAAGAACCGCTGTCACAACTACGCCGGTCGAACCCAGACAACTCAGTATCATCGGCGAAGCTTTCTTCAAATATGCTAATGACTTATAGCCCATTTTACGTAAATTACGTGTGTCCATTTTATTTGCTCCTTTCTTTAAAATATAAAAGAAAGAGTCCTTGCGGACTCAATCATTTTAGTACATTCATCTCCGATAAAATATCGGATAAACGTTCTCCACTTCGTCTTCGTCTATCAATGGCGACCCATTCTTTATTGGAAAGTTGCCTTTTCAGCCTCCAATAATGACCAAGTGAACGGTCGTAGCAGTACAAATTTTTTAGATTTTCCATTTTGCGTAGATTGCTTCGTTTGCCAACGGTTTTTACCGCTACCGTTAAGCATCCAAATGCAACCGGAGCAATCGTAACAATCGCATTCCTGTTCCTGATTGTCCACTCCTTGACATCTTGAAGCTTACAATAAATTTTCCATTTAACGTCGTCCTTGATTTTCTTTGCATCTAAGTTCATAACGTGTCCTCCTTTCGAAAATATGTTCCATAAAAGCCGGTGTAAATTTCGCGGTCTTAAATCTCCCTCCGGTCAAATACCGTTTCCCATCGTTCTTTCGGGAGCGGCTTCATTTTCAACGCCCACATAATTTGTCGTATTGTCACGGTAGGATATAGTCCGTCCGTACATGTTCCGGCTCGTTTGTCGAAATATTCCTTGAAATTCTCATTCAAATATAACGCGTCCGGCAGCCATGGATCAAGTTCGCCCCACCACGTTGTCTTTGTTTTCGGGTTAAATCTTTGCTGTATCACAGCCAGGCTTTTATTTCCTATTGTTATAAGGGTACATCTGCTATAAACGGGATGCTCACAAATATAAGTTTTTCCGTAGTACGTTCTGTATATAGATGGTTTTGTATAATGATAACGCATTTTTATTTACCTCCGCATAAATATTCGGATAAAAATATATCACACATTTTCGTCACCCGCGTATGGAAAATAAAAAAAAGAAGGAGCCCATGCGAGCCCCTTCCGTAATCGTTAATCGTTATCTAACTCGTTATACACCTCGTCGTATGTCTCTCCGCTATCGTCTTCATCATCATCTTCGTCTTCATCATCGTATCCGCAAACATCTTCTTTTGTCGGATACAGGGCTTCGTAGTCCTCGTCATTCTCAAATCCATATCTGTCGAAATCTATCGAATGACC
>CANQYQ010000043.1 GCA_947628155.1 uncultured Clostridia bacterium
AATTTTGATTATTCGGGCTTCTTCTTTAACATCGTATTCTGCGCGACTACGGCGACGATCGTATCGGGCGCGATGGCCGAAAGAACAAAGTTCTCCGCGTACTGCGTATATTCCGCCGTCATCAGCGCGATCGTATATCCGATCGAGGCCGGCTGGGTATGGAACGCGAACGGATGGCTCGCGCAGATGGGATTTATAGATTTCGCGGGTTCGGCCGTAATTCATATGGTCGGCGGTATCTCGTCGATCATAGGCGCGGCGATGCTCGGGCCCCGTATCGGAAAGTATGTAAAGGATAAGAAGACAGGAAAGGTTACGGTAAATTCAATTCCCGGTCACTCTATCACATTGGGCGCTCTGGGCGTGTTCATCCTCTGGTTCGCGTGGTACGGCTTTAACGCGGCGGCCGCGTCAGACCCGACGGATATGGCGAAGATCCTTGTTACAACGACATTATCGCCGGCTGTGGCAACAGTATCGTGTATGCTGTTCACATGGTTCAAGGACGGTAAGCCGGATGTTTCGATGTGCCTTAACGCGTCGCTTGCCGGACTTGTCGCGGTAACCGCGCCGTGCGATGTTGTTGACGCGGTGGGCGCGATCATAATCGGCGCTGTAGCGGGTATATTGGTTGACGTTGTGGTTGAGTTTGTTGATAAGGTGCTCCATATCGACGACCCCGTCGGCGCTGTAGCGGTTCACGGCGCGAACGGTATGTGGGGCGCTATCGCCGGAGGCTTGTTCGCGGTAGACGGCGGATTGTTCTACGGCGGCGGATTCCATCAGCTTGGCGTTCAGCTTCTGGGCACTGTGACGATCGCGGCGTATACATTTGTGGTAATGACAATTGTATTCTTCTTAATCAATAAGACCGTAGGACTTAGAGTATCGGCCGACGAGGAGGTCGAGGGACTTGATATCACAGAGCACGGACTTACATCGGCATACGGTGACTTCGTAACGACTACTCCGTCGTTCGTTAACGCCGAATCGGATGAGACGGTTGATGTTAAGAAGCTTCAGCCTGTCGACCTGGTTGCCGCCGGTTATGAAAAGACCGAGTTTACAAAGATCAGCATCATCTGCAACGAGGAGCGTTTCGGTATCCTGCGCGACACAATGAACGCGATAGGCGTAACCGGCATGACTGTTTCAAACGTTATGGGCTGCGGCGTTCAGATGGGTAAGACGGGACAGTATCGAGGCGTTAAGA
This sequence comes from uncultured Clostridia bacterium, assembly GCA_947628155.1. Classification (GTDB taxonomy): domain Bacteria; phylum Bacillota; class Clostridia; order UBA1381; family UBA1381; genus 12844. The sequence continues at coordinate 1,214 of CANQYQ010000043.1, forward strand.
TGAACGTGAACCTGCTGCCGAAAGTACAGGTCGACATAGTTGTTTCCGAGGTTGACCCGGCGCTCGTTATCGCGGCGGCCGAAAAGGCTATTTACACAGGCCATAAGGGCGACGGTAAGATATTCGTATCGTCCGTGAACGATGTGTTCCGCGTACGTACGGGCGAGAGCGGTCAGGCCGCTGTATAATAACACATGCCAAAAAGACTATTGCGGCGTGTGAGATAAAAAAGTATGCTTTTGCGGTACGAAGCGGGTTATCCTCGCTTCGTACCGATTTTTGTTTGTTCTTTTTATTCATAAAATTTATGCAAAGAATTTTCAAAAAAATTATTAACATTTCATTGTCCTGTGGTACTATATCAGTGAAAGACGTTTTTCAAGGGAGATGAATAATTTGGAAAGAAACAAGGCGCATATGTTGCTGTCGGAAAGTATTGACAGCATTTATGGATTTGCGCTGTCTAAAACGGGAAACAAAACGGATGCAGAAGATTTGGCAAACGATATTTGCGTGCAGATTCTATCCTCATATAAAAACCTAAACGAGGACCGCGTGTTTTTTGCCTTTATGTGGTCGGTCGCGAGAAATACCTACAAGAAATTTCTTCGCAGGAAAAATCGCACGCCCGCGCAAGGCAGCTTTATAGATATTGATTACACTACGCCCGAAAGCAGATGTATTGATAAAGAGGAAATATCTCTTCTGCGCAGAGAGCTGTCGCTGCTGGCGAAAAAATATCGTGAAATTACAGTCGCGTTTTACATAGACGGCAAATCCGGCGCGCAAATTTCCAAAGAATTAAATATATCTCCCGAAATGGTAAGGAATATACTTTTTAAAGTAAGAAAAATGTTGAAAGAGGGTATTGAAATGAAAAGAGAATACGGAGAAAAAAGCTATAATCCGATCAAGCTGTATCCATACAGCTGGGGAAGCCGCTGCTATCTTGTCAATTTATTTAAAAGGCTGCTGCCGTGCAATATTTTGTATGCGGCTTACGAAAAGCCTGTAACGATAGAGGAAATGAGCCTTGAGTTAGGCGTTGGCGCGCCGTATCTTGAAAACGAGCTTGAAGCGCTTGTTGACAGCGGAGTTATCAGCGAGCAAAGCGGAAAATACAGTTCAAATGTTGTTATATTAACAGGTGAATTTGAAAAATCAATGTATTCCGCAATAAAGACCGGCTTAGCGCCTGACATCGCGGGAATAGCTAAGGCTTTGCGATCAAGAATCGGAGCGGTCAGAGAATTGAATTTCACAGGCTGCGCAAAAACAGACGGCCGCATTTTATGGCTTGAAGCTTACATAATGCTTGATGTAGCTTTGGGGAATGTCAATGACAAGGCATGGGAAAGTGTCGGCGGTATGCCCATATGGGCTGACGGCTCGGAATGTGAGTTTTTGATGAAGGACAACGACGGTGAGTATTGCAGCGTGTATGGGATTTTCGGACACTGGGAGAACAAAGACAAAAGCGCATGGACAGAAATTTATAACTATAAGCGGATCAAACCGTGTCAGTATGTGAAGCCGAATTGGAACGATTTAAGCACATTTGAGATTATGGCGGATGTTGCCGCGGGCAAGAGCGTTGACCGTGATAATCTTGAACTTATGAAGCTGATCGATGACGGCATAATTAAAGCGGAGGACGGAAGGCTGCTTGCGAACTTCCCTGTAATGCACGAATCGGAATTGGCGCGCTTAAAAGAAATACTTGCCGATTGTATTGGTTTAGCGGAGGAAGCAATAAAGAAAGCCGTAAGGATAGGCACGGGACTCGCGGGAACGTCAGTACCGAAAAGACTTTCCGAAAAAGGCAAAACAGCGGCAATGTTTGACGCTATGATAAACGCGGCAGGCATTATTGTCGATATGCTGCTTGAAAACAATACTTTGACATTGCCTGACTCTAAAGAAGGCTTATGCGTTATCGGCGTAGTGAAATGATATGTCAGAGCAGTAAATCGTAATCCATTACCTCGTCGGTTTGGTGTGGTTTCAAGGGTTTATGCAGTTTATAAGAAATCAAAATGTGACAAAGGCATACCGCAAATTTTACTTTGCGATACGCCTTTTTTGCAGTCTGTCATAAAATTGTTGATTTATCTTATGCCATCATGCGCTGTCTTTTTTTAATTATTAATACGGCTGTACCATCAAATATGTCGGGATCCAGAAATACATTTCCGCTCTGTTTTCGCGGTTTTCCGCAAGCATTCTGCCGCTGCACTTCACGCCGTCATTCATAATTAAACCCGTGCCGCTGCCGACGTCGTCGTTATGCCCAAAGCCGTCCACGCACGATACACCGTATGTGTCGCCGTCGGCGCGGTTGATCGTCTCGTGGTACTGGTTCTGTACAAGAACCACCGCAGCAACCTTGCCGTCCGCATCGGTAATTATGCGTTTTATCGGGTCGGTGGGGAAGTAGTAGCCGTTAACGCTGTTATATGACGGCCATGTTTCGTTCTGCTGTTTGGGCGTGCCGATAATAACACGCTCATTTTCCGAATAATACGATGCCGGGTCGTATTTATTTTCACCCTTGACATCCAATTCACGGCTCAAAAGCACGTCAAATTGTCCGTCGTCATAAATTTTCTTTACCTCAAGATTATCCAGCATTAAATACCGTGTCGCACGCGAATAACGGAAATCGTCCGTATATGCCGCGTCGTCATCGGCGCTGACCGAGTTATATCGCAAATCAATACCGAAATCCTTAATCCGGCGGAACACGCCCATCGGCGCGTATGTCACGCCGTCCTTCAAAATCACCGGGTGCGACGTGGTGCGTACGCCGCCGCTGTAGCTTGTGACCATGAAATTATCCTTGTCCGCGTCGAATTTTATCCCGCACTGCCCGACGTTTATTTCCGCCGTCACATTTTTGCCTGTCGGCGCGGAATACATCGCGAACGTGATTTTTCCGTTATCGTATGTAATAACGTCATTCGATACTCCGCATGCGTTCAATACCTCCCTGAGCGGCAAATATACCTCGCTGTTGTCAACAAACGGCGCGGCTGTGAGATTGACCGCGCTTCCGTTACAGCTCACCTCAACGGTTTGGGCCGACACGGCGGCGCATGTGAGCGCCGATACCGCCGCCATGATAAGCGCGGCGCTTAAAATTTTTCCTGTTTTTTTCATTTTTTTATCCTCCTTTTACTGCTATACTATAGTTACTGTTGTAACCTGATAATATTATATATGTTTTGGTTACATTTGTCAACCCCATTTTTATATTTTTTTTATCAAAAAAAACGCTGCCCAATGTGAGCAGCGCTTTTTGGTTATGTTAACCTCTCAATTCCTCGTCTATCGCCTTTGCCGCGGCTTTGCCCGCGCCCATGGCGAGAATTACCGTGGCAGCGCCGGTTACGACGTCGCCGCCGGCGTATACATGGTCTTTTGTAGTCTTGCCCGTTTCCTCGTCAGCGACTATACAGCCGCGCTTATTTGTTTCAAGACCATCGGTCGTCTTTCTTATAAGCGGGTTCGGCGTCTGACCAATCGCGACGACTACCGTGTCGATATCGCAGATGCTTTCCGAGCCTTCTATTTTAACAGGCCTGCGGCGTCCGCTCGCGTCCGGCTCGCCAAGCTCCATTTTTATCGTTTCCATCTGCTTTACCCAGCCGTTTTCATCACCGATGAACCGCGTCGGGTTTTCAAGGAGCCGGAATATAATTCCCTCCTCCTGTGCGTGGTGGACCTCCTCCGCACGAGCCGGAAGCTCGTCCATACTGCGCCGGTATACTATGTACACATTCTCCGCGCCAAGTCTTTTCGCCGATCTTGCCGCGTCCATCGCGACGTTTCCTCCGCCTAAAACCGCGACATTTTTGCCGACGTAGACCGGCGTATCGTATTCGGGGAATTTATAACCCTTCATAAGATTGATACGCGTCAAAAACTCATTCGCGCTGTACACGCCGTTCAGGCTTTCGCCGTCAAGGCCCATAAACGACGGAAGTCCCGCGCCCGAACCGATATATACCGCGTCGTAACCCATGTCGTTAAACAGCTCGTCAACAAGTATGGTTTTGCCGATAATGACGTTCGTCTGAATATCGACGCCCATTTTTTTGAGGTTGTCGATCTCCTTCTGAACTATATCCTTCGGCAGACGAAATTCGGGTATGCCGTACATCAGTACACCGCCGGCCGTGTGGAATGCCTCATAAACCGTGACCGCATAACCCATTTTTGCCAAATCGCCGGCGACCGTAAGTCCCGACGGACCCGAGCCTACTACCGCGACCTTCTTGCCGTTTGGTTCGGGTTTCTCGATCACATCGCAGATGTTTTGCATGTGCCAATCGGCGACAAAGCGCTCCAGTCTGCCTATGCCTACCGGTTCGTTCTTTATGCCGCGGACGCATTTTGATTCGCACTGCGTTTCCTGCGGACATACTCTGCCGCATACGGCCGGAAGCGCGTTCGTTTCCTTTATCTTCTGATACGCCCCCTCGAAATCGCCCTCTTTGATAAGCGCGATAAATTCGGGTATCTTAACCGCTACCGGGCAGCCCTGCATACACGGCTTATGCTTGCAGTTTAAGCAGCGCTCCGCCTCATCCTTTGCCATTTCCTCGGTATAACCCGTTGTTACCTCAAGGAAATTCTTGTTTCTGACATTTGGCTCCTGCTCCGGCATCGGGTTTTTATCAGCTCTCATATTAGGCATTTGTATTCGACCTCCCTATTCTGCAATGTCCTTCCTCACAGGAACGCTGCTCGTATTCACGGAACATTCTGCCGCGCTTCATCGCGCTGTCCCAATCGATCTTGTGGCCGTCAAAGTCCGGACCGTCAACGCAGGCGAATTTCGTTTCGCCGCCCACGATCACGCGGCAGCCGCCGCACATTCCCGTGCCGTCGATCATTACCGGGTTCATGCTCACGGTCGTTTTTATGCCGTATGCTTCCGTGACCTTGCATACGTTTTTCATCATAATAAGCGGACCTATCGCAATTACCTCGTCAAATTTTTCGCCCGCGTCTATTAATTCCTGCAAGCGCTCCGTTACAAAACCCTTAACGCCATTCGAGCCGTCGTCGGTCGTGATGATAAGCTTGTCGGAAACGGCCTTTAATTCGTCCTCAAGAATTATTAAATCCTTATCGCGGAATCCCGTTATTACCGTCACGTCAGCGCCCATTTCATGGAGCTTTTTCGCCTGCGGGTACGCTATCGCCGTACCTAAACCGCCGCCGATAACGGCCGCCTTTTTAATGCCGTCCAAAGGCGTGGGCATGCCGAGCGGCCCGGCGAAATCGAGAAGATAATCCCCCTCCTCGACTTGCGCCAAATCGCGCGTCGTTTTTCCTACGATCTGCACAATAATCGTAACAGTACCCTTTTCGCGGTCGTAATCGGAGACTGTGAAGGGCACGCGCTCGCCGTATTCATCGATCCTTAATATTATAAATTGTCCCGGCTGCGCCTTTTTCGCGATAAGCGGAGCTTCAATCTCCATAAGGAAAATCTGGGGATTTAGCACCTGCTTTTTTATTACCTTATAAGCCATAATATGTATATATCACCTCGTTATTTTATTTTTGCGCTTTATAAATATGCCGCAATAGCTGTATCGATACCGCAAATTACACTTATACGCGTCTCGGCCGGAGCTGTAATTTCGGCAAGATTATAAAGCGCTTCAAAGCTTTAATGTATATTTTATCACATTTCCGCGCAAATTTCAATAATTTCCGCATATTTTCCGTGATTTTCATAAAAAATCGGGCGTGTCACGAAAACAGCCCGATTAATCCGCTTGCGCCGTAGGCTATCACGGACATTATAAGTCCGGCAGTCATTACGCCGCACAGTATTGCCAGAAGGCTTTTTTTGAAGTCCATACCCATAAGCACCGCGAGCAGGCTGCCCGTCCAAGCGCCTGTGCCGGGAAGCGGTATCGCGACAAACAGGTATAATCCGAAATAGCCGTATTTTTCAATCTGATCAGTGTGCTTTAAAGCCTTTTTCTCGCACCATTCGGGGAACTTTTGTATTCCCTTTATTTTGCGCATAAAATTGAATATAACCTTTATAAACAGCAGTATAAACGGTATAGGGATCATATTTCCTATTACCGCGGCCGCGTATGTCGGCAGCCATTGAGTTTTTAAAAGGATCCCGGCGACCAGAATACTGCCGCGCAGCTCCAGAAGCGGGATCATCGAAATCAGCGCGACGACCAGCCATGCCGGTATTCCCGCCGACGACAGCGAGCGCGTGAGTGATTCTGCTATTGCGTCCATCTATATTACCTCCGACAAATCATTTCAGCTCATAGCCGCCTACCGGACGGATCGAAAGCACATGACACATACCCGCGCCGGTAACCGCTTCGATTTTCGTCTTGAACTCGTCAAGCATATCAACCGGCACAAACGCCTGCACCGTTCCGGCAAAGCCGCCTCCATGGACACGATACGCGCCGCGGCCGCCGAGCAGCTCGTCGCACATCGCGATAACCACCGCCACCGCCTGCGCTTTCGGCGACGACGGCGCAAACACGTTTTGCAGATACATAAACGACGACTGACCGGATCTTTTAACAAGTGTTAAAAATTTATCAAAGTCGTCCGCCTTGATTGCCGCGACCTCTTTTTGAGCCGTTTCATTATCGCGGAAGAAGTGGAACGCGCGCAGCACGGCGCGGTCGTTATGTATTTTATCGCGTATTGCCTTTATATTCGCGAAGAAATCGGCGGGGTCGACCTCGCGCAGATATTCCTTGCCGAAGTATGCCGCGACCTCCTTCATATCCGCAGGTACCGCCGCGTATTCGTCGGTCAGATCCGCGTGGTCCGCGCCGGAATCGATAATGCACAGCGCATAGCCGTGACGCGCGAGATCGAAATCGACCTTTTCCACGGCCGGATTTTTCGTATCGGCAAAATCGATCGCCACGACCGAGCCGACAGACGAAGCCATCTGATCCATCAGTCCGCACGGCTTATTAAAATACACGTTCTCCGCGTACTGTCCTATCTGTGCGATTTCGACGGGCGAAATTTCATTATTCGCGAACAGTCCGTTCACGATTGTGCCGATAAGCACCTCGAACGCCGCCGAGGACGACATTCCCGAACCCTTTAACACGTTCGATATCGTGTACGCGTCGAAGCCCTTTACGTCATAACCCTTATCCACGAAATATTTGAGCGTGCCGCGTATAAGCGCGATTGCTTTGTCGAACTGCTCCTCATGGATCTCGAGGTCGTCGAGGTCGATCACGTCCATTTTATAATTGCGCGACTGTACGCGTACGGTGTTTGTACCGTTCGGCCGCGCCGCCGCTATCACGTCGAGATTTACCGCTCCCGCAAGCACGCAGCCGTGCTGGTGGTCGGTATGGTTGCCGCCTATTTCCGTGCGTCCCGGCGCGGAAAACAGCGCGATATCCGGCGCGTTACCGTAGGTTTTTACAAATTCGCCTATTACCTCCGCCCAGCGGCTCGAGTAAAATGATACATCACCGTCACAGGCGTACATATACCGCAGCTTTTCGTCATATTCGCCGCTTTTAAGAGCGGCGAGCGTTTCATCCAAAGCCCTCATAAATTATCCTCCGCATTAAAAAATCTGTACAGCATTGAGGTGGGCGGCCGAAAGCCGCCCGCCGTGTCCACGTAATAATTTGGCCGAACGAACATTATCGCCCGCGCAATCGGTATATCAATGCAGCAGATTCTTTGTATTTTAATCTACCATAAGAAAGTCGCTTACAATCTGACGCATTTCGTTCTTGTCACACACAGTGTCGAATATCGTCGGCTTATTCTTAAGCTCCGCAAGAGATTTGGGGATCCGCATCCCGCTTTTTTGAGCAAGCTCACTCAGCAGCGTAAACTCATCCTTGCCGGCGACATAGTTGAAATCCTCAAGGGCGATCAATACGCTTTGATTGAATTTAAACGGACTTGCCGTTGACGCGATAATGGTTTTCGTCATATCGCCCGTCTTTTCCGCGTACTTATCATATACCGACTTCGCGACGGCGGTATGCGTATCCATCACATAATCAAAGCTTTCCTTTGTCGCCTTGATCGCCGCCATCGTTTCCGCATCGTCCGAGAAATCGGCAAAAAACAGGTTCGTCAGCTTTTCCTTAACCTCGGGCGTTACCTCGTAGCGGCCTTCGGTGTTGAGCTTCGTCATCCAATCGCGGATAAGCGCGTCGTTATTGTCCGTAAGGTCGTACAGGAACCGTTCAAGATTGCTCGAAATGAGTATATCCATTGACGGCGAGATAGTTGTGTGGAATTTGCGGTTTTTGTCATACACACCCGTGTTTATGAACTCGGTAAGAACATTGTTCTCGTTCGACGCGCATATGAACCGCGCCACGGGAAGTCCCATTTTTTTGGCGTAATACGCGGCTAAGATATTGCCGAAATTACCGGTGGGGACCACAATGTTAATTTTATCGCCGCAGACTATCTTGCCGCCCTTTATAAGGTCGGCGTACGCGGAGAAATAGTAAACGATCTGCGGTACAAGCCGTCCCCAATTGATTGAGTTCGCGCTTGATAAGCTGAAATGATTGCGGTCTAAAAGCTCCTTGTATTCGTCGTCGGTAAATATTTTTTTAACGCCGTTCTGCGCGTCGTCAAAGTTGCCCCTGACAGCGGCGACGGAAACGTTGTTGCCCTCCTGCGTAACCATCTGGCGTTTCTGGATCTCCGAAACGCCGTTGTCGGGATAGAACACGATTATGCGCGTACCGTTAACGTCCTTAAAGCCCTCAAGCGCGGCCTTGCCGGTGTCGCCGGATGTGGCGACAAGAATAACGACCTCGTTATTTTCGTTCGTCTTTTTCATGGACGTTGTGAGCAAATGCGGCAGGATCTGGAGCGCCATATCTTTAAATGCGCATGTCGGACCATGCCACAGCTCAAGAAAATATACCGACTGATTGAGCTCATATACCGGCGCGATCGAGTTGGTTTCAAACTTCTCCTTTGTGTATGCCGATGAAATGCATTTATTTAATTCCTCATCGGTGAAGTCGGTGAGAAATTTGCTCAGGACAAAATATGCCCGTTCATGATAGCTTTTGTCCGCAAGAGCGTCAATATCCGCCATACTGACACTTGGGAAGCTCTCGGGGACGAACAGTCCGCCCTCCGCGCTCAGTCCCTGTTTTATCGCCTGAGCGGAGCTTACATTTATTGCTTTATCCCTCGTACTGTTGTACTGCATCTGAAAAACCTCCGAAAATATCTTTACGCAAGCGCCTTTATGTATTCGGGCGCAGCGTCCGCATCGATGCTTACCGATACTACAAACGACACGTTGTACTTAGACGAAAGCGACTGGAGCGCGTCGAAAAATTCCTCAGCGCCGTCAAGAGAGTCCGTACCGATAATTTTGAAGATACCGTCAATGAAGATGTTGGTGATATCGTAGTTGCTGCTGATAATGCCGTTGATAAAGAACAGCATGTCGCGATATGACGCGAAGCCGAAATCATGTGTTTCACACATTCTTACCTTCGACTTGATATCGTAAATGCTCGATAAATCCTTGCAGATGAACACCACGTCGCCCGAGGCTACGGATGAAGCCGCGTTTACCTTTTCGATCAGCGCCTTTGTCTTGCCCGATCCCTTTTTGCCTATAAGAAGTTCTACCATTTTTAAATCCTCCGTTAAAATATTTTTTATGTCTGTTATTACAGTCTTTTCTCAATAGCCGCTTTCGCGTCTTCGTAACCCGGCTTGCCGAGAAGCGCGAACATGTTTTTCTTGTACGCCTCAACGCCCGGCTGGTCAAACGGATTTACGCCCAAAAGATAACCCGAAAGTCCGCATGCCTTTTCAAAGAAATATACAAGCTTACCAAAGTTGTACGCGTCAAGAGCCGGTACTCTTACCGCGAGATTCGGCACGCCGCCGTCCATATGCGCCAGAGCCGTGCCCTGCGCCGCCTTGGAATTTACATAGTCAATCGTCTTATCCGCGAGGAAGTTAAGTCCGTCGAGGTTATCCTCCGCGGCTTTAATCGTAACGTCCTTGCGCGGATTCTCAACAAGGATCGCCGTCTCGAACAGGATCCGCTGCCCCTGCTGAATATACTGTCCCATCGAGTGAAGATCGGACGAGAAGTCCGCCGCCGCCGGGAATATGCCCTTGTGGTCCTTGCCCTCGCTTTCGCCGTAGAGCTGTTTCCACCATTCGCCGAAGTAATGGAGCGCCGGCTCAAAGTTGACCATCATTTCAACGGTTTTGCCTTTTCTGGATAATGCGTTTCTTACGACCGCGTACTGATACGCCGGGTTTTTCGCGATATCCGTTTCCGCGTACGCATCGCGTCCGTCCGCCGCGCCCTTCATCATAGCGTCGATATCAATGCCCGCCGCGGCTATCGGGAGCAGCCCCACCGCCGTTAGTACCGAATATCTGCCGCCTACGTCGTCGGGTACGACAAATGTTTCGTAGCCCTCCGCGTCCGCAAGCGTCTTTAACGCGCCGCGCGATTTGTCTGTCGTGGCGTAAATGCGCTTTGCCGCTTCCTCCTTGCCGTATTTCTTTTCCAGCAATTCCTTGAAAATTCTGAACGCGATCGCGGGTTCCGTAGTCGTGCCGGATTTTGAAATAACATTCACGCTTATGTCTTTGCCGTCTATCGTTTCAAGCAAATCAGCCATATATGTCGAGCTGATGTTGTTTCCGGCAAAGAATATGGCCGGGCCCTTGCGCTTATCGGGATCGAGCGCGTTATAGAACGAGTGCTGCAAAAGCTCGATCGCCGCGCGCGCGCCCAGATACGAACCGCCTATACCTATTACGACAAGCACGTCGGAATCGGAACGGATTTTCTCCGCCGCCTTCTTGATCCTCGCAAATTCCTCCTTGTCATAATCCTTGGGGAGATCTACCCAGCCGAGGAAATCGTTTCCCGCGCCGGTTTTGTTGTGTAGCATGTCATGAGCGGATTTGACGTATTCCGCCATATTGTCAATTTCATGCTGCCCCAAAAAAGGCAGCGCTCTTGAATAATCGAATGTTATATCGTTCATTTTGGTACCTCCGTAAAAATATATATTAATATTTTACCACACTTACCCTGATTTGTAAACAAAAATTTCAAAAACTGCGGAACATAATGTGTCGCTCATCGTTGATTTTTGTGATAACGAGCGTGCAATTTTAATCGGAGCGCTTTACAAATGTCATAATATATGATATCATGTAAATAATATACAATTTTTTCGCATTCGGAAGGAACTTTTTGGGCGATTTTACGTCTAACATAATATAAGGATAATACCGGAGATCCCGGAAAAAGCAAAGGAGGACATAATTATGAGGTTTAAAAGGATTTTATCAGCGATTACAGCTATGGTGATCACGGCGGCTGCAATGCCCGCGGCGGTAACGGCGGCGCAGCCGACCGACGCGAAGGCGATGGAGAAGGCGCTTACGGCGGTGAAGCAACGCGTTGACATACCGGCGGAGCTTACGGACCTCACGACTAGTTCACAAAACCATGACGGCAGAATGCTGTATAGGTTTTATTGGACGGATGAGGCAAATAAATCGTGGTTGGCAGTAATTTGCGATGAAAGCGGACGTATTAATAGCTACAGTAAGGGCACTGAGGGATATTATATCAATGAACAAAAACTACCATTGATTAGTAAGGAGGACGCTCGCGCGGTGGCAGAAGCTTTTTTGGCCAAAATTGCTCCGGAAACGGTAGAAAAAGAAAACGACCATCTGCTATTCAACGATATTACAGTCGCAAACAATGGTACTGATTGTACAGTGTACTTTCTGCGCGAGAAGGATGGAGTGCCGGTCGTGGGTGATGATGCAAGCGTAAGAATGCAAATAGCTGAAGACGGCGAAATTCAGGTTTCTAATGCAGGCATTGGCTTCAGCTACGATACGGAATTTGAAGAGGCGGGCGAGGAAATAGCGGAGCCCGAGGCAAAGTATGAGGAAGCGTACCCGGCGGAGATGGTGTACCGCAAAAAAATCGACTACGCCGTTTATCGTGAGACGGGCGAATACGAAACGCAGCTTGTTTACCGCGTCAAGGACAGCGCGCCCGGATATATTTCCGCGTACACGGGCGAAATCGTGGAGCAGAAATTTGATGACTACGGCGCGATGAACGACATGGCGGCCGCGGAAACGGCGGCGTCCGGCGGCGGAGCTCCGGCGCTATCGAAGGAGGAATTGGCGGAGCTTGAAACGATAGCGGGTCTGTACACGGTCGATGAGGCGGAGAAATTCTTAAAGAGCGTGCCGCAGCTTAAAATCCCGAAAAGCTATACGGTGACAAATTCGGGTATGTATACGTCTGTGGCGGGTAAAGGCGATAACGCGAAAAAGGATTACAGCCTTAGCGTCAATATGTCGGATGCGGACAACACAAACTCTTCTTCCAGAGTTTTAGCCCGTTTCGACGCGCAGCGCGACCGGCTGATATATTATTACAGTAACTACAGAGGAATGATTGATCCGGACGGGAAAAAGCTTACGGATAAAGAAATCGAAGCGGCAAATAAGGATATTGACACTTTTTTGCAAAAGGTCCTGCCGGATAAAATCGCGGAGTTTAAGAAAAAGGAATATCCCGACGAGGAGTATGCCTACAGCGTTCCCGAAAATTATACGCGTATGGTGAACGGAATTCCGTATTTGGCGGACACAATTAACGTAATCTACAACGCGGAGGACAAAAAGATAGGGTATTACAGCTTAGACTATGATGACGACGCTGTGTTTGACAGTACCGACGGCGCGCTTGACGCGGCGGCCGCGTACGGATATTTGAAACAAGCCGCGCCGATCAAGAAATATTACATATACGACGGGGAGAAATATCGGCTCGTGTACGGCATGGACGGAAATCCGATGGTTGACGCGTTCACGGGCGAGGACGTAAACGCGGCCGAGGCGGATTATAGCAAAATCGAGTACGATGATATCGGCGGCCACTGGTGCGAGGAGGCTGTCACGGCGCTTGCCGATTACGGCATAGGCTTGCCCGGCGATAGCTTTAAGCCGGACGCGGCGATTACGCAATCGGAGCTTTTGCGGCTGCTTATTTCGGGAATCGAAGGCAAGTATTTTATAAACTACGATGATGAGGAAATTTACGACTACTGCTTCCGCAATAAAATCCTCGGAAAGGACGAGAGGAACGATAGCGCGGCTGTACCGCGCGAGCTGGCGTTTGTGTACATGATACGTTTGGCGGGTTATGAGAAGGTCGCGGCGTTATCGGATATTTACAAGGTAGAGTATGCCGACGGGGGCGAGCTGTCCGACGGACTTATCGGCTACGCCGCGATTTTGTCCGGCATGGGCATTGTCGCGGGCGACGGCGGATATTTACGCCCGAGGGATAACACGACCCGCGCGGAAACGGCGATGATGCTTTACCGGTATATGAAATAAGGAGAAATTATGAAAAAAATTGCTGCTTCGGCAATATTTGCCCTAACATTTGTATGCGCGTCGGCGGCATATGCCGCCGATGAAATAACGCCGCCGTCATGGGTTGACGCGGATGAATACATAGTGTTTGAAAACGACGGCGTTTATGACGACGGGTCGTGGGCGACGGTTGAGAAAATACGTTCCTTTGCCGAAAACGGCGGCACGGACGATGGGCTTGACAAGGAAATGCGCGATTTCTTAAGCAGCTGCTCGGGCTGGTACGCGACGTTCGGTATGCGGTTCGAGGGCGGGCTGTGCGCGATGAAGCTTGCCGCGAACGACGGCGGAAATGTCGAATATATCGCGGGGCACAAGCTGTCGGATTATTTTGATATGCCGCGTATGCGTGATGATGACGCACACAGGCG
>CANQYQ010000044.1 GCA_947628155.1 uncultured Clostridia bacterium
AACAAGCGGTCAAATGAAATACCGAAAATATGCTTAAATTTTCTTAGTCCCAATGAGGTCTTGGAAAAGTATATGTATGTGATGTAGGATAATTACAGAAAGCACTTTTCTGTAAAATATTGTATCACAAGGGAACATAATCTTATTTTTTAAGAAAAGTGTTTCACATCATTGATTTATATACAAGGCGCGCGGGCACTTGACACGGAGCGATAATTATGATATATTTCCAATATATGCAAACAGGGGGCGGAGGGATTTCCAGTGGCAGGATATGAAAACGCCGATACGGCTTTCGGCGCAATGACAGATGAAACGCTCGTACGGCTTTTCCGGGCCGGCGAGGTCGGCGCGCTTGAGGAGATAGTCGACAGATACATAAGCCTTATACGGTCGCGCGCAAGCTGTTATTTTATTCCCGGAGCGGAAAAGGACGACATTATCCAGGAGGGCATGATCGGGCTTTATAAGGCTGTCATGGAATTCGATGAAACAAAGGCGTCGTCCTTTTCTTCGTTTGCCGCCGCGTGTGTGCGCAATAATATCATCACCGCGGTAAAATCCGCCGCGCGCAAGAAAAATATGCCGCTGAACTCCTATGTATCGTTAACAAAGAGCAGCTTTGACGACGAGGGCGAAACTCTTATGGACATTATCGCGCACGGCCGGGAGGGCGATCCCGAAGCGATTGTTATAGACCGCGAAAATGCCGACGGGATAGAATGTACGCTTAATAAGGCGCTCAGTAAATTTGAGCTTGAGGTGCTTTTGGAATATCTTTCCGGTGGCTCGTATGCCGATATCGCCGGCAAGCTCGGCCGCGATGTAAAGGCGATTGACAACGCGATACAGCGCGTAAAGAAAAAGCTTGAAATATTGCTTAATAAAACGTAAGGAGCTTAAATATGTATGAGGATAAAACACTTATATGCCGTTTCTGCGGCAGCAAGTTTATATTTACCGCGGGAGAACAGAGGTTCTTTGAGGAACATGCTCTTATGAATGAGCCGCAGCATTGTCCGCGCTGCCGCCGCGCGCGCAGACGCGCTGCCTACGAAAAAAGGGAAATGTTCGAGGTTATATGCGCCGGCTGCGGTACGCTTGCGAAAGTGCCGTTCGAGCCCGACCCCGAACGCGCGGTATATTGCCCGGACTGCTACATCAAACGCGAACGGTTAAATAGATCGTTTGATTTATATAAATAACGGCTTTGAATATGCTCAGCATCCCTTTCATGAGCGCTCACAACGCCCGATTTATCGGCGCGTTCGGCAAAACGAAATGCGTATGCGAGTTTTTGGGAGGATATATGAATATACTGTTTGTATGCACCGGAAACACATGCCGGTCCCCAATGGCGGCAGTCTTAATGGACAAGCTTGCGCGCGAACGCAAGCTTGACATTCGTATTGAATCGGCGGGACTTGCCGCGCCGGAGGGCGCGCCGGCGAGTGAAAACGCGGCGGAGGCGATGAGGGATTACGGCGTGGATTTAACGCGTCATCGCGCGAAAAACGTAACGGCAGAGCTACTTGATCAGTGCGATTTGATCCTCACTATGGGCGCGGCGCACAAGGCGGCGCTTGACAAGTTCGCGCCGGGAAGGGTGTTCACGCTCGCGGAATTCGCGGGGGCGTCGGGGGATATCCGAGACCCATACGGCGGCGATTTGGAAACATATAAAAAATGCGCGGAAGACATTTACGGGTTATTGGAAAATGCGGCGGATAAGCTGCCCAAAATCAGGGACGATGATTGAGATTTCAAGAATGACAACCGCCGACGCTGACGGCATGGCGGCGGTTGACGAGATATGTTTCGCCGTGCCGTGGTCGAAGCAGGCGTTTTATGACGAGGCGGAAAATGAACTGGCGATTTATTTTGTCGCGCGCGACGACGGCAAATGCGTCGGCTACGCGGGGTTCTGGAACGTGTCCGGCGAGGGCGGCATAACGAATGTCGCGGTACTGCCCAAATATCGGCGGCGCGGAATAGCGTCAGCGCTTATCGGGGCGATGATACGCGAGGCAAACACGCTGTCGCTTGGTTTGCTTACGCTTGAGGTGAGGCGGTCGAACGCCGCCGCGCAGAGCTTATATAAAAAATTCGGGTTCGAGATTATAGGCGAGAGAAAGCGCTATTACAGCGATAACCGCGAGGACGCGCTGATTATGACGCTGAGGCTGGGGTAAATTTATGTTTATCGGGCAATCGCATACGGAAACTCTATCCCCGTAGGAGCGGTCATTGGCCGCCCGCCGGGTGTCATACGACGTTACGGAACACGGGCGGCCGATGGCCGCCCCTACGGAATTGCGATTCCATACGCAAAACCGCATAATGGCACGGCTGTAGGGGCGAACCGCGTTCGCCCGTGTTCCGTAACCCAATATGGTATATGGCGAGTGTTAGCCTCCCTTGTCAAAGGGAGGGGGACCATGCGCAGCATGGTGGAGGGATTCTTTTTTTACAGAAAACCGCATATTACAACGATTTGTTGTAATTGCGGAATCCCCCAGTCAGCTACGCTGCCAGCCCCCTTTGACAAGGGGGCCTTAGCAGAGCGTTTCCGTGAGCGAAAATCGCATATGGCGGGTGTTAGCCTCCCTTGTCAAATGGAGGGGGACCATGCGCAGCATGGTGGAGGGATTCTTTTTTACAGAAAATCGCATATTGCAGCGATATGTTATAATTGCGGAATCCCCCAGTCAGCTTCGCTGCCAGCCCCCTTTGACAAGGGGACCTTAGCCGAGCGTTCCCGTGAGTGAAATTGCACATGGGCGCACATTTTGTAAGGCGAGATGTGAGCATCGCGCCGTCATATGCAAAAGCGCGATAAACATAAATTTACCCCACACATGAAAGGAATATTATGGCAAAGGATACATTAATTTTAGGCATAGAAAGCTCGTGCGACGAGACGGCGGCGGCGGTAGTGAAAAACGGTCGTGCCGTTATGTCGAACATAATAAATACGCAAATCGAGATTCACAAAAAATTCGGCGGCGTTGTGCCGGAGGTCGCGTCAAGGCGGCATATCGAGAATATCGACGCGGTAATAGACGCGGCCTTGTCGGAAGCGGGTGTGACATTCTCGGATATCGACGCGATTGCCGTAACGTACGGCCCCGGCTTGGTAGGTGCGCTGCTCGTCGGGGTATCGACGGCGAAGGCGCTTGCGTACGCGTTAAATAAGCCGCTCGTGCCTGTGAATCACATCAAAGGCCACATAATGGCGAATTTCGTCTCGCACCCGGATTTAAAGCCGCCGTTTGTATGCCTTGTCGCGTCAGGCGGACACAGCCATATCGTGAAGGTGACAAGCTATACCGACCTCGAAATTCTTGGCCGCACACGTGACGACGCGGCGGGAGAGGCGTTTGACAAGGTGGCGCGTGTGCTGGGACTGGGGTATCCCGGAGGGCCGCTTGTGGAAAAGGCGGCGAAGGACGGCGATAAAAACGCGGTTAAGTTCCCGCGCGTGAGAATGGAGGATTCGCTTGACTTTTCGTTCAGCGGCGTTAAAACGGCCGTGATAAATCACTTGCATAAGCTGGAGCAAAACGGCGAAGGCTACAGCGTTCCAGACATCGCCGCGAGCTTTCAGGACGCGGTGACTGACGTGCTTTGTGAGCATACGATTGAGGCGGCGGTAAAGGAAGACTGCAAAACAATCGCGCTCGCGGGCGGCGTCGCGTCAAACGGCGCGCTGAGGGCGAAAATGACGGATCGGGCGGCGAAAAAAGGGATAGACGTGCTCTACCCGCCGCCGATACTGTGTACTGATAACGCGGTCATGATCGCATGCGCGGGATACTACGGATATTTGGACAATGATTTCGCGGATATGACATTAAACGCCGTTCCGGCGCTTGGCATATAGGAGGAAACAATGGAAAAACTGCATTTGAATTTGGGGATCAACTCATACGATATAAAATTTTCGGACAGCTTCGGCGAGCTTTTGGATGCGTTAAGGGAAATTAACGCGCCGAAAAAGCTGCTTATTGTGACCGACACGCGCGTGAGGGAGTTATACGCGGATGAGGTATATAATCTGCTGCGCGGCGCGGGGTACGACGTGAAAATCCACGCGTTCCCCGAGGGCGAGGAGAACAAGAATATCGACTCGATCATGGGTATATGCAAGGCGTGTATCGATCACGGCATGGACAGAAAGTCCATGATCATAGCGCTCGGCGGCGGCGTGTGCGGCGACATGGCGGGTTTCGCGGCGGCGATATATATGCGCGGTATTGATTTTATACAAATCCCCACGACGCTTTTATCGCAGTCGGACAGCAGCGTCGGCGGCAAGACCGGAATCGATTTCGCGGGCGGCAAGAACATAATCGGCGCGTTTCATCAGCCGAAATTGGTGTACATCAACGTGTCTACGCTTAAAACGCTCTCGAAGGAGCAGTTCGTATCGGGCATGGGCGAGGTTATAAAGCACGGGATTATCCGCGACGCGGAGTTTTTTACGTTTTTAAAGCGCAACAGCGAGCTTGTAAAGGCGCTGAACCCGTACACGCTTATACGGCTTACGAAAACCAACTGCGCGATCAAGGCGGCGGTCGTCGAGAAGGACGAGAAGGAGTCGGGTTTGCGCGCGATTTTGAATTTCGGGCACACGATAGGACACGCGGTCGAGTCGGCGTACGATTTTAAGATGACGCACGGCGCGTGCGTGGGTCTGGGCATGGTAGGAGCGGCGTATATCGCGCAAAAACGCGGCATGATCACGGCGGCGGAGCTTGGGGAAATCGAGGATATTTTGACGCTGTACGATTTTGATACACGCGTGAAATTATCCGAACCGGAAAAGATTTATTCGTTTATGCTAAAGGATAAAAAGCGGATAAACGGTGTGATGAAGTTCGTCCTGCCGACGCGGATCGGCGATGTGACGCAGGTCACGGACGTGACGAAGGACGAAATTTTCGCGGCGGTGGAGTATATTTCGAAAATACAGTGAGGCATCAGAGCGTGAAGAAAAAAGTTATAGCTGCTACGGTTATAATTGCAAGCATAATAAGTTTTTGCGTTTGCATTTATTATATAAAACACATCGTTCCCGTAATAGACGCTGATAATTATGTCTCGGTAAGCGAGCAGCGCGAGAGTACCGATAAAAAAGTTATAGCCGAAATAGCTGATTGTATAAATTCCGCAAAAAAGGAACGAATGATTTTTCCAAGGCAGACGTTACATAGTCCGACTATGATAATTTCGTTTGGTAAGACGGACGGTACGGAAGATAGTTTTTGGATTTACGGCAACTATTTTATGTATAACCCAGAATACAAAGGAAAGCAATATAAATTTGATGACAGTGTGATTAAGATATATAAGCTAATCGAAAAATATAATTTGGACTAATTTGGACTAATTTAGAGTGTTCCGTAATTTTATATGGCACACGGCGAGCGTTGGCCTCCCTTGTCAAAGGGAGGGGGACCATGCGCAGCATGGTGGAGGGATTCAATGGTACAGAAAATCACATATTTGAACGATTTATTGTAATTACGGAATCCCCTCGCCAACTTCGTTGGCCCTCTCCCCTTTAACAAGGGGCGCAAGCAGAGCGCTCCCGTAAGCATAAATCGTTAGATAAACTAAAATTTACCGATACGATATGGAGTGATGAAATGATATACGCAATAATTGCGGCGGCGATAGTAATTGCCGATTTCGCGGTAAAATATTTAATACGAGCGAATGTCGGTTTAAACGAGGTATTTTTCTCGATCCCGCATTTGTTCGACTTTACGTATGTGCAGAACCGCGGCGCGGCGTTTTCGATGCTGAGCGGCAGGGTGCCGGTTTTGAGCGTTATATCAATAGCGTTCTGTGTCGGCGTGATAATATGGTGGGCGATGAAAAAACCGACGCATCCGCTTTTAAAAACCGCGTTTTCAATGATGTTCGCCGGCGCTTTGGGCAATGCGATAGACCGCGTAGCGTACGGATATGTGGTGGACTTTATCGCGGCGCGGTTTATAGATTTTCCCGTGTTCAATATCGCGGATATGGCGATTACGATAGGCGCGGGACTGTTTATTGTTTATATAATTTTCTTTGACGAGGATAAAAAGAATGAGCGAAATAAGGGTGACAGCGGCGGAGCCGGGCAGAATTGATAAAATAATCGCCGACGGCGGCGCGGGCATATCGCGCAGCATGGCGGCGCGGCTTTGCGAGGGCGGCCGCGTAAATATTTCAGGCAAGGCGGTATCGAAAAATCACAAGGTATCGGCGGGCGACGAAATTGTGATCGATATGCCGAAGGCGGAAACGATCGAGGCCGTGCCGCAGAACATACCGCTCGATATCGTATACGAGGACGACGACGTTATTGTGGTGAACAAGCCTCAGGGTATGGTCGTCCATCCGGCGGCGGGAAACGCTGACGGCACGCTTGTGAACGCGCTGATGTATCACTGCGGAGGCTCGCTTTCGGGCATAAACGGCGTGATACGTCCGGGGATCGTACACAGGATCGACAAGGACACGTCCGGACTTCTCGCCGCGGCGAAAAACGATACCGCGCATAATTCCCTCGCGGCGCAGCTAAAGGAAAGGAAGGCGCTCAGAAAATATATCGCGCTCGTAAACGGGAATATAAAAGAGGATGAATTTACGATCTCAAAGCCGCTCGGACGTAACCCCACCGACCGCAAAAAAATGGCGGTCACGGCAGGCGGGCGCGAGGCGGTCACGCATGTAAAGGTATTGGAACGGTTCGGGCAGTACACGCTTGCGGAATGCGTACTTGAAACCGGCCGCACGCATCAGATACGCGTGCATATGGCGTCAATCGGCCACAGCATAGTCGGGGATAAAACGTACGGGATAAAAAAGGAAAAATTCAATCTTAACGGCCAGCTCCTTCACGCGGCGACAATCGGATTCGTGCACCCGCGCACGGGCGAGCTGATGGAATTTTCCGCCGATTTGCCCGATTATTTCAAAGCCGTGCTTGACAGGCTTAAAAAAATCCCGGGAAAATAATAAATTTTCCCTACAGGTATTGCAAAATATGTAAAACAGGCGTATTATAGTATTACATATGCAATATATTGGGGTGTAAATAAATGGAAAAGATATGCGTAATTTTCGGCGGACAGTCGCCGGAGCATGATATTTCGAGGCTTTCCGTCACGTCTGTGATCGAGAACCTCAATAAGGAAAAATATGAATTGTACATAATCGGTATAACAAAGGACGGAGAATGGTTCTTATATACCGGAGACTATAAAAACATAAAGGACGGCGCGTGGGAGAGCGATACGGAGAACAAGAAAAAGGCCGTAATCTCACCGGACGCGAAGGACAAGGCGATATTGGTGTTTGACGAAAGCGGCGTTAAAAAACTGCGGCCCGACGTAATATTCCCGGTTCTCCACGGCGAATACGGCGAGGACGGAACAATACAAGGGTTAATGGAGCTGTCGCATATTCCGTACGTCGGCATGGGCGTTATGGCGTCGGCGAACGGCATGGATAAAACGCTGTCAAAGGTCGTGTTTCAAAATGCGAAAATACCGCAGGCGGACTGGTACGTTTATAGCAAGGGCGGCGACATGGACGAGGCGGTAAAGGCGATCGAGGCGCAGATAGGCTATCCGTGCTTTGTAAAACCCGCGAGAACCGGCTCGTCGGTGGGCGTCGGTAAGGCGCATGACAGAGCGGAGCTAAAGTCGGCGATCGAGAACGCGGCTAAATTCGACCGCAAGGTTCTTATAGAGGAAAATATCGAGGGTCACGAGGTCGAAACGGCGGTTCTGGGCAACGGCAAAGATATCCGCGTCGGCGAGGTGGGCGAGATCAAACCCGATGTTGAATTTTACGATTTTGACGCGAAGTATTCATCCGACAGTAAAACATCACTTGAAATCCCGGCCGTCATCCCGGAGGAAACGCGCGAAAAAATACGCGAATACGCGAAGGAAGCGTTTATCGCGCTTGACGGACAGGGACTTTCGAGAGTTGATTTCTTTGTAAGATACAGCGACGGAGGTATTGTTTTAAACGAAATAAACACATTGCCCGGATTTACGAATATAAGTATGTATCCGAAGCTGTTTGCGGCGGTCGGAATTGATTATCCGTCGCTGTTAGACGAGCTGATAAGTCTTGCGAAGGAGAGAGTAAAATAATGGATAACAGACCGATAGGCGTTTTCGATTCGGGTCTCGGCGGACTTACGGCGGTAAAGCAGATTATGGAGAAATTCCCGGACGAGAGCGTTGTGTATTTCGGCGATACGGGCCGCGTTCCTTACGGTACGCGTTCGCCCGAGACGATTTTGCGGTATACGAGAGATGATATAAATTTCATACGCGGCTTTGACGTTAAGATGATCATTATCGCCTGCGGAACGGCGAGCAGCGTTTCACTGCCGACGGTGAAGTATGAAAACGAGGGTATACCGATCACCGGCGTTGTTGACGCGACGGTTTATAAAGCGGTCAGGAAAACCAAGAATAAAAAAATCGGCATAATCGGTACGACCGGTACGATAAAAAGCCATTCCTACGATGACGGCATAGCGGCATACGACAGCGCGATCAAGATATATAAGCGCGATTGCCCGCTGTTCGTGCCGCTGGTGGAAAACGGGCATTTTGATACGCCCGTGGCGAGACTCGTGATCGAGGAATATTTAGAGGACATAAAGGCGGCGGGCGTGGATACGCTGATTTTAGGCTGCACGCATTACCCGCTTTTGAAAAAAGCGATAGGCGAATATATGGGCGCTCACGTAACTCTGATTGACCCGTGCGCGGAGGTGGTGGAATATCTCAAGAAGAAGCTCGGCCGCGATATGCTGCACGGCGCGGACAGGGACGCGGAGCAGTACCGGTATTTCGTGAGCGACGACCCGGCCGGCTTTGCCGAGCGCGGCGGGATTTTTCTGGAACGTGAGATAAACGGACAGGTGGAAAAAATTGACATTGAAAAATACTGATAACGATTATATAATAGAGGTGAAGAACACCCAGACAATAGACGGCGGAAGCGACGTCATAGAGGAAACCGCGCGCGGCGGATACTATGAACGGGACGGGAAAAAATACATCGTATACGACACGCCGTGCGAAGGCGGAGTTGTCACCACGAACGTTATAGTTAAAAACGGATGCGTTACGATACGGCGTTCGGGCGGGGCGCAGTCGCGTATGATGCTCGATGTGCGGCGCAAAACAAGGTCGCCGTATTTTACGCCATACGGAGTGTGGACGATCGAGGCCGAAACGGAACGGATAATATCGACACTCGGCGCGTGGGGCGGCGAGTTGAAATTGAAATACACGCTGACTATTCAGGGCGGACGATATCATAACGATATGATAATAAAAGTGATTGGGGATAAAAGATGAGGAAATTAAAGAAATTCGGATTAGCGCTGATAAGCGCGGCTGTAGTAAGCGCGGCGTCGTTTACCGCAGTATCGGCGGCGCCCAAGGCGACGCCCGTACCGAGTCCGGCTCCTACGCTGAGCCCGGATGAGATACTGATTCAAATGCAGGAGACGCACGAGCTCAACGGCGTGGAGGTGAGTCAGGAGTACATAAATTACTGCACTCTCGCGCTGTATATTTCGCAGCTGTACATAGATGATACCGTGACGATGGACGACGCGATATTGATGGGCCTGTCGAAATATCTCGAGGACCATGACGGCGCGCTGGACGAGATGCTCAAATCGATGTTTTCGAGCCTCGACCCGTACAGTGAATTTATGACGGGAGAGGAGTATGTCGAGCTTCAGCAATCGATTGAGCAGACGTTTTACGGAATAGGAGTGTCGCTCAGGCAGAGCGGAGAATATGTGGAAATAACCGGATTTGTAGAGGAAAACGGACTTGCCGAGGAATCCGGATTTATGGTCGGGGATAAGATCGTCAAGGTTAACGGCACAGATGTAGTTGGGTGGCCGCTTGACGACATAAGAAACCGTATAATAGGCGAGGTCAATACCGCCGTAAATATAACGGTTTTGCGCGGCGGCGAGTATATCGACCTTGTGGGGATACGCACAGAGGTGCGTCAGGATACCGTTTCAAGCGCGGTATTTGAGCGGAATATAGGCTATATACGTATCATATCGTTCGGCAGCAATACGGCGGAGGAATTTAGGGAAGCGCTTAAAAAGCTGTCCGACAGGGGCGTGACGAAGATAATTCTGGATTTGCGCGACAACGGCGGCGGCAGGTTGGACGCGGCGGTAAGCATCGCGGAAATGATCGTGCCCAAGGGGAAAATCGTGGATGTGAAGTACCGTCAGTCGGAATATGACGTTACGTATAATTCGTCGCTTACGAATACCGATAAGCGGTTCATTGTGCTTGTCAATAAGAATACCGCGAGCGCGTCGGAGATTTTGGCGAGCGCTATACAGGATTCAAAGGTGGGCAGACTGTTCGGAACGCAGACATACGGAAAGGCGGTCGTTCAGCAGGTGTACCCGCTCGGCAGCGGCAGCCAGTACGGAAGCCATGTATTTAAGCTTACGGTAGCGCAGTATATAACGCGTAACGGAAACGAGATAAACGGCGTGGGACTTACGCCGGACAAGGAGGTCGAAAATACCCACGAGCCGATCGACGCCACGGAGTACACATCGTTTGATTTTAAAACGAAGTGGAGCATAGGCGACAGCGGCAAGGGCATACGCGCGGCAAAGGAACGCTTGTACATGCTCGGATATTACGCGGGCAGCTCGGATAACGAGGACTTTTTCCCGGATTTGCAAAGCGCGGTCAAGTCATTCCAGATGGATATGGGATTGATCCCGTACGGGATCATTGATATCCCGACGCAGGTGTATTTGGAAAAGCGATTCGAACAGCTTGAAAAGTATACCGATAATCAGCTTGAGGAGGCGTATATGGCATTTGGCGGAAAAGTAGACGATTTGTACGAGACCGAGGAGGTTGCGCAGTCGGAATAAATACAGAGTAAGACGGACGCGGAAGCGTCCGTTTTTTATTTTTCCGCGTAATATGAAAAAATTTCCCGAAATAACTTGATATTACAGCGGGAATTAGGTATAATAAATATTATGGTGTATTATAACATAATCCGTCCGTGCGGACGGATATACGCGGCGGCCGGGAAATCCACCGCGATAAATATTGAATAATGGGCGGAGGCCCGGATAAAGGAGATTACCATGACTGATACCATAGATATGGCAAATATGCTGTTTGAGAACATATCGCTTACGCCGGAGGATTATGAAAAGAAATATCCGGCGAGGAATTTAAAGGAGGGCACGGTCGTAACGCGGTTCGCGCCCAGTCCCACGGGATTGCTGCATTTCGGCGGCTTATTTGCGGCGTTTATCGGGCGGATCGCGGCGAGCGACGGCGTATTTTATCTGCGAATCGAGGACACGGACAAGAAGCGCGAAATAGAAAACGGCGTTCAGATGATAATCGACGGACTTAATGCGTTCGGAATAAATATAGACGAGGGCGTTGTGTCCCGGAACGAGGAAAAGGGTGAATACGGCCCGTATACTCAGAGCAAGCGCACTGAAATCTATCAGGCGTTTGTAAAACGTCTTGTTGAACAGGGTTTGGCGTATCCGTGCTTTATGACGGAGGAGGAAATCGCCGAAATCCGCAAAGCGCAGGAGGAAGAGAAGCTTTTGCCAGGAATTTACGGCGAATACGCCAAATACCGTGATATAACGGCCGGCGAGGCGAAAAGGCTTATAGATGAGGGCCGGGAATATGTCGTGAGGCTTAAATCACCCGGACGCCCCGGAGGCAGAATAAAATTCAAGGACATGATCAAGGGCGATATTGAGATGGACGAGAATATTCTCGACGTGGTTTTGCTTAAAAAGGACGGTACGCCTACATATCATTTCGCCCACGCGGTCGATGATCATCTGATGCGCACCACGCACGTAATCAGGGGCGACGAATGGATATCATCCGTGCCGATACATTTGCAACTATTCCGCGTCTGCGGCTTCAAGCCGGTGAAATACGTGCATATTTCGCCGATATTGAAGGAGGAAAACGGCGGCAAGCGCAAGCTTTCCAAGCGCAAAAACCCGGAAGCGGCGCTGAGCTATTATGAGGAGCAGGGTTATCCGAAGGGCGCGGTATGGGAGTATCTGCTGACGCTGGCCAATTCCAATTACGAGGAATGGCGAAAATGCAACCGCGGCGCGGATACGGGGAAATTCCCGTTCTCGTTCACGAAGATGAGCAAGGCCGGCGCGCTGTTTGATTTAGCGAAGCTCAACGATATCAGTAAAACATATATAAGTACGCTTAACGCCGAGGAAGTGTTCGATATGGCGGCGAAATGGGCAAAGGAATATGATAATGATTTATACAGCTTGCTTGCCGAGGATGAGGAATACGCGCTCGCGATTTTCGCAATAGAGCGCGGCGGGAAAAAGCCGAGAAAGGATATCGCCAAATGGACGGATGTGAGGGATTACATCGCTTATTTCTACAGCGAGCTGTGGAACAGGCAGCGGGATTTTGCGGAAAATGTGCCGAATGACGAGATCGTTAAAATTTTGACAAGGTACACAGAGATATATGATCCCGACGGCGCGCCGGAGGATTGGTTCCCGGCGGTAAGGCAGATGTCGGTGGATTTGGGATACGCGGCGAGCCCGAAGGAATACAAGGCGTCGCCGGAGGATTACAAGGGACATGTCGGCGACGTGTCGGGCGTTATACGCGCGGCGGTCACGGGACGGAGGAACACGCCGGATCTGTATGAAATAATGCAGGTGCTCGGCGGAACGGAGACGCTCAGGCGAATTGACGAAGCGATAGAAAATATAAAATAACAGCAGTGGGGGATAAGCAAATGGACGAGGAATTTGTAAGCAGGAATTTTATCGAGGAAGCTATTGACAAGGATTTGGAGGAAAAGAACTATACGTATGTGCAGACGCGGTTCCCTCCCGAGCCTAATGGGTATCTTCACGCGGGTCACGCCAAGGCGATATGCATAAATTTCGGCATGGCGCAAAAATACGGCGGCAAGTGCAATCTGCGATTTGACGATACCAATCCGACGAAGGAAGACACAGAGTACGTCGAGTCGATAATGGAGGACATAAAATGGCTCGGTTTTGAATGGGATAAGGTGCTTTACGCATCGGATTATTTCAAGGACATATACGATTGCGCGGTCGAATTGATCGAAAAGGGCAAGGCGTACGTATGCGATTTGTCGGCGGACGAAATACGCGAATACCGCGGTACATTGAAAGAGCCGGGCAAAAACAGTCCGTACCGCGACAGAACGGTCGATGAGAACCTTGATTTGTTCGCGCGTATGACGAAGGGCGAGTTCCCGGACGGAAGCAAGGTTTTAAGGGCGAAAATCGACATGGCGTCGCCCAATCTCAACATGCGCGACCCGGTGATCTACCGCATACTCCGCGCGACGCACCACAGGACGGGCGACGACTGGATAGTTTATCCGATGTACGATTTCGCGCACCCCATTTCGGACACGATCGAGGGCGTGACACATTCGCTTTGCACGCTCGAATTTGAGGATCACCGCCCGCTTTACGACTGGGTTTTGAAGGAGCTTGATTTCGAGCAGCCGTCGCGTCAGATTGAGTTCGCCAGAATGAATTTAAACTATACGCTCACCAGTAAGCGCCGCTGCTTAAAGCTTGTGCAAAGCGGTATAGTTTCCGGCTGGGACGATCCGAGAATGTCAACGCTCTGCGGTATGCGCCGGCGCGGGTATACTCCGGTGGCAATACGCGATTTCTGCGACAGGATAGGCGTGGCGAAGTCGAACAGCGTTATTGATTTTTCACTGCTTGAGGCATGTATCCGCGAGGATTTGAATAAAAACGCGCCGCGCGCGATGGCGGTGCTGCGCCCGCTGAAGGTGATAATCGATAATTATCCCGAAGATAAGGTCGAGGAAATCGAGGTTGAAATTAACCCCGAAAGGCCGGAAATGGGAACGAGAACGGTCGAGTTTTCAAAGGTGCTCTATATTGAACGGGACGATTTCATGCTTGATGCGCCGAAAAAGTATTTCCGCCTGACATTGGGGCGTGAGGTACGGTTAAAGAGCGCGTATTACGTGACGTGTACCGGGTATGAGGCGGATGACGACGGCACGATTTTGGCGCTGCACTGCACGTATGACCCCGAAAGCCGAGGCGGTCAGACCCCGGACGGACGCAAGGTGCGCGGAACTATTCATTGGGTCAGCGCGGCTCACGCGATCGACGCCGAGGTACGGCTGTACGACAGGCTGTTTAACGTCGAAAATCCGTCAGACGAAACGGGCGTCAGTGATTTTACGGAAAATCTGAACCCGGATTCGATGATCGTGATACCTGACGCGAAGGTTGAGAGTACGCTGACGAATTTGAAAGAGGGAGATAAGTTCCAGTTCCTGCGGCTGGGGTATTTCTGCGCGGACAGGGATTCTACGCCGGAAAAACCCGTGTTTAACCGCACCGTGGCGCTAAAGGACAGCTGGAAGAAGATGAATAAATAAGTTTAGTTTATCGCGCTTTTGCATATGGCGGTGCTCTGCTAAGGCCCCCTTGTCAAAGGGGGCTGTCAGCGTAGCTGACTGGGGGATTCCGCAATTATAA
>CANQYQ010000045.1 GCA_947628155.1 uncultured Clostridia bacterium
CAAAAACGGGCCGCGCGCAAGGCACAACCCGTCAAAATCGTCGTTATGTTCCCTACGCCGGCATTACCCGAATCAGGTACGGCGCAAAAATCCGATTCCTTTTGCGCCTGTGGGTCCGGGACTGCGTTTCGCCCCGTCTCAGCCGGATTGCTCCGGCGCCCCGTTTGTCATATCCATTATATTACCGCGCGCCGCATTTGTCAAGCGTTATTTTCCCGCATTTTCACGTATGATAAAAGGGAGCTGACGCGCTCCCTTGATCCGCGTTTTTTTATTGCAGTATGAAATAATTTTTCAGACAGTCGATCCGCTTAAGTATCCGCGCCGCGTCCGGGAAATCTCGGTTCAAGCGCGATGCGCAGCGCACGCAAAAATCATGCCGCAGTCCGCTCATATCACGCATTTGCTGTTTCATTCCCCATGTATGGGTGAAATATTTTTCACCGTCTCTAAACAGCCGTTCCGGGGTTGACAGCACTGTGATTTTAAGTCCGAGCTTTTTCGCGCATATCGGCAAAAGCCGCTGCTCCGCAAATACCATATATGTAAGCGCGTCGCCGCCCTTTTGCGCGTTTTCCATGAACCGCACAGCCTCCGAGGTATAATATTCCAAAAGCTCCGGATTTTTTATTACCGCGAACGCCGTATTGCACGCGCGAAGCGACAAATCCCAATCCGGGCGGAACGAATATCCATCCTTCATTTTAAAACACGAAATATCCGGGTATACGTCGGGATATAAATCCTCCTCATGAATAACGGCCGCGTCGGCAAGATTATCAAACGCTATCGGCGCCCATACGATAAAATCCGTATCGATCACCGCCACAGGCGCGGCGCTGTTTTTGAGCGCCCAGATTTTCCCCGCCGCCCAAAACATATCGGAATCGAACGCAGGCATATCGTCAAGCGTCGTTTTGACCTCATCCCAAAGCGGGAGAAGTCCGTTTTTTTCGTAAAACTCATAACCCGCGCTGTCGGTAATCATTGTTATCCCGCCGTTATGAACGCGCCAGCAAAGAGCCGAAAGCGCGGTCGTCAAAAGCTCAAAATCCTCCGCTGCGTACTTTTCGCCGGTTTTATCGGTAATCGGCTTTGTCCAGTTTATATGAACCGCGTCCATAGCTTTTTCCTCCGATCCGCTAATATACATCGATCGCCGTACGCGGCTTGTTATGGTAATCTACACTCATCACAAGTCCGACCGCGGCAAGATTGGTTAAAATCGACGAGCCGCCGTATGTGATAAAGGGCAGCGGGATCCCGGTAACCGGCATAAGTCCGATACACATCCCCACATTTTCAAAAACATGGAACAAGAACATCGCGCCCACGCCTGTGCAGATATATCTGCCGAATGTATTATCCGCGCGCTGCGCCACCTTAAAGCACCTGTAAATGAGTACAAACAGCGCGATAACGAGTATTGCCGCGCCTATAAAACCCCATTCCTCGGAGATCGTGCTGAAAATAAAATCGGTATACGGAGTGGGCAGCCAACCCATCTGCGTCTGTATGCCCTTTAAATAGCCGCTTCCCCAGACCTGCCCCGCGCCGACGGCAAGCTTCGACTGTATAACATGCCATCCGCCGCCGGTAGGGTCGCTTTCCGGATTTAAAAACACGTCTATTCGCTGACGCTGATACTCGGAAAGCAAATAGGTATATGCCAGCGGTACGGAAACTACACCGAGCGCGAGCACGGGTATGATATACTTGTATGATATTTTCGCCACAAACAGCATCACAAGGAACATAAATATAAATACCAGAACCGAGCCGAGGTCAGGTTGAAGCATGATAAGTCCGACTATTACACCCAAGTGCAGCAAAAGTCCGAGTATCACAAGCGGCTTGTTTATTTTGCTTTCCACGATCTGCAAATGGTATGAGAATGTGATAATAAAGCATACCTTCGCTATTTCGGACGGCTGTATGCCTATCGATCCGATACGGATCCAGCTCCGCGCGCCCCATTCGCCTTCTCCCGTTCCGATTACAAGAACGAGAATAAGAATGGCGACACAAAAAATATATATAGGCTTTATCAGATTTTTAAACTGTTCATAATCGAAAAAACACAGCGTGATCGCCAACCCCGCGCCTATGACGAGCGACGCCGTTTGAACGATAGCGTTCACGTTTGAGTCCAGTACGCGCGTCGCGGAATATATTGCCACAACGCCGAAAGCCGACAGCAGAAGGGTAAGTATCAAAAGAAACCAGTCAAAATGACGGGTCATAACCGATTTTTTTGAAATTCGCCTGTTGTTCATCTTTTCCTCCTCGGTGTTTCATATTGCTCCTTAAACCGACAGCCCGCGCTTCATGGCCGGGTATTAAGGCCATAGTCCGCCGCGGCCGCGAACGAACAGGTATGGCCATTTAAAAACCCGGTCGGGGGATCAATAATAATATATCACATTTCCCGCTTTTGTACAAGTCATTTATATAACGTTATTATGACGTTTTTATTAAATTATTTTTTGCCGTACGCGCTTATCATAAACCTGCAGAATTCATCATTATCGCGCGTATTGCCGAGTGTTTTTAAAACAGACGCCACCGACTCCGCAAATGAGCTATGCGACAGCTCGCGCCGAATAATACGGCTTGCCTCAAGCTCCGTCGGCGTTAATAAGTCCTCCTCGCGGCGCGTGCTTGTTTTCAAAATATCCACCGCCGGGAAAATACGGCGTTCCTGCAAGCTTCTGTCCAGCTTAAGCTCCATGTTGCCCGTACCCTTAAATTCCTCAAAAATCACATCGTCCATGCGGCTTCCCGTTTCGACAAGAGCCGTCGCCAATATTGTCATGCTTCCGCCCTCCTCGATATTTCTCGCCGCGCCGAAAAACTTTTTCGGCTTAAACAGCGCTTCGGGGTCAAGGCCTCCCGAAAGTGTACGTCCTGTCGGCGTAACCGTCTGGTTGTATGCACGCGCAAGACGCGTAATGGAATCAAGCAGGATAACAACATCCTTTTTCTGCTCAACAAGCCGCATCGCGCGCTCCAGTACCATTTCCGCGGTTTTGCAATGGTCTATCGCCTGACGGTCAAACGTAGAATGTATCACCTCCGCTCCGGTCACCGAACGCTTCATATCCGTAACCTCCTCGGGACGCTCGTCGATAAGCAGAATTATCAGATTCACATCCGGGTGATTTTTTGTTATCGCACACGCAATCTCTTTGATTATTGTAGTCTTTCCGGCCTTCGGCGGCGCGACGATCATACCGCGCTGACCCTTGCCTATAGGCGACATTAGATCGATAAGCCGCGCCGACAGATTCTGGCGGTCGCCCGTGTCAAGATGCAGCTTTTCGGTCGGATAAATCGGCGTAAGCCTCTCGAATGAGCGGCGTTTTAACGCTATATCAAGCGTGTCGCCGTTTATTTTTCTCACGAAAAGCAGCGGGTCGTATTTATCGTCACCCTGTCTGGGACGCGTATCGCCAAGTATCTCGTCGCCCGTCCTCAAATTAAACCGGCGTATCTGGGTCGGGGAAACGTACACGTCGTTAGACCCCGCGCGGAAATTCTCAAACCGCAGGAATCCGTAACCCTCCGCCATGACCTCGAGGACTCCGCAAACCTCTACCGCGTCCGTCGGACGTTCCCGATTCTTCCGTTCGGGATGCTTCTGCCCGTCCGTAGCTTCGCGGCGCGGCTGATATTCACGCCTGTATTCATATGTCTGCTGTGATTCGCCGGTTCTCGGCTGTGTATTTTTGTATTCCGCCGCTGCGCGTCTTTGCTGCGGCGCCGGCTCGGCCGACACGTTTTCCGCGCGTCTTTGCTGCGGCGCCGGCTCGGCCGGTACATTTTCCGCGCTCGAAGCGCGGTGTATGCTTCGCCCCGAATTTTGCGCTATAAGCGAGCGCCGTTCCTCAATAGCCTCGATAATTCTGCTTTTTTTTGATGTTGAAAGTCCCTTTAATCCCAATCCCTTCGCGAGCTGCAATAATTCCTCACGCTTCTTTTTTTCAAGTTCTTCCTGCATAAAAACTCCTTTTTCATTTCTGCTTTATAAGATTTCCAAAATATAATTCGTTAAACGGTCACGAGTTGATAAAAAACAATAAGGTTAAAAACACCGTGAAAACATTAATCCGAATGGCTGTGTTTATTATATGCCAAAACATATCACTTTGTCAATACCATAAAATTTTTGGAAATGGACAATTGTAGTTTTATCAATAATGTGTTACAAAATTCTCTTAAAAAACCGGCGAATGCGCGGGCATGATCGCGTGATTCGTTTATATTTGCGGCGGCATCTCAGAGCGTGTTCACATAAAACAACTTTACGGATTTTTAACGAAGCATGAGCAAAATTTTGCCAAAAAAAAAACGTAATTTTAGATTTATGTGAACACGCTGTGATTTCCCATCCGCGAATGATCCGCAAGCCTCTGCAAACGGCACAATTACACGGTTTTTAAAGCTAAAGGAACAAATTGTTATATTCCATAATTTTTATAAAATTTGCCGAATTTACGGGAAAAATTCATATAATCAGCCGATTTCTCCATTACGGCAAACCTCTTCGAGCAGCCGGGCGACCGTACGGCCGTCGGACGGATGCCGCATATGCGGCGCGAGGTCGCAAAGCGGCTTCAAAACGAAGTACCGGTTTGCCATTTCCCTATGCGGTATCGTCAGCTCCTCCGATGTAAGCACTATATCGTCATAGAAAATTATATCCAAATCGATCGTGCGCGGTCCCCAGTGTATCTCGTGGGTCCTGCCGTCCTCATCCTCGAGCCTGTGCAGCAGATCCAGCAGCTCAAACGGCTCTAAAAGCGTTTCAAGCTCTATACAGCCGTTTAAAAAATCATTCTGATCGGTATATCCCACCGGCTTTGTTTCAATAAGCGGCGCGGTTCTGATCACCCGGCAATATTTATTTTTATCAAGCTCATCCTTGGCGCGGTTCACATGCTGGCGCCGGTCGCCCATATTCGAGCCGACAGATATGTACGCCTTGTGCCACACCGCCTCCGCCTTCGCGCTCACGCACCCCATATGCGCCTTCACGGGCGCCCAGGGCTTCTTTATTTCCGCCGACGCCCGCGCCGCCTTCGGGAACTTCAATATCAGCCGTTTCGCCAAGCTTGACGCGGCTGTCTCTATAAGCTTATACGTCTTTTTCCTCAAAAACTCCTCCGCGAACGCGCAAACATCGCCGTAATCCACAGTATCCTCCAAGCTGTCGCGGCCCGTCGTCGGCACATCCAGCTCAATAGACACGACGAACTTCTGTCCGAGTACATTTTCCTCCCTCAACACGCCATGATTGGCGAATATCTCCAAATCCCTTATTTTTATCGTTGTCATTTACCCATAATCCTTTCCGCCATCATTATGGCGCGCTTATTTTCTTTTATATCGTGCACGCGCACGAACAGGCAGCCCCGCACCGCCGCCCAAACACTCGCGGCCATTGTTCCCTCCAGCCGCTCCGACACATCCGTACCGAGCGTCAAGCCTATCACCGATTTCCTTGACACGCCCAGAAGCACGGGATATCCCGTTTTTTCAAGCTCCCCGATACGCCGTATGATCTCAATATTCTGCCCGTACGTTTTCGCGAACCCCACGCCCGGGTCAACCATAATTTCCGTTACCCCGGCGTTCTTCGCGATTTTCACGCTTTCATTTAAATCCGCGATAACGTCATTTACGAAATCGTTATATTCCGCCGTCTCCCTGTTGTGCGCAAGACACGCGGACATATGAAGCTCCGCCGCCGTTTTCGCCATGCTTTTATCATACTTAAAGCCCCAAATATCGTTTATCATGTCCGCTCCGGCCTCCGCCGCCGCGCGGCAGACCTCGCTTTTATACGTATCGACCGATACCGGAACGTCAAAATTCGTCTTTATTTTTTCAATCACGGGAACGACACGCGCTATTTCCACCTCCGCCGGAACTTGCGTATACCCGGGCCGCGTCGATTCGCCGCCGACGTCGATAACGTCCGCGCCCTCCGCGATCATCTGCTCCGCGCGCCTTAAAGCCGCGTCAATACCGCTGTATTTCCCTCCGTCTGAAAACGAATCGTCCGTGACGTTTAAAATACCCATTATATATGTATGTCCGTCAAAGGTTCTGTTACCTATCCTCAATACGTGACCTCCATATTCATATCCTCTTTTTTCCACTTGCACGTCGCACGCGCGCCGCACAGCATACACATCCGCGACACATCGTCGGCGAAGCTTAAAAGCTCTCCCAGCTCCGACCGTTTCCCCGCGGCGCGATGCTCCGACACGGCTGTTAAAATTTCATCGATCTCCGCCGCGTCAAATCCGCATCTTTGCAAAATGCCGCGCCCCAGCATAACCGACGCTATTTCGTGCGGCGTACCGTCCTCGTACTGCCTGCACCGCCCGATATCATGAATAAGCGCCGCCGCGTATATTATTTCCTTGCTTACCTTCGCGCCCGTTTCAAGCGATTTTATATACGCGATCCGCGCTGTATCGAGCGCGTGCTCGATATTATGCGGACAGTAGATCCTGTCCTTTTCATATTCCGCTGTCTTTTTCAGATATTCGCGGAATTGCTCATTTGATAAAATTTTGTCAATCCTTTTCACCGCGCACCGCCTTTACGATCTCCTTCAGATACGACAGCGACCCGAACGCGATCGTCACCGCATCCTTGTCCGCCGCGCATTTTTTCACGGCCCCGTCAATTTCCGCCGTTTCAACGTTTTTATTATACCGCCGCAAAATCTCCGCGAGCCGCTCCTTGCTCATCGCGCGCGGATTACCCGGCTCGACCGCGTATATCGTATCCGCCAAATACGCGGTATGCGCGGCGATTTCATCTATATCCTTGTCGGCCAAAACGCCGATTATGAAATTAAGCCTTTTTCCGCGAAGCTCCGATTTAATCGTTTTTTCAAGCATAGCCGCCGCCGCCGCGTTGTGCGCGCCGTCGATTATCATGCGCGGATAATCGCGTATCGTCTCGAACCGTCCGCGCCACACCGCGTTTTTCAGTCCGCGCCGTATATCCGCGTCGGCCACACCCAGCTCGCGGCAAACCTCGATCGCCGCCGCCGCGTTAACATACTGAAACACGCCCGCAAGCGATACTTCAACATCCTTCATGCCGCTGTAATCAAACACGCGTCCGCGCACATTTTCGGGATTTCCCGCCTTGATGAGCCGCGCGTTTTTTTCGCGGCACACGCGCTCTGTAACGCGCGTAACAGCCTCCGTCTGCGTCGCCGACACTACCGTACCGTTTTGCTTTATGATCCCGCACTTCTCCGCCGCGATTTCCTCAACTGTATTGCCCAAAAACGCGGTATGGTCAATGCTCACCGGCATAATTACGCTCACGCGCGGATTTTCAATTACGTTTGTCGCGTCGAGCCGCCCGCCCATACCGACCTCGATAAGCGCATAATCGCACATTTTATCGCGGCAATACAAAAACGCCATAGCCGTTTCAATCTCAAACACGGTCGGCTTTGCCGCACCCGTTTTTTCAAGCCTGTCCGCCGCATCCTTCACAAGACCGATATAATACGCCGCCTCGTCACGCGTCATGCTTTCGCCGTTGTACTGTAAAATCTCCTCATACCCAAACACGGCCGGCGACGAATATCGGCAGACGTCATACCCCGCCGATTGCAGCGCGGCGCCGACAAACGCGCCGAGGGAGCCCTTGCCGTTCGTACCCGCGATATGTATAACGTTCAGTCCGCGCTCGGGATTGCCCAAGGACGCGCACAGCGCGCGCATATTATCAAGTCCGGGTATGCTCCCTCGCTTTGAGACGCGCCGCGTATATTCCATTGCATCGGTATAATTCATCGCATATTCCTCAAATATCCGCGCGCCGCGCCCGCAAGGTACAGCGAGCCGCACACGCATAAAACGCCGTTTTTGGGCAGCATATCAAGCCCCGCGTCAATCGCCCTTTTATAATCAGGCTCCGTTATCACCCTCGTCAGATCGTCCGCGTACTCCGCTATTTTTTCCGCGCCCTCACAGCGCTCCATATCAAGCTCCGACGCGATTATAAATTCCGCGCCTTCCGCAATTTTCCCGACACATTCCGCGGCCGCCTTATCGCTCATCATCGCGATTACGATCCCGTACGGCTTTTTTAAACCCACAAGCGATTTTTTAAGCGCGAGTATCCCGTCGATATTATGCGCGCCGTCGATTATCACATTGCTCCTCGTAAACTCGAACCGCGCCGGCCATGTAACGTTTCTCATCCCCGCGTCAACCGCCGCGGCGGATATTTTAACGCCCTGCTTACGCAGCGCGTTTACCGCTTCGACCGCCGCCGCGCCGTTGTATTTCTGATATCCGCCCTTAAGCGCGAGCGGATAATATCTGCCCTTGTAAACAAATCCCGCCGCTCCAGAATGTCCGTTTCCCGCGTCCGCTCCGTCGGCCGGATCATCTGCGAATACCGGATCCGCGTCCATATCCGCCGCCGCTTTTTTTATGATCTCACGCACCGCCGCATTGCTTTGCGACACCACCGGGCAGCCGCGCTTTATGATCCCGCACTTTTCCGCCGCGATTTCCTCGATCGTTTCGCCAAGATATTGCGTATGGTCAAGTCCGATCGACGTAATAACGCTCACGAGCGGCTTTTCTATCACATTCGTCGCGTCGAGCCGTCCGCCCATGCCGACCTCCATAACCGCGAAATCGCATTTTTGCTCCGCGAAATACAAAAACGCCGCGGCCGTTATAAAAGCGAACTCCGACACGGCCAGATTATTATCCTCCGCCGCGCGCTTGACGCGCTCCGTAATATCGCATAGATCCGCGTCGGGTATATTTTCACCATTCACGCGTATACGCTCGTTAAAAACCTCTATAAACGGCGATGTATAAAGTCCTGTTTTATATCCCTGCTCCATCAATATCCGCGCGATAATCGCGGCTGTCGAGCCTTTGCCGTTCGTGCCCGCGACATGGATATATTGTCCTTTTTTATGCGGATTACCCAAAACGGCCAAAAGCCTTTCCAGATCCGCGTTGCCTAAGGGGCGCACGAATTTCGGTATCGAGTGTATATACTCTATCGCCTCATCGTACATCATAGCGGCAGCGTGATAACGCCGTAATTGCGCATCATGATGAACGCGAAATACGCAGCGTAGAATATAATAAGCGCGATTCCTATACCGCGCGTGAACCGCTTGTTTTTCCAAATCGGGAAGAAGAATATTATGCTCGCGATAAGGAATATCCCCAGATCCACCAGCGTCTGTTTATATTCCAGAACCGCATCCGCGTCCGGCACCATCGGATGGACCGCCGACGATACGCCTAATATAAACAGCAGATTAAATATGTTCGACCCGAGCACATTCCCCAGGGCCAGATCCGTTTCGCCCTTTTTCGCCGCCATGACCGACGTTACAAGCTCCGGAAGCGACGTGCCGAGAGCCACGACCGTAAGCGCGATCAGCGCCTCGCTCATGCCTAAGAATTTCGCTATCGTTTTCGCGCCCGTTACGACAAGCTCGCCGCCCGCTACGACCGCCGCGAGGCCGAGAATAATATACAGCACACACTTTATTGGTGTAAGCGTTTTAAAATCACCGTCGCCGCTCTTCGCGCCGCTTTTTTTCGACGATACTATCAAAAACGCCACGTACGCGA
Source organism: uncultured Clostridia bacterium (assembly GCA_947628155.1). GTDB lineage: Bacteria > Bacillota > Clostridia > UBA1381 > UBA1381 > 12844. Next base: position 9,651 of record CANQYQ010000045.1, read on the forward strand.
TTATGCATATCGCGAGTATTATTCCGTCAATTCGTCCGAGCCGCAGTCCGATAAAACCCAATACCAATACCAGCGCCGCCGCGATAAGCGATATGGTATAATCGCGCGTAAGCACCTCTTTTTTCGCCACGATAGGCGTAATAACAGCGCTTATGCCTAAAATGAGGTAAAAATTCAATATATTCGACCCCACTACATTACCGAGCGCTATGCTGTTCGAGCCCTGCACCGCCGCCGCGAGGCTTACCGCCAGCTCCGGCGCTGATGTTCCGAACGCCACAACTGTCAATCCTATTACAAGCGTCGATATTTTCATAAGCTTCGCCGCCGCCGCCGCGCCGTCCACGAAATAATCCGCGCCCTTGATAAGCAGAACGAATCCTACCGCCAAAAATACCACATTCAGCAAAATATTATCCATTTTCTCCCGTACCTTCCTTTGTTTTTATAATATTATTTGTAATATTATCCGTAAAATATTGACAGCTTATTCCCTTGTCTGCCCGTCTCCGTAAATGATATACTTGACCGACGTGAGCGCGTCGAGTCCCATCGGCCCGCGCGCGTGCATTTTCTGCGTGGAAATGCCTATCTCCGCGCCGAACCCGAACTCAAACCCGTCCGTGAACCGCGTAGACGCGTTCACGTACACCGCCGCCGCATCGACCTCGTTCAAGAATTTCTGCGCTCTGTTATAGTTCGTCGTCACGATCGCCTCAGAATGCTTTGTGTTGTACTTGTTTATATGCGCTATCGCCTCGTCCACGCCGGAAACGACCTTGACCGCGATAATATAATCGTTATACTCTGTGTAATAATCCTCGTCCGCAGCGTCCGTTACCGCGCCCGAATAATATTTTTTTGACCTCTTATCCGCGCGTATTTCCACATTCGCCGCCTTTAACGCGTCAAATATCCTCGGCACGAATTTTTCCGCTATTGCCTCGTCCACGAGCAGCGTTTCCGCCGCGTTGCATACCGACGGACGCTGTACCTTGGCGTTCATCACGATTTTCTCAGCCATATCCATGTCGCATTCGCCGTCCACATATACGTGGCAATTGCCCGCCGCAGTTTCCACGACCGGCACTGTCGCGTTTTCGACAACCGACTTGATAAGCCCCTTGCCGCCGCGCGGTATGAGCATATCGACATACCCGTTCATCCTCATAAGCTCCGTTGACGTTTCCCTCGACGTATCCTCGATCACGCACATCGCACCCTCGGGTATTCCCGCCGCGTACGCCGCCTCCTGCATTACGCGCATTATGGCCTTATTGGAATTGATCGCGTCCGAACCGCCGCGCAAAATACACGCGTTCGAGGTTTTAAGGCACAGCGCCGCCGCGTCAACGGTGACGTTGGGCCGAGCCTCGTAAATTATCGCGATAACGCCCATCGGCACGATTTTTCTCCCGATAAGCAGCCCGTTCGGGCGCGTCCACATCTTTTCCACAGAACCGATCGGGTCGGCGAGCGATTTCACCTGCCGCACTCCGTCCGCGATACCCGCTATGCGCTCCCGTGTGAGCGTCAATCGGTCAATCATTGCCTGACGCGTACCGCTGTTTTTCGCGTTTTCTATGTCAATTTTATTCGCCGCGATTATCTCGTCCGCTCTTTCCCCGAGCGCGTCAGCGATTGACGCGAGCGCCGCGTCCTTCACCGCCGTTGTGACCGCCGCCATACTAAACGCCGCTTCTCTCGCTGCCATACCCTTCTGTAATAATTCGTCCGTCATTTTTATTCTCCCTCCGAATCCGACAATATTATACCATAAAACGATACATATGTCAACATAATTATCTTAAAAAGATATTTTTCTACCTCACATATTCCGCCTCAAGCCGATATATCGGCTGTCCCAGCTCCGTAAACCGCTTTTCGTACTCGGTCATAACGTTGTCCTCGAAGCCAGAATTATGTAAATCGAGCGTAATATTCCTCATTTTAAAATCCTCGGCGGCAAAGGAATTCAGCGAAAATTCAAACAAGGCTTTGTTATCGGTCTTAAACCAGATAAAATTCCCAATATTCAAGATCCGCTTGTATCTGTCGAGAAAATTTTTATGCGTCAGCCGCCGCTTTGCCTGACGGTTCTTTTTCCACGGGTCGGAAAAATTCAGATAAATACGTTCCGCCTCACCCTTTTCAAACACGTCCGTGATTTTCTCCGCGTTAAAATTCGCGAACAGCACGTTTTTCAGTCCCGCCGCCTTCGCCTTTTCCATCGCCGTCACAATCACGTCCGCGACCATTTCGACCGCGACGAAATTCACGTCCGGGTACATTTTCGCCATACCCGTTACAAAATCGCCCTTACCGCAGCCGATTTCGATATGAATGGGATTATCGTTCCCGAACGCGGCGTTCCAGCGTCCTTTCATAGCCTCCGGTTTTTTTATCCACAGGTCCGCGCAGGCCTCCATGCGCTCCGCGCCGTGCTTTTTCTTCCTTACTCTCATTTTATCACTCTCATTTTACCGCGTTTATCGCTTCAGCCAGATTGACGTCTCCCGTGTACAGCGCGCGGCCCACGATCACTCCCTCAACGCCCGTTGAAGTAAGCGATAATATATGCTCCAATGTCCCCACGCCGCCCGAGGCTATCACGTCAAGGCCGGTATTGTCGGCCATTTCCGTCATTGCCGCAAGATTCGGGCCCTTCAATGTACCGTCCGTTGCGATATCCGTATACACGATCGTCTTAACGCCGAGCGACTGCATTTTAAGGGCAAATTCCACCGCCGTAAAATCGCTTGTCCTCTCCCAGCCTTCGACGGCTGCATATCCGTCCTTCGCGTCAATGCCTATCACGATCCTGTCGCCGTAGCGATCTACGGCGCGTTTCACAAATTCGCTGTCACTGACCGCCTTTGTGCCGATTATCACGCGGCTCACCCCCGCGTCGAACCGCGATTTTATATCCTCCGCCATACGTATTCCGCCGCCTGTCTGCACGGGAATATCGACGCGGCGGCATATTTCCCTGATGCATTCCGCGTTCACGCCCGCGCCCTTTAAAGCGCCGTCGAGATCCACGACGTGCAGAAACTCACCGCCCTCGCGCTGCCATTTTTGCGCCATATCGGCCGGACTGTCGCCGTAAACCGTCATATCCGAAAACCGCCCCTGCAAGAGCCGTACACATTTTCCGTCTTTAATATCAATTGCCGGATATATTCTCATGTTATTCTCCCTTCGGATTCATTTTGATCTTCCCGTAATAACCCCCGCCGCGCGAGACGTATGTCCGGGCAAGTCCCATTTTATTATGATAACACATTTTTTCGCTTTTGTGAATAGCTTTGCGGAATTTAATGAAAAAAACTGCTTTACAGCAGTTTTTTTCGCGGCAGTTTTTCTTCGTACGCGGACAGATATCCGTATAAATTCGGTTATTCAAGTCCGAGCTGTTCCTTTACGCTGTCAAGCACCTTATCGAGGATCTCCTCCGCCGCCTCGGTGGAATCGGCAAACGTTCCCAGATACAGCTTGATTTTAGGCTCGGTTCCCGACGGACGAACAATGAAATACGTCTTGTCGTCGGACAGGTTATACTTGAGCACATTCGATTTCGGCAGGCCCTTAAGCGGAGAAACGTGACCCGCCTTATCCTTGATCGTCTGCTTCTGATAATCCGTATAGAGCACAACATCCATGCCCGCCGCCTTTTCCGGCGGATCATCGCGCAAATCCGTAAGGATCGCCGCCATCTTTTCCATGCCGTCCTTGCCGGGCATTGTAAACGAAAGCGTACGCTCGTCATAATAGCCGTACTTTTCGTAAATATCCTGCAGCGCCTCATAGAGTGATTTCCCCTTTGTGGCGTAATACGCGGCCATTTCCGCGATAAGCATCGTCGCGACGACTCCGTCCTTATCGCGGGCGTGGTTGCCGACGAGGTAGCCGTAGCTTTCCTCGAATCCGATAAGATACGTGTGGTTGTGCTTTTCGGCAAACTCGGTCATTTTTTCGCCGATGTACTTGAAGCCGGTGAGGACGTTCATGACCTCCATGCCGTAGCTTTCGGCGATCGCGGCGGCAAGCTCGGTCGTAACGATAGTCTTTATAACAACGCCGTCAGCGGGAAGCGTGCCCTTCTCCTTCTTCGAGCGCAGGATATACTCAACGAGCAGCGCGCCCGTCTGGTTGCCGGTCAGTGTGCGGTAAACGCCGTCTTTATCGCGTACCACGATGCCCACACGGTCGCAGTCTGGGTCTGTGCCGATGATAACGTCAACATCGTTCTCCTTCGCCATTTCAATAGCGATCGTAAATCCCTCTTTATTTTCGGGGTTCGGGGATTTAACCGTCGGGAAATCGCCGTCCTCCGTATCCTGCTCCTTAACCACGAGCACATTTTTAAAGCCTATGCGCTTTAATACCTCCTTGATAGGACGCGAGCCTGTACCGTGAAACGGCGTATATATCAGTTTAAACGTATCGGCGACCTCATGAACCGCCTCGGGATTTTGCTGCTGCGTCATGACCGTTTCTATAAACTGCTCGTTTAACTCCGGTCCGACTATTTCGACAAGACCCTCGTCAATCGCTTTGTCAAGCTCCATATACGTTACGCCGTCGAAAATATCCGTCGCTTCCATCGCGTCGATAACGATTTGTACGGCCTCCGGCGGAAGCTGGCCGCCGTCCGGACCGTAAACCTTGTATCCGTTATACTCCTTCGGATTATGCGACGCCGTAACCATTACGCCCGCCGCGCAGCCCAATGT
>CANQYQ010000046.1 GCA_947628155.1 uncultured Clostridia bacterium
CATAGTACTCAGTTATTCCGTTCTTCATGTCTCTATTATACCATACTTCTTCTACTTTGTAAAATTGATTTCCGTGTCGCGTGGGAGCGGATAAACTTTCCCGCATGGGAGCGGACAAATCCGCGTTTTTTCGCGCGGACGCGGACGAACCTGCCAAAAACAGTGGAAAAATCCGTGTTTTGTATTGAAAAACGTTTATTCGTGTGTTATAATAAAAAATCAGGGATTAAACATTGAGAGGAAGTAATATATATGAACCTGGAATTAAGCGAAATTGAGAAGGCGGCGCAGCGGCTCGCGCCGATTCTGCACAGAACGAAAATAGAGCTGTCAAAAACATTTTCAGAGATGAGCGGCGGAAGCGTGTATCTTAAATATGAGAACCAGCAGAAAACCGGTTCGTTTAAAATCCGAGGCGCGGCGAATAAGATAACGGCACTCGTTGAGCGCGGAGAGGTGACATCGGTAGTCGCGTCATCGGCAGGCAACCACGCGCAGGGCGTGGCGTATGCGTCGCATGTCAATAACATCCCCGCGACGATAGTTATGCCCAAGTCCGCGCCCATTGCGAAGGTTGCGGCGACGGAGGGGTACGGCGCGAAGGTCGTGCTTTACGGCGACTGCTATGACGACGCGTACAATAAGGCGGTCGAGATACAGGAGAAGGAGGGAGCGACGTTCCTCCATCCGTTCGAGGATTACGAGGTAATGGCCGGTCAGGGCACGATAGGAATTGAGATTTTAGAGGATTTGCCGACGGTCGATATAATAGTCGTACCGGCGGGCGGCGGCGGATTATTGGCGGGTATCGCCGCGTGCGTTAAGCAGATCAACCCGCGCGTTAAGATAATCGGCGTACAGGCCGAGGGCGCGCCCGCGATCGCGGAGTCATTTAAGACAAAGACGCATGTGGTGTCGGAGACGGTAAAAACGATAGCCGACGGTATTCAGGTAAAGTCGCCCGGTGTTAAGACGATGGAGCTGATAAACAGGTACGCCGACGATGTGGTGTTAGTGTCGGACGCGGAGATCTCCTCGGCGATACTGCTGCTTTTGGAGCGTACAAAGCAGGTGGTGGAGCCGGCCGGCGCGACGACGCTCGCGGCGGTGCTGAATGGGAAAATAGACGTTAAGGGTAAGAAGGTCGCATGTCTGCTGTCGGGCGGCAATATTGACGTGAGCTTTATAAACAGGATTATTGAGCTTGGCCTTGCATCCCGCGAGAGGAAGCTTAAATTCTGCACGACGCTGCTTGATATTCCCGGCAGTCTGGAGCATCTCTCACACGCTCTGGCGGCGGCAAGCGCGAATATAGTCATGGTGCAGTACGACAGGATGTCGTCGGATCTCGATCCCAATGAGGCGATTATACACATCGCCTGCGAGGTCGGCGGACGTGAGCATGGACAGCGGGTTATTTCTAAGCTTGAAAAGAGCGGATATAATGTGATTTTGGAATAAGGTAAATTTTAGTTTATCGATGTGTTTGCGTATGGGAAACACGAACACCGTGGGGGGCGAACCGTGTTCGTCCATGTTCCGTAACCCAATATGGTACGCGGCGGGTGTTAGCCTCCCTTGTCAAAGGGAGGTGGCATTTGCGACTGTAAGGAGCAAATGACGGAGGGATTCATTTTTACAGAAAACCGCATATTGCAGCGATTTATCATAATTGCGGAATCCCCCAGTCAGCTTCGCTGACAGTCCCCTCTTCCCACTTTTGCCTTTGGCAAAAGCCGCCTTGCGGGTCGCGCTTATGCGCGACTGGGGTGGAGGAGCCTTAGCAGAGCGTTCCCATACGCATTTGTGCGATAAATTTAACAATATACAAGGAGGGCGCGTATGATTTCAAAGAATCTGATATCGTTAATCTACGAGGCGGCGTCGATACAGCGGTGGAACGACCACATTCGCCCATGGACGGGTTTCACCGAGCTTGACAAGCAAGCGCACAAGCTGTTTTTCGCGTATGTACTCGCGAAGTGCGAGGGCGATGACGTGGATATGCTGCGTCTTGCCGAGGGCGGTATATTCGAGTTCTTCCACAGGAGTATCCTGACGGATATAAAGCCGCCGATATACCATAAGCTTGTCGAGGAAAAGGGAGAGCAGATCGACAAATGGGTGCTTGAGGTCCTCCGCGAGGATATGGAGAGTTTAGGCGGCGGGTTTTATGAACGCATGCGCCGTTATTACACCGACCCGGATCACGCGCGGCTTGAAAAAAAGATTTTATACGCGTCTAATTATCTGGCGAGCAACTGGGAATTTAAGGTTATATACCCGCTGAACCGTGAAACCTTCGGCATTGAGCATGTGCGGCAGGATATGATGGCCGAACTTGCGTCATGCGACACTTTCAAGGGATACAAATACTACATGGGAAGTCCGTATATGCAGGAATTTTTATCGCTTATCGGAAAGCTCCGGTACCAGCAGCGGTGGGCGAAGGCGGTTAGGCTGCCGCACACGTTTGTTATGGGTCACATGCTTGTGGTTGCGATACTGTCGTATTTCTGCACATTGGAGCTTGACGCGCCGTGCGGCGCGCGGCTGGTGAATAATTTTCTGTGCGGCCTTTTCCATGATCTGGCGGAATCGCTGACAAGGGATATCGTATCACCGGTGAAATCGTCGGTCAAGGGCCTTGACAGCATTATAAGCGACATCGAGGCGGAGCAGATGAACAAGGTGATTTATCCCTTGCTGCCGTCGGACTGGCACGCGAAAATAAGGTATTATACCGAGGACGAGTTTTACTCGAAGATCATAAACGACGGAAAAATCGAAAAGGTCACGTCGGATCTGATCAACGAAAAATACAACGACGACAGCTTCGACCCGCTCGACGGTGAGATCGTGCGGGGCTGCGATCATTTGTCGGCGTGCATTGAGGCATATATGTCAATTTCCTACGGCGTAAAATCGGAGCAGATCGTCGCGGGATATAACAACCTGCAAAGCAGGTACAAAAATAAAACGATAGGCGGTATAGATTTCGGTGAGCTATTCGGGTACTTCAAAGAAGAAAATACTGGATTATGACGGTACGCGCGAAAAAGCGCTCAGGCTTCTCGAATTTCGCTCGCACAGCGAGAAGGAATTAACGGACAAGCTCAAACGCGCCGGGGCGAAGGATGAGGATATAGAGCGCGTATTGGAATTTTGCCGTGAATACGGATTCGTGGACGACGCGCGGTACGCCGCGAACAAGGCGCGGGATTTGAAAAATCTTAAGAAATACGGTAAAAACCGCATACGGCAGGAGCTGTATTCAAAGGGTATCGACCGTGAGATCATAGACGCGGCGATAGATGAGCTGGACGATGATTTTGAGGAAACGCTGTACCCGCTCGTGCAAAAGCGTCTGGGCGGCGATTTCGAGAGGAAAAATATTGATAAATGCATACGTTATTTTATATACCGCGGCTACGATTTGCGGGAAATAAAGGAATGTATTGAGAGAGTTAAGGGTGAAGCCGATGAAATGTAATATTGCGCTTGTATCGCTTGGGTGCGCGAAGAATCAGACAGACGGGGAGACAATGCTCGGCATTCTCGCGGAGGACGGGTATAATATCGTGACCGACGCGGAGGACGCGGATGTGATAATCGTAAATACCTGCGGCTTTATCGAGTCGGCAAAGCGCGAGTCAATCGACGCGATACTCGATATGGCGGAGTATAAAAAGGACGGCTCTTGCCGCTTGCTTATAGCGACGGGCTGCCTTGCCGAGCGGTACGCGCGGGATATGAAAACGGAGCTGCCGGAGGTTGACGCGATTCTGGGCACGGGCGATTATGATAAAATCGCCGATACTATAAAAAAAGCGTTTGAGGGCGAGGATATACGCGAGTTCGGGCATCAGAACAGGAATATCGAGGAACGATTGCCGAGAATTTTAAGTACGCCGCCGTATACAGCATATCTTAAAATCGCGGACGGCTGCGACAATAACTGCACATACTGCGCGATACCTATGATCCGCGGGCATTACAGGAGCAGAAAAATCGAGGATATAGTGTATGAGGCGCGCGATCTTGCCGAAAGCGGCGTTAAGGAGCTGATTTTGATCGCTCAGGACACAACGCGCTACGGCACGGATATTTACGGAAAAGCGTCGCTTGATATGCTGCTTTCAGAGCTTGTGAAAATCGACGGGATCGAATGGATACGCGTCCATTATTTCTACGCCGAGGCGGTCACGGACGCGCTGATCGACACGATGGCAAAGCATGATAAGATCTGCAATTATATCGATATGCCCGTGCAGCACGCGAGCGATTATATTTTGCGGCGCATGGCGCGGCGCACGAACCGCGCGGAAATGACAGAGAAAATAAAAAAATTCCGTGAAATGATGCCGGACTGTACCATTCGCACGTCGATTATAGTGGGGTTCCCTGGCGAGACGGAGGAGGATTTTGAGGAATTATACGGGTTCGTAAAGGAAATCGAGTTCGACCGTCTGGGTGTGTTCGCGTATTCGCGTGAGGAGGGCACACCGGCGGCGGAATTTGAGAATCAGATCGACGAGGAGATAAAGCAGGAGCGGCTTGATAAAATCATGACGCTGCAGCAGGGGATAAGCCTAAGAAAAAATCAGGCGAAAATAGGCTCGGTCATCGAGGTGATCGCGGAGGGTTACGACGAAGATAATTTCCTGTTTTACGGCAGAAGCCGCGCGGACAGTATTGATGTTGACGGACTTGTGTATTTCGCCGCCGAGGACGAGATCGACGCGGGCGATATAATTAATGTAAAAATTCTTGACGCCGGCGAATATGATTTGACGGGCGTTATGATAAGCAGGGAGATGGTTATATGAATACGGCTAATAAGCTTACGCTGCTGCGCGTGATACTCGTGCCGGTGTTTATGGCGCTTTTGATGATGGACGGCACAGCGTATAAATGGGCGGCGCTGGGCGTGTTCGCGCTCGCGTCGGTTACGGACGCGCTTGACGGGCATATCGCACGGTCGCGTAATCAGATAACGACGTTCGGAAAGTTCGTCGATCCGCTGGCGGACAAGATATTGACGACGGCCGCGTTTTTGGTATTCCTCGGCACGGGCGTGTACCGGCCCGTGAGCGGTACAATAGCGCTGATGGTCATAATGACACGTGAGTTTATGGTCGCGGGCGTGAGGCTCGTCGCCGTGGGCGAGGGCAAGGTCATTGCGGCGAGCATATGGGGCAAGCTCAAGACCGTGGCGCAGATGATCGCGATAATTATCACGATCATTCTTATCGCGCTCGTTCCGGATAATGTTACGGCGGGACTTGTGATCGAGGCGCTGCTGTGGATAACGGTATTGTTTACCGTGATTTCCGGCGCGGATTATCTTATAAAAAATTGGCATTTGATGAAATTAAAATAAAGGATGGAGCAGAAAATGGGATTTATTGATGAATTGAAATTTGACGGCAATGGGTTAATTCCCGCTGTCGTGCAGAATATTGAAACAAGGGAAGTGCTTATGGTCGCGTACATGAACGCGCAGACGCTTAAAATGACGATGGATTCGGGACGCGCGACGTTCTGGTCACGCAGCCGCGGCGAGATTTGGGAAAAGGGCGCGACGTCGGGGAATTATATGTTTGTTAAAGAGATACGCGTTGACTGCGACGGCGACTGCCTTGTGATTCTGGCCGAACCGGCGGGAGCGGCGTGTCATACGGGGAACCGCTCGTGCTTTTACCGCAGGGTCGATAACGGCGCGCTTGCCGAGGACAAGGATATAAAATCGCTTTCGGATATTCTGCGGCGCGAACAGGCGGTTATAATCGATAGGAAAAGCAATCCCGAGGAGGGATCGTACACGAACTATCTGTTCGATAAGGGCGAGGACAAGATTTTGAAAAAGGTCGGTGAGGAAGCGGCGGAGGTCGTGATTGCCGGCAAGAACCGCGATAAGAGCGAGATCAAATACGAAACGGCGGATCTGCTGTACCATTTGTCGGTTATGCTCGTGGACAACGGCATGACATGGGAGGACGTATTTGAGGAAATGGAGCGAAGAAGATAAAAAACGGCGCAAGCCGTTTTTTTATCCTCTTAAACTTCGTTTTTATCCTCCGTGGCCGCGCGGCGCTTGGGACGCTTGCGAAGGTTTGCGAAAAAATCCTTTATGAGCGCGGAGCATTCCGCCTCCATTATACCGCCCTCGTAGGGTATTGTGTGGCTTAACAGGTTCATGCCGAGAAGATTCGCGCGCGAGTGGACGCAGCCGGATTTGTCGTCGTACGCGCCGAAATAGACGTGGCCGAGCCGCGCGTTGATCGCCGCGCCCGCGCACATAGGACACGGTTCGAGCGTCACGTACATATCGCAGTCCGTGAGCCGCCAGCTGCCCAGCTTTTTGCAGGCGCGGTCAATGGCTGTCATCTCCGCGTGAAGGAGCGCGTTTTGCTTTAGCTCGCGCTTGTTGTAGCCGCTCGCGATAACGCGGTTGTCCTTTACGATTACAGCGCCGACCGGCAGCTCGCCCAAGGCAGCGGCGCGTTTTGCGCGCGTGAGCGCCGCGCGCATGAATTTTTCGTCCATGGCAGTGTTCCTTTCTGAGGTAAATTTATAGAAGGTCGGGGTTGACGCCTTCGGCAGCCCGTATTCCGTAAACCAATATGGTGTGCGGCGCGGCTGGGAGGATTTCGCAATTACGATAAATCGTTCAATTATGTGATATTTTGCAAAAATGAATCCCTCCGTCATTTGCTCCTTACAGTCGCAAATGCCACCTCCCTTTGACAAGGGAGGCTAACGCCCGCCGCAAACCATATCGCATTACGGAACACGGGCAAACACGGTTCGCCCCTACGACCGCGCCAATATGCGGTTTTGCGTATGGGTACACGTTTGTAGGAGATGGCATGTGCGGCGCGGCCGGGAGGATTTCGCAATTACGATAAATCGTTCAATTATGCGATATTTTGCAAAAATGAATCCATCCGTCATTTGCTCCTTACAGTCGCAAATGCCACCTCCCTTTGACAAGGGAGGCTAACGCCCGCCATAAACCATATCGCATTACGGAACACGGCGGGATGTGGGCGTCCCGCCCTACAAAACAGGTATCCCATACGCAAGATGGCATTAATAAACAATTGCGCGATAAACATTATAATGTCAATTACATTCTATCATAAAACCATTTGCATTGCAAATATATCTCATCTTTTGTAAAAAAATGTTATAAACGCGTGTTATGGTGGTATATATAATATATCCCGTGGAAGGAGTGAGCGATATGAATTATGCGATTACAATTTCGAGAACCTATGGCAGCGGCGGTAAGGACATCGGTAAAATCGTCGCGAGGAAGCTGGGCATTGACCATTACGGACATCGTAAATTAAGTAATGAGGTTACAAACGATTATTCCGACGACGAAGCTGTGAACTATTCGCTCATACTGAAGCCGGACGGATCTGTGGACTTTGAGGCGGAGGACAAGGTTTTCCGCGCGCAATCCGAGGCGATTGCGCGGCACGCGGCGGAGGGTTCATGCGTGTTTATCGGGCGCTGCGCGGATTATGTACTGCGGGACTGCGACAATGTGGTTCGGATTTTCATTACCGCGGACAGGCGCGACTGTATGCGGCGCGCGATGCGGATGTTCGAGCTTAATCCCGACGACGCGAAGCAGCTTATCAGGACTATGGATAAAAGCCGCGGCGAATATTATCTGTATCATACGGGGCGTCCGCGCGACGACGCGTCAAATTATGATTTGTCAATCAATGTAAGCGGCATGACGCCCGATGACGCGGCGGATGTGATTATCATGTACGTGAGGCATAAGCTGGGAGCGGCCATTTAGCGATAAAAAAACGGCATATTTGCCGTTTTTTTGTGACTCTGTTAATGCGCTTTCGATTTAATCCTCGTCCGGCATATCCCAGTTGTGGTATACGTCCTGGACGTCGTCATTGTCCTCGAGCATATCGAGCATACGTGTCATATTCTTTATATCGTCCTCATTGGTAAGCTCGGTCATGGTCTGAGGTACCATGCGTATCTCGGCTGACGCAAAAGAGTATTTGCCCTCCAGAGCCTCTCTTACCGCCGTAAAGTCATCGGGAGCCGTTGTGATTTCGTACATGCCGTCGTCCGAGTCAACATCGTCCGCGCCGGCTTCGAGCGCGTCCATAGTTACTTCTTCCTCGTCAAGCTCACCGTCCTCGTCCTCTATGACGATAACGCCCTTTTCGTCAAACATGAAGCTTACGCAGCCGTTCTGGCCCAGATTTCCGCCCGCCTTATCGAACGCGTGGCGCACATCCGCCGCGGTGCGGTTGCGGTTGTCGGTCAAGGCATTGACAATTACCGCTACGCCGCTCGGGCCGTAGCCCTCGTAGGTGATGCTTTCGTAATCGGCTGTGTCGTTATCGCCCGCCGCCTTTTTGATCGTGCGGTTGATGTTGTCATTTGGCATATTGTTCGAACGCGCCTTGGCAATAACATCCTTAAGACTCGCGTTATTGTCCGGGTCCGGACCGCCGGCTTTTACCGCGACGGTTATCTCTCTCGCGATTTTCGTAAATATTTTGGCTCTCTGAGCGTCATTTGCACCTTTTTTACGTTTTATGGTGCTCCATTTTGAATGTCCTGACATTAAATGACCTCCTAAACTTATTTCCGGACTATTGTACCACAAATTATCTGATTTTTCAAGCGTTTTCTTGACTTTCTTTTTCTGTATTTACAAATGCCCGCAAGTATGTTATACTTAAGCGGACGGGAGGGACATGTATGAAATTTTTAAAATTTGCAGCGGCGGCTTTAGCGATACTGCCGATATGTATGTCAGCTCATGCGGCGCAGGATACGGTCGGCATATATGTATCAGATAAGCTTTTGGACGAACAGGGCATTATTGAGAACGATACGGCGCTTGTGCCTATACGGATCATAAATGACGCGCTGGGGCTCGGGACGGAATGGAACGGGGAACGGCAGTGCGTCACAATAGATTTCGGAGGCGGCAAGCTGTGCGATATGTACATAGGCGGGCGTTACGCGTATATAGTCGATAACGGTGAATGGCGCGAATGTGAGCTTACGGCCGAGCCGGTAATAGAAAACATCGGCGGCGAGGACAGGACTGTCGTGCCGGTTAGGTTTATATCGGAAGAAATGGGTATGGATGTAATATGGGAGGACGTTAACAGGACTGTATATATTAACAGCGGAGCGGCGCATGACGAGTATGTGTCGAGCGGGCAGCGCACAGCGGATTTGTACAATTCCCGCGCGCCGTACGCGCTTATGAGCAAGGACGGCGCGGACGAGTATGTTCTGTGGAGCGACATAGACGGCCGCCGGCACGACGGCTGGACGCTGAAAAACTATACGCTCGGCCTTGACGGCCTGTCGTCGCAGATTGATGAGTATATATCAAACAAAGGCGGCAGCTGGGGCGTATATGTTAAAAATTTAACAAACGGGGAGTTTATGGTGTTAAATGACGGCCGGTATGCGAGCGCCAGCGTGATAAAGCTGTTTGTTATGGCGGGCACGTATAATGAGATCGCCGCGGGGTGCATGTCAAAAACCGCCGAGGTTAACGAGCTTCTTACGCATATGATAACGGAAAGTGACAATTATTCATCGAACAGGCTTGTGTACCTTATGGGGCATGGGAATTATGAGCGGGGATTTAACGATGAGAACGCTCACACCAACAGCATAGGCGCGCTTAACACGCAGCATAAATCACTGTTCATCGGTTACGGCGATTATGTGTCCTACGGACGAAATCTTGTTTCGCCGGTCGACTGCGGAATACTGCTCGAAAAAATATACAACGGCGAGCTTGTTTCACAGGACGCGAGCGCGGAAATGCTTTCGCTCCTGAAGCGTCAGCAGCGGCGCTGGAAGATCCCGTATCCGCTGCCGGACGGCGTGGTTACGGCAAATAAAACGGGAGAGACGAGTACGGTTGAAAGCGATACGGCTATCGTGTATTCGCCGTCGTGCGATTATGTAATATGCGTGCTGACGAATAACGCGTCCGACGGTGTCGCGGGAATACGGCGCATATCAAAAATGACATACGATTATTTTAATCCGTAAAGGATTTCGAGGGCAATAAGGATGAGGTACAAAAACGTGTGCAGGCGCTTTGCGAAAAGCACCCGCTGTACGCGTGATAATTTGGCATAACGGAAAAAACCATGTAATAATCGTTTATGAAAATCCGAAAATTCCAAAATTTTCGGATTTTTTTATTTAACCCCTTGACTTTAGGGGGGGGGGTGTATAATCTGTATATAAGCCTTCGGGCATTATAAAAAATACAAGGAGGAACAAAACATGAAGAAAAGAAAACTTTTAGCCGCACTTCTTTCAGCGGCAATGGTAATCACCTCGGCGGCCGTTCCGGTACTGGCGGACAGTACGAACTGGAAATACCACGATGGTGATCAATGGGTGGATGCGGATGTATGGATGGACCATGCAAGCGAAGCGAGGGTAGGTGACGATTACACAGTTGATGACAGCGGTAACGTTACGATTCAAACTGCGCTCGGCTTGGCGTGGTTCGCAGATGATGTTACCTATAATAAAAACGACTACAAGGATAAGACCGTCGAGTTAAGTGATAACATTGATTTGACAGGTCATCTATGGGCTCCTATTGCACCTGATATCTTAGGTCCTTCATTTAAAGGAACGTTTGACGGAAATAAACATACAATCAAAGGATTTAGTCAAAAGCCTTTGTCAAATTCCGACTATGGTTTAGTTGATTTGGGATTGTTTGCACAAAACGACGGCACAATACAAAACCTTAACATTAAAGGGAAAATAGAATCAATAGGTATACAAACGAGAAATGTTGGTGGTATTGCCGCAGCTACTTCCGGCAGCAGTAAAATAGAAAATTGTAAAAGTTCAATATCAATAGAATTTGAACCGCCCGGCGATGCCAAAACCACTCTTTGGAACTATATGGGCGGTATAGTAGCTAATGCGGACGCAGGCGTTATAAGCAATTGTGAATACAATGGAGAACTGACTATTTCGATTCCGGAAAACGTTGAAATTACAAAAGAGGCGTATTGCGGCGGAATTGTAGGTTATGCAAACCATGGAACCGAGATAATCGATTGCTCCAATAGCGGGAAAATAACACAGACAGGACCGGGTAACGGTGACTACAAATGTTATGTTGGCGGTATTGGCGGTAGAGCCGCGGCTACATTGTCAGAGTGTGTTAATGATGGAGAGATAATCGCCAAAAGCAGTTATTGCGTTGGAGGCATAGCAGGAGAATGTGTGCTCATGAATGATTGTGAAAACAATGGCAAGATTCAGGCGGAGTCAAGCAAATATGTGGGCGGTATTTTCGGTGGCAATCTGGCTGGCGCCGGTAATGTGACAAATTGTACCAACAACGGCAAGGTTGAAGCGACAAACAGCGAATGTGTGGGAGGTATTGGCGGACATCAGCAGAGAATAACCGCGGAGAATTGTACGAATACCGGTGACATCACATGTACAGCAGATAAAGATGTACATGTAGGAGGAATTTTTGGCTGCATGGTAAACATCGGTTATAACAGCACGGGACCAAAAAATTGTGCAAATATCGGCGATATTACATGCACGATTGAAGGAGACGAAGGAAAAGGGTATGTAGGAGGTATTACGGGCAACGTAGAATCAAGTTACACGGGATACGCGTCCGATTGCACAAATACCGGCGACATTGTGTGCTCGGGCGGAAGTGAAGGTTACGCAGGCGGCATATTCGGCAAGAGCGATTTGTCTGCATTTGATTGCACAAATACCGGCGATATTACGGTAGACAGTCAAACAGGATATGCCGGAGGAATACTTGGAGATCTTAACGATTCCTTTGACATGGAACGAAACACAAACAGCGGCGACGTAACGCTTGGCGATAATACTAAGAGCGGTTATGCGGGCGGTATCGCGGGTCATCTGCAGGGAGATGCGAATCTGAATTTATTTATGGAAAATACATCAGTAGGCGAAGTTAATGCTCCGGATGATGTCGACGATATGAATACAGGTTATCTTGCCGGATGGATAAAGGAGGATTGGATAGAAGATAATTCATTCGTCAGCCGGGATGAAAACGTGCCAGCATTTGGTAATTTGACAGAGGAACAAAGTGAGAGTTATTACAAAAAATACGACACCTTAGAAGACTATGACGAGGCAAACAGGACCGATATAACAGTGTCGCTCAAGACCAGCCTTGAAGACATTACATTGGCTGAGGAGAGTAATCCGTCAAAGGCGTACATAGTATTAAGCGCGGATGATACCAAAAAGATTTACCGCTATATGTCATCCGAATTTACGTTTAATATTAACGATCCGAACGGCGAATACGTTATTACGCCTTACGAAAACAACGTTATAACCGATTTGGGCGAGGTTGACGCTAGTGAAGGCGCGTCGCACCGTTACGGATTCAATCTTGACGGCGATCGCGATCGCGCGTCAATCAGCGGAGAAAATATTATAATCGGCGAAATTGAGCTTGTCAGCACCGGTTCATATACTGTTAAGGTTGTAGACGGTAAAGTGCAGACCGCAAAATGGTCCGCGTCGGATGTTGACGACAATATTGTGTACACCTACAGCTACAACAGTGATTCCGCACTGGATAACAACAAGCTGCATATCGGCGGCGTTGACGGCGAAGGCCCCAATAATGAATGGAATTTGGAAAACACCCCCGTAGAGAAGGAGCTTACGATTAACGTAATGTTCCCGAACGAGGTTAAGGAGCAGGCGGCGGATTATACGAATATGACCGTATCGCTCCACAGCGCGCTTGACACGGTTTATCCGATTGATGATATCGTGCTCGGAACCGGAGTTACATATACTACGACCGGAGACTACGCGCAGTACACGGCAACAAGGAATATTGTCACCGATACGCGCTACACGCTTACATTTAAGGGCGATGGCTACAGAACATACAGCGTTGACGTTGTAATACCGGAGGGCGCGGTAAGCCCGACGGTTGAAGTATGGAACAACGTTATGGATGACAAGGGTAGACCCGTTGTAACATACAAGCCGAGCAGCGATGAAGATCCGGTGGAATTAAAGACCGCCAAAGACGGAACAACCTTCCTCGCGGGCGATATCGATGACAGCAAGCTGGTTGACATCTACGACCTTTCTGCGGCTGTCGCATACTTCGGCAAGACAGGTATGGATACGCATACAACACCGGGTGAAGGCGACGAAGTAACGTACGACGATGCGGATTACATCCGCTACGATTTGAACCGCGACGGCAATATCGATTCCAAGGATATAGCCATGGTTCTCGTATCGTGGGGCAAATAATATTAAAATAACAATGAAAAACGGGGCTGTAAAAGTCGAAATCCTTGTTCTTTACGGGACTTCTTTTACAGCCCCTTTCATTTGGGCAATAAAATTCCTACCTAGAATATATAGCGGGTTTTACGCGGCGTTGTGTCTGGGGACTTTGTCCTTGAAGAGAAGGTTAATGCACCAGAGTCCCGCAAGGCCGACGATTACGAAAATAACTCTCGACAGCGCCGACATCTGCCCGCCGAACATCGCGCCTACAAGGTCGAAGCCGAACAGACCTATCAGCAGCCAGTTGATCGCGCCGATTATTGTTATTATTAAAGCTGTGTTATTCATGTTATCACTCCTTTAACGCGTTATTGCTTTTTCGCTTTTGCGTATTTAGTTTTTTACGCAAGCCGACGGTTTAAACAAGTAATATTTGTCAAATTTGATAATATATGTATAATAAAGAAAATTCGGCGGTGATAAGATGGGGAGAAAACGTATGCTTTATATTGTAACGGCGGCAATGATCCTCGCGGCGGCGGCGGTGTTTATCGCGTTCGGCGAGGAATCGGTGGATGAAACAAACGCGGAATTCCTGCAGAGCTTCGGATGGGAGGTTAAGAGAAAAAATATCGATTCCGCGGCGGTAAATATTCCCGACCCGTTCGACTTGGTTTATGAAAATTACAATAAACTGCAAATTGAGGCGGGGCTGGATCTAGCTCCGTATGCCGGGAGGAGGGCGATGAGATATACGTATGAGGTAACGAATTTCCCGTATGGTGAGCCGAAAAACGTACGCGCAAATGTATTGTGTGTGGATGATGAGCCGGTTGCCGGCGATATTATGACCACTGCCGCAGACGGCTTTATGGCGGGATTGGATTTTTTGGAGAAGGTGTTATGATATAATTGATGTGAGACAAGAAAAGATGAGAATAGTTCCTAAATGTGATATAATGTTTAGTAAGTACAA
>CANQYQ010000047.1 GCA_947628155.1 uncultured Clostridia bacterium
CCTTTAACATGTAATTCGGAGACGATTATGGAACACGATATATTAAGCACTACAGGACGAATATTTGATATACAGCGTTATTCTATCCACGACGGCCCCGGCATACGGACAATCGTATTTTTAAAAGGCTGTGCCCTTCGCTGCCGCTGGTGCTGCAATCCCGAATCACAGCGGTTCGAGGTTGAAAACATGTTTTTTGCCGGCAAGGATGAAACGATGGGTTATGACGTTACGGTCGGCGAGGTTTTGCAGTCGGTAATGAAGGATATGTTCTTCTACCGCCGCAGCGGCGGCGGTCTGACGCTGTCGGGCGGCGAGGCGATGCTGCAGCCTGATTTCGCTGTTGACCTTTTAAAAGCGTGTCATGCCGAGGGCATAAACACATGCATTGAAACGACCGCGATCGCAAAATGGGAGGTTATCGAGCGATTTTTGGAAAACCTCGATTTCGTATACATGGACATCAAGCACATGAACAACGAAAAGCACCGCGAGTTCACCGGTCAGCCGAACACGAAAATAATTGAACACGCGATTCGCATTGCCGCGTCGGGCGCTAAGCTTACAATGCGTACGCCAGTCATTCCGGGATTTAACGATACCGTGGAGGAAATAAGCGATATCGCGAAATTCGTAAAAATGCTGCCGGGTTCGCCGCATTTGCACCTGCTCCCGTATCATCGTCTGGGAGAGGACAAATACAAGGGTTTGAACCGCGACTATTTCTACGCGGGAGTTCCGCCGATGGATATGAAGCATATGCAGCCGCTCCTAAAAGCGGCACAGCGCGAAGGCGTAGAATGTCAGATCGGCGGATGATTGAGATTACATTATGTATATAAACAAAGCGGCGTCGTTTAAAACGACGCCGCTTTGAATTTTTCATTTATTGTCATGCCTTAGCGTCAAGCGCTTCATTGATCTTCGAAACGATATCGTCGGGATTAACGCCGTGAACCATACACGCTTCCTCAATTGACTCGCCCTGCGCAGACGGACAGCCAAGGCAATGCATACCCATATCAATTAAAACAGGTGCTACAATGTCAAGGTCAATCGCAAGCGCCTCGCCTATAAGCGTTTCTTTTGTTATCGCCATTGTCATTTCCTCCTTTGATTAAAATTCTGTAAGTGAACGGCAAAATATATTTTGCCCCGCTTTGACATTTATTTTTCATTCCCTATAGAAATTGTCCGAATTGTTTTCATCCGAGAGCCCGGTTCATCGGAATTTAAATCAATAGGCACTAGCTCGGTATTTATCGCCGCAATTCTGACCGCGTCATCCGCCGTATACATCGGCATACCATTTGTTCGTCTCTCCTCAACCTGGCCGTTACGGACAGACTGCTCCACCCTATCGTCGCATTTTACTACATCAAGACCGAACTTCTTTCCTTCATCGGCTATCGCCTTTTCATAGCCATTCTCGTCTGCGATGGCGGCTATTCTGTCGTCCTCCGTATAATGCTCATCTTCATAATGCTTTCGATAGAGAGTAGAGCCGTCCGTATATCCCGGGTCGACCAACCATGATTCATTTACAAAAACACTGCCGTCATAGCTTATGATCCGATGCTCAGTATATAAATTCCCGTTTATACCGCTTTTACATTGTGTAAAGCAAATATACGGCTTGCCTTTATACTCGTGCAAAAATATTTCGCATCTTGAAAAATCCGGATTGTTGTTCAAAAGCAATCTTGTCTCATCCTTTAATACCACGCTATGGTTTTCAATGTCATATATTTGAATATACATATACGCACTATTACTTGTTTTTGAGAGGTCCGCGGCATTGCTTTCGTTTCCCTTGCTGCATAATGTTATCATTTCACTGTGATTATCATTATCAAAATCATAAAGGTAATATGCAAGCATTCCCGATTCATCGGAAGGCATAAACGTCTTTACCTCAGTCCGCTCTGTCGTATACGTTCCGTATTTTTTTACAAGGACGTTGTTATAATATGATTTTAAAAGCTGCTCTTCGTTTTCTTCCTCTTCCTCATCTTTGCTGATGACAATCGTGTCATTCACAAAATCTACATCAAATCCGCCGATCGCCGACGCTATATCGCGCAATTTAAAGTATGAGCTGTCCGCGATATTATAGCCGTCGATATTGATATATTCGCCGCCGAATTTAACCGGAAACGGATTTTCCGTCGCTGTAAGCTGACCCGCGCATACTCCCGCCGTGCCGAATATCAAAGCTCCGGCGATAAAATATATTATTTTTTTCATTGTTAATAATCTCCTATTATGACTGTTCGATCGAATTTTTCACCGAATTAAAGCATTGCGCAAATTCGTCGCCGTTGATGGTCTCCTTTTCCATAAGGCATTTTGCTACCGCCTCAAGCTCCGCGTCATACTGTTTCAAGAGCCGTTCCGCCTCGGCGTAACGCTCCATGAGGATCCTTTTGACCTCCTCGTCTATAACTGCCGCTGTCTGCTCGCTGTAATTCTTGGAATGTCCGAAATCGCGTCCGATAAACACCTCGCCGCCCGCGTCGTATGAAACAGGCCCGATAGCGTCAGACATGCCGTACTTCGCCGCCATGCTGCGCGCCATTGAGGTTGCGCGTTCGATATCGTTCGACGCGCCCGTGCTTATATCATCCATCTTGATTTTCTCAGCCACACGCCCGCCCAAAAGAACGGTGATCTGCGAAAGCATTTCCTTTTTTGACGCATACGTTCTGTCCTCGTCCGGCACATACATTGTAAATCCGCCGGCGCGCCCGCGAGGGATGATCGACACGCGCTGTATCTTCTGATTATCATCCGAAACATACGCTAAAATCGCGTGTCCCGATTCATGATAGGCCGTGAGCCGCTTCTCGCGGTCGGTAAGCTTCTTAGACCTCTTTTCCGTGCCCATCATTACCTTTAAATTCGCGTCCTCGAGATCCTGATTCGTAATTTCCTTATGCGACCTGCGCGCCGCGAATATCGAGGCCTCGTTCATAAGATTCTCAAGCTCCGCGCCGCTGTAGCCGACTGTTTCTTTCGCAATATACTTTAAGTCAACATCCTCCGCCAGCGGTTTTCCCTTTGAATGCACCTTCAGGATTTCCTCACGTCCGTTTACATCCGGTAAATCAACAACCACCTGACGGTCAAAGCGTCCCGGTCTTAAAAGCGCCGGATCGAGTATATCGGGACGGTTTGTAGCCGCAATCACGATAACGCCCTCATTCTGTCCGAAGCCGTCCATTTCAACGAGCAGCTGATTTAACGTCTGCTCCCTTTCGTCATGTCCGCCGCCCATGCCCGTGCCGCGCTGACGGCCTACCGCGTCAATTTCGTCAATGAAAATAATACACGGATTGTTACGCTTCGCCTGCTCAAATAAATCTCTTACGCGCGACGCGCCGACTCCAACGTACAGCTCAACGAAATCCGAACCGCTTATCGAAAAGAACGGAACTCCCGCCTCGCCCGCGACAGCCTTGGCAAGAAGTGTCTTACCCGTTCCCGGCGAGCCGACCAAAAGCACGCCCTTGGGTATTCTCGCGCCCAGCGCTATAAATTTACGCGGATTTTTTAGAAACTCCACAAGCTCCATAAGCTCGTTTTTTTCCTCCTCGGCTCCCGCTACGTCCGCGAATTTTACCGGCTTACCTACATATCCGACCTTCGCGCGGCTTCTCGTAAATCCTCCCGCGCCGCCGCCGCGCCGCATAAACATCATCACAAACATGACAATGAGCAGTATCATCACGATAAGATTTGAGATAAATGTCCACGTAATTTTGGACTGGTACGCCTCCTGCTTAAGCGTGCCCGCCTCCATCTGCTTCTTTACCGTCTCTCCCACGTCCGATTGGAATGTCTCCTGAGACGGTATCTGCACCTTTACGCGAACCTCGCCGCGTTCCTTATCCTTAACCATCGCCGTTACGTTGTTGCCGTTTATCACCATGCCGGTAACCTGTCCGTTCTCAATTGCCGCGACAAGATCGGAATATACCATCCTCGACGTCGGAGACAAAACGCCCGACATCATCGCATACAGCATATACATGATTATAAGCACAACTATCCATACGGTTATTCCTCTAAACCTATTCTGCAATCCTCTACCTCCAAAACATTACTCTTATTCCCCCGCCGTTAAAGGCGAAGCGCCTGTCACGCCGATAACCGACGATGCAGACTATATCCGCGCCCGATGTAATTATGGGCGTTTTATCGCGCTCGGAGCGCGGTATTTTCTCATCTATAAAATAATCCTTGAGCTTCTTCCTCCCGCTCATGCCGGCAGGATAAAAATAATCACCGTTTCTGCGGCTTCTTATAATCAAATCATTCTCGTCAACGCCGGAAAAATACTGCGCGCCGTCGTCGCGGCGATTTGCCGCAATATCCGCTCTCACGTATATCCCCGCCTCCGGAACGGACACATCGGCACCTATAGGCAGTCTGTATTCAAACGGCCGCGGTTTATCGCTGTCCCCGATTATAAGCCGGCCGTATTCCACTCTCGCTGTTTTTCCGCCGGGCAGATTTATATATGACCCGCTTTTGTTTTTCTCGGCAAGCTCAAGGGTTTTCAATACGAAATCAGCCTGTGCGGCATCTCCGCGCGAAGATATCATAAGCCGTACGATACGCCGCGCTACCGCTGTATGGCACGAAAGCAGCTCACTGATTTCAACCGTATGATTTTTTACGATCCGGCGGTATTCCTCCTTTGCCGTATCGCTCATATACTCATCCTCGGCACGGATGATTTCCGCGTTCCTCGTCACACCGTTTATAAAATCCGGATTAAAATCCCGTTCAATAAATGGGATCAGAGTATTACGGATCCTGTTCCGTGTATACTTATCGTCCGCGTTTGTGGCGTCGGTAACGTAATTCAGGCTGTTTTCGCGGCAGTAGTCCTCTATTTCGGCACGCGATATCCCCAGCAGCGGACGAATTATATCGCCGCGTTTTGCCGGGATGCCCGATAGACCCGAAAGCGCCCCGCCGCGCATAAAATTCATAGTTATCGTTTCCGCGCTGTCGTTTAAATTGTGGGCTGTGGCAATTTTGTTAAACCCGTATCGTTCAAGCGTCTGCGCGAAGAATTTATAGCGTTCCTCTCTGCCGGCCGTCTCCTCGGATAACGCGTTTACCTTCGCGATTTTCGGTATATTAATTTCGGCCGTTACACACTTGAGCCCAAGCGAACGCGAAAATTCCGATGCGAACAGCGCATCATGCGCCGCCCGCGCGCCGCGTATCATATGATTTACGTGCGCCGTCATTATTTCAATGCCCACTTCCTCCTTGACCGACCAAAGCGCGTGGGTCAGGCATACGGAATCCGCGCCGCCCGACAAGCCGACAAGAATTTTATCGCCGGATTTTATCAGTCCGCTTTTTAAAAGCGTACTCCTTACCTTGTTTTTCATACCGTTTCTTCCACCGCGCCGTATTCGATATTTGAAAACTTCGTGTACGCGCCCTGCCACGCAAGCTCAAATGTCTTTGTTGCTCCGCTTCTGTTTTTCGCGACTATACACTCGGCCTTTGTGCTTTCAACGCCGCTGCTCTCTCCCTCGCTCTTCTTCCCCGGATCCTCGCGGTATATAAACATAACCATATCCGCGTCCTGCTCGATCGCGCCCGACTCCCTCAAATCGGAAAGCACCGGGCGCTTATCCGCGCGCTGCACACTCGCGCGCGACAGCTGCGACAGGGCGATGACCGGAATATTTAACTCCTTCGCAAGAATTTTCAGCGACCGCGATATCTCCGCGATCTCCTGCTGACGGTTTTCCGACCTGCCGCTCGACTGCATAAGCTGAAGATAATCGATTATAACAAGCTGCAAATCCTTTGTTTGCTTGAGTCTCCGACATTTTGCGCGTATCTGCGATACCGTTATCGACGCGGTATCGTCTATATAAATCGGCGCGGATGCGACCCGGTTTATAACCGCGCCGATTTTTTCCCAATCCTCGCCTGTGAGTGATCCTGTACGGATTTTATTGGAATCGACAAGCGCCTGCGAACAAATTATTCTGTTCACGATTTGTTCTCTCGGCATTTCCAGATTAAAAATTGCCACAGCGCGCTTATCGTATATGCTTACATGCTCCGCGATATTTACCGCGAAGCTTGATTTGCCCATGCCCGGCCGCCCCGCGATAAGAATAAGCTCACCGCCGTGAAAACCGCCAGTGCACTTATTTACCTCAATAAAGCCTGTCCCCATTCCGGTAAGTCCGCCGCCCTTGCCAGAATCTTCAATCAGCTTCTTATACGCGCCGACCATGATCTCGGTTATGGGCAAAATATCACCCGAATCGGCCGACGAGACGTCGTATATAAGCTGCTCCGACCGTTCCAGGACCCTGTCCACACTCGTGCCGTCACCGTATGACATATCCGCAATTTTTTTCGCGCTGTCTATCAGCTTACGGCGCATCGACATTTCCTTTATTATGTTGGAATAGTATTCGACATGATACGTCGTCGGGACATTCGCAACATCTCGTAAATACGACACCCCGCCTACTGTTTCAAGGTAATCGTAGCGGCCGAGCCTGTCTGAGACAGAAACGAAATCGATCGGCGAATTTTCGTTAAACAGTTCCATCATAACGCCGAAAATCAGACGGTTCTGTAAAAAATAGAAGTCGTCAGCCGTAATAATTTCGGCCGCCTCGCCCAATGATTCCTCCTTTGTCAGCGCACTGCCTATGACGGCCTGTTCCGCCTCCTGACTGTACGGCAGCTGTCTGCCGCTGATATCGATCGGAGCGTTCTCTTCCGCCATACAATCACTTCCCTTCCGAATTGCTTGATATTTATTTTCTCTCGACCTTGACCGTTAAATCACCGGTAATACCGGTAAACAGCTTCACCTTCACACTGTGTGTGCCGAGCGTTTTTATACTGTCCATCACAAATTTCTTTCTGTCCAGCTTGATATGATGCTGTGCCGTCAGCGCGTCCGCGACGTCCTTTGATGTAATTGACCCGAACAGCTTTCCGTTATCGCCCGCCTTTGTTTCGATTACGACCTCGATTTCCTTGAACTTTGCCGCTATTTCTTCCGCGCGCTGTTTGCTCTGCTCGGTCTGATATTCAACCGATTCTCTTTTACCCTTTAAGTCGTTCAGATTTGACGCTGTGGCTTCGATTGCAACCCCCTTAGGGAAAAGAAAATTTCGGGCGTATCCGTCATTTACCTTTATGATCTCACCCTTTTTTCCTTTGCCTTTTACATCCTGCGTTAAAATAACCTGCATTTTATTTACCTCCTTTGTCAGTCGTTTTTACTTAAATATTCCCTGACCGCTTTTTTTATCAGTTCGGCCATCTGATATATCGTGACATCGTCGCGCTGTACTCCCGCGACAGTAGCGTGGCCGCCGCCGCCGAGCGATTCCATGATCACATGCACATTCACTCCGTTCAGCGAGCGTGCGCTTACGCATGTCCGGCCTTTATCGGGATAAATTACAAACGAGGCGTCGGTATTGTCAATATTAAGCATATCGTCCGCCGCCTGTGACGCTATTACGCGTATGTTGGGCCAGTTCTCCGATGTATGCGCCAAAGAAATGCCCGGTGCGATTTCCTCCGCTGTTCGGACAATTTCCGCGCGTCTGTCGTATTCGTCTTTTTCGACGTTAAAGAGCTTCTTTACGTCAAACGTATTAAGCCCGAGCCGCCTCAAATATGAAGCCGCCTCAAATGTACGAACGCCCGTCTTTATCAGAAAATTCTTCGTGTCGAGTACGATGCCCGTATACAGGCATTCGGCCTCCTTCGCTGTAACCGCCGAACCCAAAGACATATACTGCAAAATCTCCGCTGCCATTTCGCATGTTGATGAAGCATACGGTTCATGATAAATAAGGGAGCAATTATTGATAAACTCTGTCGCGCGCCTGTGATGGTCGATCAGGACCACCTTTGCCGCGCGGCTTACGACCCTTTCCGACTCAAGCATGGTCGGCCTGTGTGTATCAAGCACCACGATGAGCGTAGAATCCGTCATGATGTCCAGAGCGGCCTCCTCACTTATAAACATACCCCGGTACTCTTCGATTTGGTTAAGCTCCGAATGGAGCTTTTCAATTGCCGGAGAGGCCGCTTCATCGTAAATTATATACGGCCTTGTGCCGAGCGTCCTAACCGCTCTCTGCAAGCCCATCGCCGCGCCGAAGCAGTCGTAATCGGCGTTTTTATGCCCTACGAAAATAACACTGTCCGCGCTTGAAAAATAATCCCGAAGCGCCATTGCGACGGCGCGGGTTTTTACACGCGTACTCTTTTCGTACTCACGAGTCTTACCGCCGTAGAATGTGTACTGCGTATCATCCTTCACGCCTACCTGGTCGCCGCCGCGTCCTTGGGCCATATCAAGCGCATACCGCGCCGACTGCTCATTT
Organism: uncultured Clostridia bacterium; assembly: GCA_947628155.1. Taxonomy (GTDB): domain Bacteria; phylum Bacillota; class Clostridia; order UBA1381; family UBA1381; genus 12844. The sequence goes on from CANQYQ010000047.1 coordinate 8,406, forward strand.
CCGCCTATCGTCGAGCCCGTACCTATTCCGATGCTCACGCTCATTGGGCGCTTGACCTCTTCCCCGATTTTTCTGACCTGCTCCAGTATGGCAAATTTTTTATCTATATATCCCGCGAGATATCTGTGTTCAAAAAACATATAATACCTGTCGCGGTCAATTTTCTTAAGTACCGCACTGCTTTCCTTCGCCCATTCGTTTATTGTTTTGCGAAGGGCGGCCTCCGAACGCTGTTCCTCGCTGTCGTCCATACGCCTGAACACCTCGTCGTAATTATCGACACATATGACCGCCACATCCGTTTTCTCATTCTCATACGCGGATACCGCCTCGGTCTCGGCGGTTTTGTCAATAAGATATATGTATACCGAATGCTCATCCTCTTCGGCTGTATTCTTTGAGGATTTGTCCTTTACAAGTCTGCTTTGGAGCTCATATTTTAAGCCGTTGATCTCGATATTGCGGCTGCCATTGTCAGTACGCAGAATATCCGCCCATTTGATGCCCGGCAAAATTGTATCAAGCGCCTTGTCATACATTTCTCCGCCGCCGAATAACGCGCCGAACCGCTCGTTATACCAGCGCACCGTGCCGTCAGCGTGAGCGACGACCAATGGCACAGGCAGACTTTCCAGCGCATTAGAAGGAATCGTTCCCGCCATTTTCGTAACGGAACGAATATAATTTTCCGCCTCATTCCTGCGCCTTGTCTCCATCAAAGCCGCCGCGCACAGCACAACAAGCGCGGACGCCGCTTCAATGATGCCTATCGCATACGGATAATTCAGAAAAATATTTGCCGCCGCGCACAAAATCAGCACTAACGCCGCAAATGACGCGACGCGCAAATATGAACGCGATGCGCGCCCCAACCTTTTTTTCATGTAAAACCTCCGTCCCCGCTCAAGCCGCGGGGCTTGTATTAACGTTTGCCGATATGTTTTTTTAATTCAGACATATCTGAAAACTCAAGCTCAAGCTCATGATTATTATCGATTGCGATTGATAACAGTTCGCTGATTTTTGCGTCCACGGCGCTAAGCCCTATTCCCAGCCTGCGCGCCAAAAGATAATCCATCGCGATAATTGTCGCGATTTTATCTGACACATCATCGTATCCGTTTATCTCATCGCACTCCGCCATCGCCTTGTAAAGATTTGCTACCTCGGACAAAATCTCACTTTTTATTGTGTCGATCGCCCTCATATTCGTTGAAATACCCATTTTTATGTCCTCCCTTATGATGTCATTTTGTATATTTCACACGTCCCTATAAGCTGTCATATTATGATAAGACACTTACTCGAATATATATAATATCACAAAATGCCCATTAAGTCAATAATAAAAGAACAAAGGATTTTGAATGCATGAAAGCCTAACACAAACAAAGCGCCAAGCTTGTGAGATTAAAGCAAATCCTTTTAAAATTTTGTTGGATTGCAGCATACATAAAAGCGCTTCAATTTCATACTTGTTCTTGATCCGCCAATACTCGCCGTCTTAAGCACCGATAATGCAAACTTTCTCATAATATTTAGATTAAACGCCGACTGCTCGTCTATCGTCTTGTTTGCATCCTCTCGAAATGTAACGTCCAATTGCCAATGCATACAATCGCCCAATGTCCTCTTATATTGTCGCGCGTTATTCCTTAACTGCTGATACCCTTGAACAACGCGTTTATATCTGACATATCATTGATATCCAGCTCGCGCATTAATTCCCGCACCTTTGCTTTTCTCTCTAATTCCTCCGGTATTTTTTTTCTTCTTGCCATAATTAAACCTCCAAACTTTGTATTTTTATTATACACCTGTTTGGAGGTTTACACAATTGTTGAATCCGAATCATATACCCTTCTATTTTTACACATCATAAAAAGCCCTTAGATTCGAGCTCTTTGCGCCTATTTATACATCAGTGGTACACTGGTTTTTCATATTTATATTATACCACAACTTGGCTGATTCCGCTATGGTTTCAGCTTTTTTAATGGAAATACAAGAATTTTCTAAACGCGAAAAGGACCTCATTCCTTGAGATCCTTTTCGCTTGTGAGGACTTTTTTTACAGCCCCTTTCAGTGTTTTGAATGTATCAGTCCTTATGGAACAGACCCTTTACCTTATCGATAATATCGCTCTTTTCAACCTGCTCGATAACGTCCTCCGCCTTATCCTTTAAACCCTCAAAGAAATCGTCGTCGAACTTATCCTTTAAATGGCTTACGACCTCCTTAACCTGCTCGTCGGGAAGATCAACGCCAAGCTCATCCTCAATAGTCTTTATCGGGTTTTTCTTGAACGCGTCTTGAACCTTATCGTCCTTTGCAAGCTTTTCAATCGTTTCTTTGATCTTATCAAGCTCCATAATAAAATACCTCCTTAAACATATTTACAGTGCAATTATAGTATATATGACAATAATAATCAACTAACCGCAGAATTTTTGGTAAATATAGTACAAATAAGCGCAAGCTTTACAGCAAATTGACTATATATTGCGCGTCAATAATGAGTTTTTATTGCCTATTCATTCATTTTATGGTATAATGATTTTACGGTATCAAAAGTGAAGCGTCTGATGCCTGATGAAACATTTTATCATAGCGCTTCGGTGACGCTGCCGGCTTGCGGCTATGGATAATATAAGCAATAAAACGAACGGAGGATACGAATATGATAAAACGGTTAATATGCGCCGTCCTTTCCGCCGCCATGTGCATAAGCGCGTTTGGGGCGCTCGCGGTCAACGCGTCGGATGACGGGCTGATTTTCGCACTGGATTTTGATAAGCGATCATGCGAGGCGTCGGTAGGGCATGCCGAGGAAATGGGCGTAACCGGCTACGAGGATGACGGGAACGGCGGTTATGCCGCGAGGACAGGAGATAAGCGCGGCAATTATCTCATACTCACAAACGAGGACGGTACGCCGCTTCTCGCGGGGAAGGACGAGATCACTATAACCTTCCGCAAGCAGGCGCAGCCGGTAACATCGTGGTGGTTCTTCGCCGCGCCGAACGATACGCCGCAGGTGTACAATTCCGAGCATTATTTGGGCATTCTTGACAACGGCTCGAACATCAGCGCGGAGCGGTACAACAACAGCGGCTCGCGTCCCGAGATCCCGTCGTATATGTATGAGCAGGGCGTATGGCAGGATGTGGCGGTCGTGATAAGCAAGGATAAAACCGCGCTCTACATAGACGGTGAGTTCGTGTCGGAAAAGACGTATGATTACACGCTTTCCGAAATGCTCGGCGATAACCCGGTAACGTATATCGGCCACGCGACATGGGGCGAGGGCGAATGGTCGAAGGGGTTAATAGACGATATAAAAATATATGATTTCGCGGTCGACAGCGCGGATTTAGGCGATTTAACGGAGCTTACGGAAAATACGAAGCTCGATTTGCCCGGCGCGGCCGACGCAAAATACAGCGTTTCATGGTCAAGCTCGGACGAGAGCGCGATCACGGGCGAAGGACAGGTTACTGTACCGCAGTCGGGGAAAAAACCCGTTACGCTCACCGCGTCGTACTCGTTTGACGGCGTTACGTTAAAACGCGATTACAGCGCGGTCGTAAAGGCGGGCGATTACTACGATTACGAGCTTAACATCAAAAACGAAAAGGGCGTAGATATTCAGGACGGCATGTACGGACTGTTTTTCGAGGACATAAACTACGCCGCCGACGGTGGTTTGTACGCGGAAATGATTGAGAACCGTTCATTTGAGGCGACAAAAGACTTCGGCAATGATTACGACGGCTTATACGCGTGGAGCGCGTATAACGGCGGGAAGCTTGAAGCGAAGGATAAAGGCGGCCTTAACGAAAATAATCCGCATTATCTATCGTTTACCGCGTCAGCGTCAAATCAGGGTTTTAAAAATCAGGCTTACGACGGCGTATACATGGAAGAAGGTAAGGAGTATAATATTTCCCTGTACGCGAAATCGGACAAATACACCGGCGGTATAAGCGCGAAGGTATATTCGGGGAACACGCCTGTCGGTGAGGTTAAGCTGACCGATACGGTAACGGATGAATGGACGAAATACGAGGGCGTGCTGACAGTCGATAAAACAACCCGAAACGCTGATTTTGTGATAGCGCTTGACGGCGCGGGAACGGTAGATTTTGACATGGTGTCATGCATGCCGTCAGACGCTGTATGCGGCGTGTTCCGCAGGGATTTGGCGGAAAAGCTGAAAGCGCTGGATCCGGGATTTTTACGCTTCCCTGGCGGCTGTGTAATCGAGGGATACAACCTCGATAACCGCTATAACTGGAAGGACAGCATTGGCCCTGTCGAGGAGAGAAAGCAAAACTGGAACCGCTGGTCGCTGCATATGGCTGACGGCGATATCGACAACGGCTACAAGCATTACAACCAGACATACGGCATGGGTTTTTACGAATATTTCCTGCTGTGCGAATATCTCGGCGCGAAGCCAGTTCCGGTCGTAAATGCCGGGATGGCGTGTCAGTACCAGACGAACGAGCTTGTGCCGATTGACAGCGATGATTTTGAGCAGTATATCAAGGACGCGCTCGATTTAATCGAGTTCGCCAACGGCGGCGCGGATACCGAATACGGCAAGATCCGCGCCGAAATGGGGCATCCCGAGCCGTTCAATCTTGAAATAATGGGCGTGGGCAACGAGCAGTGGCAGACAAATGAAAATGAGTGGCACACGCGCTATGAGCGGTTCGAGAAAGCGATACATGAAAAATATCCCGATATGAAGCTTATAGGCACGTCCGGCCCGGGCGTGCAGGATAATGATTACAATACCGCGTGGAGCTGGATACGCGAAAAGGCGGCGGAAGATCCGAATTTCGTATACGCGGTCGACGAGCATTATTACAGAACGCCCGACTGGTTCTATCAGAACGCGCATTTCTATGACGAATATCCGCGCGATGTAAAGGTATTCGCCGGCGAATACGCGTCGCGGCGCGTAAATCAGCCCAACGACCCGGCCGCGAACACATGGGAGGCCGCGCTTTCCGAGGCGGCGTACATGACGATGATGGAGCGAAACGCCGATGTGGTGTACATGGCTTGCTACGCGCCGCTGTTTGCGCGGCTCGGTTATACGCAATGGTCGCCGGATATGATATGGTTCGACGACGCGCAAAGCTACGGCTCGCCGACGTATTACGTCCAGAGCCTGTATTCGAACAACAGCGGCGATCATACGCTTAAATGTGATGTTTCGGATAATACCGAGGAAATCTATCAGACCGTATCATATGACGAGTATACGGGCGATATAATCGTGAAAATCGCGAATCCCTACGCGCATAAGCAGCGCGTGAAGCTGACATTTGACGGTCAAAATCACTTTGATTTATCCGGCACAGCGCAAGTTATGCAGATGACGGGCGATCCGGCAGACTGCAACAGCATTGATAATCCTCAAAAAATCGCGCCGAAGACATCGTTTATAAGTGCGTCCGACGGCATGACCTACGATGTTCCCGGGCATTCGTTTACGGTAATGCGAATATACACGGGCGGCGGACCGGACATAAAATCGTCAGCAAAAACCGAGTCGGGCGTTAGGATAGAGCTTGAAAATAAGCGCGGTATTCCGGTAATAATCGCGGCGTATAATGCGGACGGCGTATTGGTCGGCTCGCGGCTGTTTACCGAAAACACGGGCGAGGTCCAAGGCACGGATATAGCATATGTGACCGCCGCGTGGTGCGACGGTATATTGAAACCGCAGCGGTATAATGTAGAATAGGAGAGGATAAGCAATGGCGATAAAAATCACGGCTCCCGTATCGAAGGAGCAAATGAAGGAGCTTCATGCGGGCGACAGCGTGCTTATAAGCGGAACAATATACACCGCTCGCGACGCGGCGCACGA
>CANQYQ010000048.1 GCA_947628155.1 uncultured Clostridia bacterium
CGGAACTCGTCGGAAATTTTCTCGATATAATCGTTGAAATCCGGGAACGGCAGCGTCAGCGACAAATAACCGCCCAGGCCGATTCTGTCTATTTTTTCTCTTAAAAGCGCGCGGCGCACGTTTTTCCAATACCCTTGAGCCTCGCGCGTAGGGTTGCCGCCGGGCGCGAACGTCGGCGCGCCGCCCAATCCTACCGGGAACAGGTACGGATGAAGCCGTATCTCATGCGTTTCAACCGCGTCAACGCCGGCGCACAAACGGCATTCGAAGCCGTTAAACACGCACTTGATAAGGCCGTCGAAGCCGAAATCCTTAAATCTCTTGCCCCACGGCTCAACGCCTACCCATGAATCGTCGTAGAACACATACGCCTTCTTGCCGTACTCGTGAACGAGATCAACGAGCTTTTTACCGAAATCGACGACAAAGTCATTTATAAACTCCATCCAATCAAGCTTTGTCTGCGGCGCGGGCATGTGCGTAACGTGAAGATTGCCCTTGTTGATAAAGTCCTCGGATGTGATTTTATATCCGTATTTCTTTTCAAATTCCTTCAGAGCAAGCGGCGAAACAGTAAAATCGTAAGACGCCCAGTCTGAATACCGCTGCTGATTGCGCGGATCAGAACCCCAAATCCACACGAAGTTATAGAACATCGATGTAAAGCGCACAACCGTTGTCGCCGGATGAGTCTCACACCAGTTTTTTAGCCATGAAAGCATGTACTCCTGCGTCTCGGGATGGCGCGGGTCGATCTGCATAAGATGCTCCTTGTCCCAGTTGTTGGTCGTGTGGTTGTACATTGAGATTTCCTCCCATATTCTGTACGCGAGGAAATTGACCGTGTATTTGTGCCACGGGGTTATATTATTGATTGTAACAGCGCCGTCCGAGTACGTCCAGTCCTTGATTTCCGTATTGGTCGTGCGGTCGAAAACCTGCCAGTACGCCTTTGACTCTTCGCTGTCATTGATCTTAAACTGCTCCGCGAAAAAATCCTTCATCAGGTCAATCGTAAGCGATGTTCCCGAAGCGACGACCGGATCGGTCATCAAAAAAGTCTGCTGGAGCTTGTCCGGATTTTGTTTCGCCCATTCGTTGTGGTCGCGGATTATGCATATCGTTGAATAAATGCCGTAGCCCGCGTTTATTATCTCGGGCGAAAGCTCCGTTCCGTCGGAATCGCGTATTACGTCCGCGCCCCACTTTTCCGCCATTTGCAGCGTAAGCTCCTCATAGCCGCTCTCGCCCGGCAGCGTAAAGCCGCCCTTTGTTTTTCCCATATATCTCTCTCCTTTAAAAAAATTTTGTTTGGGTAAATTATACCATAATCATTGTAAAAAGTAAAGGAGAATTTGTCAATGTCCATAATTTGTAAATCATATGTACACAAAAAGTTAACAAATTATATTTCAAAATATTATTGACAAAATGCCCTACTTATCCTATAATGTAGGTAGGTTTTGACCGCAAAAAAATAGCAAAAGGAGATGATTAGAATGAAAAAGAGGACAATGGCGATAGGCGCGGCGTGCGGAGCATGTGTATTGAGCGCGGTGATAGGAGCGTGCGCCGCTACGGCGGTTACGCAGATCACGGCGGAGCTGCGCCCGGATTTTACTATTGTGGTAGACGGACAGGAGCGCGTATTTAAAAACGTTAACGGCGAGGTCGTTGACCCGGTGCTTTATGAGGGAACGACATATTTACCGGTACGCGCGATAGGTGAATTGATGGGTAAAACCGTATATTGGTATGAGGATCAGAAGAAAATCGAGTTAAAGGATGAAGGCTCGACCGTAACGGACGCGGATGTAATAGTGCCCGGCAGCACCGGTAACACAGGCAATACCGGCAACACAGGCAATACCGGCAACACAGGCGGCGCAATCAACAGCGCCGATGCGAAAATCACAGAGGAGCAGGCGCGGTCAATAGCGCTCGAAAAGGCGGGGCTCGCGGATTCGAACGAGCTTAAATTCAACTATATCAGGCTCGACCGCGACGACGGACGGCTCGTATATGAAATTGAGTTCTTTACCGTGAACGCGGACGGCACATACGCGACGGAGTATGACGTTGATGTTGACGCGAATACGGGAGAGGTCGTAAAATACGAGACAGAACCCGCTAAAAACAGACCCGTATCGGGCGGCGGCAGCGCCGGCACGCAGAGCGGCAATACCGGTACACAGAGCGGCAATACCGGTACGCAGGGACAGATCACCGAGGACGGAGCGAAGGCGATAGCGCTTGAAAAGGCGGGATTGTCTGAAGGTGATGTTAGGTTTGAAAAGATAAAGCTCGACCGTGAAAACGGACGTCAGGTGTACGAGGTTGAATTTTATACCGTTAACGCGAGCGGCCGGAAGGATATGGAATACAGCGCGGATATTGACGCGGCGACGGGTGAAATAGTGAAGTGGGAGGCTGACCGCGACTGATTACGCGGAACGGCTTTTAGCGGCTGTAAGTTAAAAACCGCATATGGGGGATTGACAGCCGGGAAAATAAAGTATAAAATTATATAGCAGGCAAGAAAAGACGGACACATGCGGTTCGTCTTTTCCGTGTTCGGACAGATCCGGCGAAGGAGGAGCATAATTTATGGCGGCGAAAAAGACGAACGCGCTCACGGAGCTGAAGCGGCAGATCAAGGACGGCGATATAAAGCCGCTGTATCTGTTCTACGGCGAGGAGAGCTTTTTGAGGGAGTATTATATCGACCGTGTTCGGGAGCTTGTGCCGGACGGCGGCTTCCCGGAGTTCAATCATATCACGCTGACGGGCGCTCTGCCGTTTTCCGATTATGATGACGCGTGGGAGGCGTTTCCGATGATGACCGACCGTAAGCTGATTGTCATAAAGGACAGCGGGATAATGAAAAGTCCGAATGCGAAAAAGGATGACGGCGCGCATTCGACAGAGGAAAACAAGGCGTTTTGGCTGGAAAAGCTCAAACGCGTCTCCGACGATAATGTCGTTATTTTCAGTGAATCGTCAGTCGATAAGCGCGGCGCGGTATATAAGGCGCTTGCGAAAAAGGGCGTGGTGGTTGAGTTCGCGTACCTGAGCGACGCGGATTTGGTGACATGGGTAATAAAGCAGTGCCTGGACAGTCGGCGTAAAATTTCGAAGGATACCGCGCAGAGACTTGTGAGCCGTGTCGATCCCGGACTTAATAACCTCACAAACGAGCTTAATAAACTGTTCGATTTCTGCGGTGATGAAATTTACGGGAGCGACGTAGACAGGGTGGTGTCAAAATCACTTAACGTCATAACGTTTGAGCTTACAGATTCGATAATGGCCGGGAACGCGAAAAAGGCGCTTGAGGTTTTAAACGATGTGAAGGCCAATTCGAAGGAGAGTTCGTTTTCCGTTTTGTATCTGATGCTTGCGTCGTTTGAAAAAATTCTTCACGCCAAGCTGCTCGGCCGCAAAAGTGTGAATGAAATTGCTGCGGAGCTGGGAACAGCCCCGTTTATCGCGCGGCGGTATATCGACAGCGCGCGCGGTTTCAGCGAGGACGCGCTTGTGAAAATGGTTACGCGCGTGGCGGAAATTGATTTGGAAATAAAAGAAGGCAAAACGGACGAATGGACGGCGCTGTATGAATATGTTACGGAATGTCTCCATTATCAGGCGGTAAATAATGCTTAAATATTCGCATTTACCGGCGGTTCTTCCGCCGGTATTTTTTATCGGCGCTAAAATGTATCATAAAAAGAGACATGGCGATTGACAAATCTATCTTTTTATGGTATAATATACTCAAAAATCAAGTTGGCACCGGATTTTCGCTTTAATTTCGCCGCTGTAAGGGAAAACAGGCGAAATTTGTAATATAAATTTAAGATTTCCTACTGTTTTTTTTAGAGAATTTATAGTATAATATTATATTATGGGAAAATTATGTAGAAACGGAAGGTGTTTATATGGCTGTGAACAGGGTGGAGGTCACGATCAATTCCCGCACATATGCCGTTCTTGCGGATGAGAGCGAGGAGTATTTGAAAAAGCTTGCCGGACATATAGACGAGAAGGTGAAGATCGTACTGAAAAACGGGCAGAATATAATGGGCGAACGGCCGCTGGTGCTTGCGGCGTTAAATATCTGCGACGAGTATTACAAGTGCGAGGAAGCGGGACGCGTGATGCAGAAGCAGCTTGCCGCGTGCTCGGAGAAGCTTGCCCGGGCGAACGCGGCGGTAAAGAGCTTGAAGGCGGCGACGCCGCAGGTGTCGTTTGATGAGCAGGAGGCCGAGGAAAAGATCAAAAGGACCGCGGATGAGCTTCGCCGCGCCAATGACACGATACGGTCGATGGAGGAGAGAATAAAGGAGCTTGAGCAGCGCGGCGCGGGAGCTCAGGCGCGTTCGGGCGCGGATCACGGCGCTCACCGGCCCGCTGACGCGAAGCAAAATAATTATAACGGCCGCGGCAATTATGGCAGACGGAATTGAACTGCTCTCCCCGGCGGGTAATTTCCGCGCGCTGACGGCGGCGGTGCAGTCGGGGGCTGACGCGGTATATATCGGCGGAAAGAAGTTCAGCGCGCGCGGCAGCGCGGAGAATTTTACCGTTGAAGAGATACAAAAATGCGCCGATTACTGCCATTTATACGGCGTAAAGCTGCATGCGGCGGTGAATACGCTGATAAAGGAGCGCGAGCTTGGCGAATGCGCGGAGTATGTGAGGGAACTGAACCGCGCGGGGGTTGACGCGCTGATAGTCCAGGATCTGGGCGCGGCGCGTATGATCAAGGAGATTTGCCCGGATATGTCGCTGCACGCGAGCACACAGATGACCGTGACGAGCGCGGAGGGCGTTAAATATCTTGAGAATATGGGATTTTCGCGCGTGGTTCTCGCGCGGGAATTGACTAAAAACGAAATTGAGTATATAATAGACAATACAAGCGCGGAGATCGAGGTATTTGTCCACGGAGCGCTTTGTATGTGCTACTCGGGACAATGCCTGATGTCGAGCGTTATCGGCGGAAGGAGCGCGAACCGCGGCAGATGCGCACAACCCTGCCGCCTGCCGTACAAGGTCGGAGGCGGAAGGGATATTTACGCGCTGAGTCCAAAGGATCTGGCGCTTATAAACGAGCTGGACGAGCTTAAACGCATGGGCGTTAAATCGCTTAAAATCGAGGGACGTTTAAAACGCGCGGAATATGTCAGCGCGGTGACGGGGATTTACAGGAAATATCTTGATCTCGGCGGAAAAATCACGGACGCGGATATGGCGGAATTAAAAAACGCGTTTTCGCGGTCGGGATTCACCGACGGATATTTTAACGATAAACCGGGCGCGGGAATGATGAGCCGCACGGCGCCGGGGAATGTTTCCGGGAATGTTTTTACCGACGCGGCGAAGGACCGCGCGAGGGAGAACGCGAATATAAGAAAGATCCCGGTGACGGTTTACGCGTCGCTTAAGGCGGAGGACGTTTTAAGGGTCACGGTGACGGACGGGGATCATAATGCCGTTACCGCCGTGGGGACACTAAAGGCAGAGCCGGCAAAGACCGTGCCGCTTACCGCCAAGAGACTCGGGGAGCAGCTTAATAAATTGGGCTCTACGCCGTTTACGGCGGAGGATATATATGCGGAAACGGACGAGGGAATTACCGTTGCCGTCAGAGAAATAAACGCGGTTCGGCGCGCGGCGTGCGAACTCATGGTAAACGAAAGAATAAAAAGGGACACTAAAAGAGAACGCGCGTTTGCAATGGAGAGCGTAAATAAGCCGTATCCGGAACGAACGCTGCTCACGGCCGAGTGTGAAACGCTTGAACAGGCCGTGGAGTGCCTAAACGCAGGAGTTGATATTTTATATGTCCCCGAGGAATTGTACGGCGCGGCGCTCCGGTACAAAAACGGGGACACTAAATCAAACGGGGACACTAAAATTGCCGTGTGCGCGCCGGACATTTTTGACGGCGCGGATATAAAGGCGGGACGCGTTATGGTACCGTCCGCCGCCGCGGCGCGGTATTACGAGAAAAAAACGCTTTACGGCGGAGCGAGGCTCAATGTGTTCAATTCGCTTACCGCCGATGAATTTAAGGACATGGAGCTTGTGACGGTTTCGCCGGAATTAAATATCGGCGAAGCGCGCGCTCTCGTGAGGAATACCGCCGCGAGATGTGAGCTTATCGTTTACGGCAGGCTGACGCTTATGCTGATGAAAAACTGTCCTGTAAAGGCGGACGGGAAATGCGGGAAAAGCGGCGGAAGCCTTAGGGACAGGAAAAACGAGGTGTTCCCGATACTGTGCGCAAAGGCATGCACGGCGAGACTGATAAATTCAAAACCGATTTTTACGGCGGATAAGGCGGAGGATATTTTAAGCGTCGGCGCGGACGCGCTAAGGCTTGTGTTTACGGTGGAGAGCGCGAAGGAAACGGCGCGGATACTGCGGCTTTACAAGGACGCGGTAAAAGGCCGGGCGGCTGAAAATCCGTTCGGCGGCGGAGAGTTTACGAGAGGACATTATTACAGGGGTGTTGAATAGAGAATGACAGAATATGTACTCGCCAGCGCGTCACCGCGCAGACGGGAATTAATGAATATAATTTCGGACAGATTTGACGTAGTAGTATCCGACGCGGACGAATCGCAAATCGATCCAACGTCATGTCCGCCGGGGATCTACGTACAGCAGCTTGCGCTTTTAAAGGCGGCGGCCGCGGCGAAAAAGGTCCTAAGGAACAAGAAAGCGATAATAATTGCCGCCGACACGATAGTCGTGCTCGACGGAAGAGTTTTGGGGAAGCCGGCGGATAAGGCGGACGCCGAGCGGATGCTCGGGATGCTCTCGGGGCGTGTTCACGAGGTGTATACAGGGTACTGCGTTATGCGTATCAAGGACGCGAAAACCACATGCGCGAGCGTAAGGACGTCAGTGAAATTCCGTGAGCTGCCGGATGATACGATAAGGGCATATATAAAAACGGGCGAACCGATGGATAAGGCCGGATCATACGGCATACAGGCGAAGGGCGCGCTGCTTATAGACAGCATCGAGGGCGATTATTTTAACGTCGTCGGACTGCCGGTGGCGCATATAGCGAAAACACTCGCGGATGAGTTTGGCGAAGTGATCATATAAATTAATTCCGGTAAGGAGGAGAAATAAAGATGGGGTTTTTATCAAAAGAGGTAGGCATAGATTTGGGAACGGCGAACACGCTTATCTACGTAAAGGGAAAAGGGATCGTAGTTCGTGAGCCGTCGGTCGTCGCGATCGACAAGTACAACGGAAAGGTGCTTGCCGTCGGCAGCGAGGCGAACGAGATGATAGGCAGAACGCCGGAAAATATCGTGGCGGTACGCCCGATGAAGGACGGAGTTATCGCGGATTTCGACATAACGCAGTCGATGATACGCGCTTTTATAAAGCAGGCGAATATCAGAGGTATTTTTAAGCCGAAGGTAATTGTGTGCATTCCTTCGGGGATAACGGAGGTTGAACGCCGCGCGGTCGAAGAGGCGGTAGTTCAGGCCGGCGCGAAGGAGGCTGTGCTTATAGAAGAGCCGATGGCGGCGGCTATAGGCGCGGGACTGCCGGTAAACGACGCGATAGGTAATATGATCGTCGATATCGGTGGAGGTACGACAGAGGTAGCGGTAGTTGCGCTGGGCGGTATTGTGGCGTCAAAATCGATACGTATCGCGGGCGACGCGCTGGACGGCTCAATCGTGAATTACCTCAAGAAGGAAGAGGGAATAAATATCGGCGACAAGATGGCCGAAACAATAAAGATGACTGCGGCGTCGGCGTATCCGAGCGAGAATGAAACGACTATAGAGGTCAAGGGCCGCGATGTGACAAGCGGTCTGCCGAAAACAGTCGTTGTCAAGGAGGAGCAGATACGCGAGGCGATAAGCGAGAATGTGGATGAAATGATCGAGGCGATAAAATATGTGCTCGAGAATACGCCGCCCGAGCTCGCGGCGGATATTATGGAGCGGGGAATAACCCTGACGGGCGGCGGCGCGCTGATAAAGGGACTGGACTTGCTCATTACGTCGCGGACAAAAATACCGACGCACGTAGCGGAGTATCCGCTCGACTGCGTGGCGGTAGGCACGGGGCGTTCGCTTGAGAAGATGAAATAACGCGTGATTTGGTATATGGAAGGATAAGGAAATGTCAGCATTATTCAAAAAAAAGGCGGCTGTGGCCGCGGCTGTTATTACAGCGGCGGTGCTTATAATTGCGGCGGCCGCGCATTTTATCGGCTTTAATCCGGTAACGAGCGCGGCGAGGTTGATCATTTCGCCGTTTCGCAGCGGGGTGTCGTATATAACGAATAAGGCGTATTCGGCGGTGACGTTTTTGTGGGAGTCGCAAGCGTACCGCGATGAGAATGAACGGCTTAATACGGAGATTACGGAGCTTCGCGCCGCGAACCGCGATGTGGCGCAGTTCCGCGAGGAAAATGAGAGACTCAAGGAGCTTCTGGAGCTTAAGAACAGCATGACAGGTTTGGCGACAGCCGCGGCGCCGGTAATAGGATATTCGAAGAGCGGCGCGTACGATAAGATTGAAATAGGCAAGGGCAAGGTAAACGGTGTGGACGTCGGTAATACCGTGATCACGCCCGACGGCGTGGTAGGTATGGTAACTGAGGCCGGCGCGAACTGGGCAATGGTGACGACGATACTCGATTCGGAAAACGCCTTGGGCGTTAAAATAACGCGTACGGGAGATATTGCCGTTCTTGAGGGAGACAAGGAGCTTCTTAAGGAGCGCAAGTGCAAGATGACGTTTATTAACCCGTCGGTGGGGATTATCGCGGGAGATTTGATAGAGACGTCGGGAAGCGGCGATATTTACCCGCCGGGGCTCAACGTCGGTGTGGTTAAGGATATACAATCCGACAGCATGGGTCAGATAAGCTACGCGACAATTGAACCGGGCGTGGATTTTCAGCATCTTCACGAGGTGCTTGTTATAACCGGGGTCAATCAGTAAAGGGAAAAATATGAAGCAGTTTAAATTGATTTTGTGGATAGTGGGACTGATGTGCCTTGAAACGGCGCTGTCAGTGTTCTTTAATTTTAGAGGGATGATCCCGGGATTGCTGCTGTCGTTTACGATGGCCTACGCGGCGTATGAAAGAGGACTTAAATGGGTCTTCGGCGTCGCGGTTATATGCGGGATCATCGAAAGCTCGGCCGGCGCGGACTCGTTTGCGGTGGTTATGATAGCGTTCACTGCCGGAGCGGCGCTGACGTACATGCTGTACGAAACGCCGTACAGAGCGGTCGGCGCGGTGCGGGCGGGATTCGGCGCGGCGGTCATTACGGCGGCGCAGAGCTTGGCGTCATATGCTATGGCGACACTGTCGTTTGATACGGAATGGTTCGTTTCATGCGCTGTGCCGGTGATCGTGATGAATACGGCGGCCGCTATGATCATCTACGCGGCGCTGACAAAGTGCTTCAATATAAAGGAGACGGCTAAAAAGCTTATTATTTCATAGGGGAGATAAATATGCCTGACAGCGGTAAAAGATATTTGATAATAAAATTAATAATGCTTGTTATGCTTGGAGCGATCGTTTACAGGCTTTTTAACCTGCAGATCGTTAACGGCGTGCAATATAACGAGGCGGCGCACGAGAGGCTTGTGTCAAATATTGTGGCGAAAGCGCCGAGGGGTGAGATCCTTGACAGATACGGCGTGCCGCTGGTTACCAACAAGGTTGGATACAGCGTCGTTATGCAGGATGTGGGACTTAGCGACGAGGAGGAAAACGGCGTTATATATTCGCTGCTGGATTCGATGATCTCCACGGGCGGCGTATATTACAACGAGCTGCCGATAAGCGATTATCCGTATGAGTTTATATTTCAGGATGAAAATGACGACGGATATACCTCCGATGAAAGAGCGGCGTGGTTCGAGGGGAACAAGTATTTAAACAAGGGTATAACGCCGGATATGAGCGCGGAGCAGGTAATGGAGGCGTATAAGGATATATACGGGATCGACCGCTCGCTGAATGAGTACATGCAAAAGCAGGTCATTGTGGTCAGGTACGGCGCGGACACGCACGGCATGACGGCGACGGTATCGTATACCGTTGCTGATGATATTGATGTGGAGACCGTTACACGCATTAAGGAGAATCAGAGCCGCCTGAAGGGGGTTTCGATTATAAACAGCTATGTGCGTGAATACGCGCAGCCAGGCCTTGCGTCGCATATTCTCGGGCGTACCGGCGTTATAAGCCGTGAGGAATACGAGGAGCATTCGGACGAGGGTTACGGCTATAACGATATAATAGGAAAGCAGGGCATCGAGAAATGGGCGGAGAGCTATCTTCGCGGCAGGGACGGCACTGTAGGCTCGGTGATGGACGTTGATGAGAAAACGAACAAGGTATCGACAGACCCCGTGCCGGGCAATTATGTAGTGCTGACGCTGGACAGTGAGCTGCAAAGGGTGACGGAGGAATCACTTGAGAAAAATATAAAGAGCATACGCGCGTCGGGCTCAAACGGCAGGGGTAATGACTGCGACGCGGGCGCGGCGGTGACGATAGATATACACACGGGCGACGTGCTTTCGCTCGCGTCGTATCCATCGTATGATCTATCGAAATTCTATGAGGAATATCAGGAAAATCTTGAGAACAGCGCGACTCCGTTTGTAAACAGGGCGGTGAGCGGACTGTATTCGCCCGGTTCGACATTTAAGCCGCTTACGGCTATAGCGGCGATCCAAACGGGGAATTTGACGATTGACGAGATCATAAACGATGAGGGTATATATCGGTATTATCAGGATTATCAGCCTACATGCTGGATATGGAACGAATATCAGCTCACGCACGGACCGCAGAATTTGACGGCGGCGCTGGAAAATTCATGTAACTATTATTTCTATGAGGCGGGGCGGCGCACGGGAATATCGGCGCTTGACGAATACGCGTCAAAGTTTGGCTTGGGCGAGTTTTCGGGAATAGAGCTTGAAGAGGAATCGGCCGGGCACATGGCGACGCCGGAATACAAGAAATCGGTTGAAAAGAGCATAACCAGCCAAAGCTGGTTTGACGGAGATACATTGCAGGCGGCGATAGGCCAGTCATACAGCTTGTTTACGCCTGTGCAGCTTGCCAACTACGCGGCGACGATAGCAAACAGCGGTAAGCGTTATAAGGTGAATCTTATAAAAAGCATCCGCTCGTCCGTAGACGGTTCTGTGATCAAGGAGTTCAGGCCGGAGGTTGAGGCATCGGTGGATATGACGCCGGAGGTATTGAACGCGGTCAAGGACGGCATGAAGCGCGTTGTGGACGAGGGTTCGGCAAGCTCGATATTCTCCAATTACGCTATACCGATAGGCGGAAAAACCGGTACGGCGCAGGTCGGGAACGGGTCAAACAACGCGATATTCATAGCGTTCGCGCCGTTTGATGATCCCGAGATCGCGGTCGCGGTCGTGCTTGAACACGGCGTGCGCGGCACAAATGCGGGAAACGTGGCGAAGGATATATTTGACGCGTATTTTAAGCTTGATCAGGTGACGCCGCAGCCGGTGCAGTCGGGCGAACCCGCGCCGCTGCCTACCGCGAATCCCGTGGTGCAGAACGGTTTGGTTCGGTAAGGATATCGGATAAAGGGAGGAATATATATGGAGGAGCTTATAAAGCTGAAGGGTACGGGCGACGGAGTGAAGATTTATCTCGCGGAAATCGCGCCGTTCCAGGAGCTGCTCGCCGCTTTACAGGAAAAGCTCAGGGCGTGGAGGAAATTTTTTGGTACGGGACACTGCAATATGTATTTTACCGGGCGTGAGCTTGGGAAAAGCGACAAGATACGGCTTGAGGCGGTAGTTCACGCGCTGCTTCCGGAATGCTCGATTTTGTACGGGGATCAGAGGATCGGCGATACGGTGACTCTGCCGGAGGAGTTTGTGCGTGAGATCAATCGTATCGACGAGGCGAGGGCGGCGGAAAAGGCCGCTGAAGAGGCGAATGAGATTGACCTGGAAAGCACTATGCAGTTCGAGCGCATAAAGGACGTTGTGACGAGCAATTTTAAGAGCAGCCGCGCGCGGTTCTACGAGGGCGCGGTAAGGGCCGGGCGTGTTGTGGAATCGGACGGGCATCTTATTCTGGTCGGGAATGTCGAGCGCGGAGGTACGCTTATAGCAAACGGGAACGTGATCGTGCTGGGTTCCTTGTGCGGCAGCGTTCAGGCGGGCTGTATGGGGAACAGAGACGCGTATATAATAGCGCTGGATATGCGCCCGACGGATCTGAGAATAGCGCACGCGTCGGCAAAATATGACGCGTCGGACGGCAGTGTGGGAACGATTGGGATAAAGCGAGCACATTTAATAAATAATGATATTTTAATTGAGGATTTTTTGTTAAAATTGTAGACAAACCGTAAAAAGTATGATAATATAATCACGGGGTACAATTCTTACGAAGGAGGAACGTATGGGAAAGGTTATTCTGATCGCGTCCGGGAAGGGCGGAACAGGTAAAACCACCGCAGCCGCGAATATAGCCGCGGCGATCGCCGCGTCGGATAAGCTGACGCTGGCGGTTGATATGGATATAGGGCTGCGCAATCTGGATATAGCGTTAGGGCTGGAGAGCTCGGTCGTTTATGACATATGTGACGTAATAGAAGAGAGGTGTACTCTTGACGAAGCGCTCATAAAGGACAATGAGCGGGAAAATCTGTATATGCTCAGCGCGCCGCAGACGCGGGGCGCGGCGGAATTCGGACCGGAAGCGTTTGAAGGGCTTTGGAAAAGGCTCAGAGACAGGTTTGATTATACGGTGATCGACGCGAACGCCGGGATAAGCGGCGGAATCATGTATGCCGCGCCGGGCGCGGATATGGCGGCGATAGTTACCATGCCGGAGGTCAGCGCGCTGCGCGACGCGGACAGGGCGACAGCCGTTTTGGAGGACAGCGGAATAGAAGATATACGGCTTATATTAAATCGTGTGCGTCCGGATTTGATACATAAGGGCATTATGATGAATGCGGACGACTGCGTGGATATGCTCGGTATCCCGGTGCTTGGAATAGTGCCGGAGGACGATGCGCTCAAAGCCGCGGCGCTTAAAGGGGCGCTTGCCGTGCCGGGCGAGGAGGGGAGCGCGGGAAAAGCGTTTTCCAATATCGCGGGACGTATTATGGGAGAAGAGATCCCGGTTATGGATTTTGAGGTAAAGACAGGTTTTTTAGAAAGACTCAGACACATGTTTAAAGGTTAAATGAAGGAGGGGTTCCGATGAACATCGCGCTGATTGCTCATGATAAGAAAAAAGAGCTCATGACGCAGTTCTGCATAGCTTATCAGGGCATACTATTACGGCACACACTTTACGCAACGGGCACGACGGGCAAAATCATCATGGAGAACACAGACTTGAATGTGTACAGATTTTTGTCGGGGCCGCAGGGCGGAGACCAGCAGATTGGGGCACGTATCGCGTATAACGAGATCGATCTTGTATTGTTTTTCCGCGATCCGCTGAGCGCGGAGAGCTATGAGCCGGATGTGTTTTCTTTGCTTCGGCTTTGCGATATGCACAATATCCCAATCGCGACAAATTCGGCTACAGCGGAGGTGCTGATACACGGTCTTGAGCGCGGCGATCTCGATTGGCGCGATATTGTAAATCCGAAGGTGAATTAATCGGGAAAGTATCTGATACGATTTGTGCAAAAATAACACGGCAGGCTAAATTAGTTTTGCCGCGTTATTTTTTTGCGGAAGCAGGAATATTTGACGGAGAAGGATAACGAAAAAAGCTCGCTGTTCCTTCGGTCCGCGGATAGGGAAGCAGGCAAGACGCGCCGCCATATCCGGCGGCATGGCTTTATCCGCGCCCGGCGGTATATCTCATTTCCCCGCCGCGCTTGTTAAAGGACATAATTGAAATAAATACGGTTTTTATTCCGTATACGGCTGCCGTCTCTTTCGCTTACGCAAAGTCCGCGCTTATCTATCCTATTTTTGAATAACTCAATCCGAATCGCGTGATTTTTGCATTATGCCTCCGATTGACACGCATATATTATGTCGGGTATAATTTACTTGTATTTAATTTACAA
>CANQYQ010000049.1 GCA_947628155.1 uncultured Clostridia bacterium
CTTGCCGAGGCATGCGGACTGTCAGCCGGTTATATTTCTCAGCTTGAAGGACCCAACAGCTATTTCTGCCCGTCTTTGAAAACGCTGTTTACCATTGCAGAGGTTTTGAATATCCCTGCGTATAAGTTGCTTTGTATTGATGACGATTAAGAAGATCTCATAGGCTATTCTTGCATATAATGTACATGATATTGCGTATATCGTTCTATTTTAGTGTCCCCATAGTTTAAACAAAGTTTTAACACTAGGATAATTTAGTGTCCCCAAATCAATACAACATTTTAGTGTCCCCGTCAGGTCGATGACACAGCGCGCGGATATAATATATCCAATACCGCGCCGGATACGATCATATCCTCATAGCTCTTAAGGCAGGAGATAACGTATTCGTCCATAATCGCACGGTTACGCGCTTCGCACTGCCGGTCTGCCGGAGTATCGGCGTTTATGATGCTGTCGCGGAAGTCCTTGTCATTCGCCAACCGTTCCGCAATGTGGTAACGCTCCTTAGGCGTGAGTGTGAGCTCATACTTTTTCGCCGCTTCGTATACGTCCTTAAAATTCGTTTTTTTCATCAATTCAATCGTTTTCATCACAAATCCTCCATGTTATTAATTCTATTTTTCCGCCTGTTGTGCACACGCGGTTATGTACTCATTTTTCGCCTTGATGCTGTCCTCAATGCATCGCTGTTCCAGCCGAAGCCGTTCCAAAAGCTCTTCGTCGTCCAGCTCCGCACAGTCCTCAAAACTGCGGGTTACCGTATAGTCATAATAATACCCGTGGCTGATGTGCTGATACACATCGTGCATGATTTCATCGGTAAAGTCATTGAAGCCCGCCTCCCACAGAATATTCGCGGCGATGTCCGTTTCACCGTAATCGGTGAGACTTTTTTCGCACACATGGTAACCCAAGAGTTCCTCCAGCGGGATACACATGCAGCCGTACATTTTCCTGTTCCCGGGATGGAACATGCAGACGATATCGCTTTCCCG
This sequence comes from uncultured Clostridia bacterium, assembly GCA_947628155.1. GTDB lineage: Bacteria > Bacillota > Clostridia > UBA1381 > UBA1381 > 12844. Next base: position 999 of record CANQYQ010000049.1, read on the forward strand.
CTGCTCGTTCTCCTCGCAAAGATACACGGGAAGAACGCAGAGAATGCCGTTTGTCGGTACCGGCTTACGCAGCATGAGATTGCAGTACAGCGAGACTTGCTCATCCGCGAAATCCACCGCGCCGGGGCTGTCAAGAATGGCCTGCAGCCCGACCTTTTTCAGTAACTCGATTACCCGCATATCAACCGTCCTTTCGAAAATTCAATATTGCAATTTCAGCTTTTTTTTATGATATTCTTAGTAAAGGAATAGTCGTGCGGGCCAATGCGGACTATCCCTTTACTAAGGATACCACAAAACAGATGAGAATGCAAGCCCAAGCATACGGGATTCTTTTAATTAAGGACAACTATACGCCTGATTTCGGTATTATTCAGCCTTTTCATGGCTTCATAAAACGCAAACCTTTTATACTTCTTTGTGAACGCAGGATTGATTGTTCCCGTTTTCCACCATTGATTGTATGCGGATAAAACCTTTAAAATATTTTCTTTAGTCGCAATAGCCATTTATCACAACCCCTTTCCCGTTATAAGGCAAAGCTGACAAAGCAGCAAAGTTAAGGTTTCTTCAACTATTATATATTAAATCTGCAAATTTGTTAACAAGTATTTAAAGTATGCTTATAATGTTTGCAGAAAATTTAAAGGTTTGCATTCCGGTTATTATGTCGTCGATATTGAATGGCGTGAAGCCCGGCTCTTTGCCATAATTGCATTTGGGTAATAACGCCCGGCGGCAGGGTCAAACATATGGGTTAGACTACCTGTATATTACTCGGCAAAATAATATGATTTTAGCATTTAAAATCTGACCATTGCTTGACCGTTATTATTATGGAAAGAGTGGACAGGCCGGGAGAAGTAAACGCGTAAGAATAACTTGAAAACGTAGAGATTTTTAACTTCATTTTCGAGGATTGGAATATAAACATAAGGTGTATATCGATTTTGACACTTTTGACGTTAAAAAAACAAGTGTTTATACATATTTCAGCCTTCAAAATATATTCTAAGCGGATAATGCTTATAATAGAAACGGCATATCGCAAATTCGCGATATGCCGTTTTTCGAACCCTGTCCGACAGCCTGTCATAAAATTATTGATTTGTCTTATGTCATGCCATAGAACGCGGTCTTTTTAATATCAACACCGATTAGCTTAAAATCAAACTACACCATGAGCGAGCATGGAATCGGCAACCTTCTTAAAGCCGGCGATATTCGCGCCTGCGGCGTAGTTGCCCTCAAGGCCGTATTCCTTAGCGGCAGCCGCGCAGTTAGCGTAAATGTTCTCCATGATACCCTTGAGCTTCGCGTCAACCTCGTCGAATGTCCACGAAAGTCTCTGTGAATTCTGGCTCATCTCAAGCGCCGATGTGGCAACGCCGCCCGCGTTCGCGGCCTTAGCCGGTCCGAACAGAACGTTATTGCTCAGATATACCTCGATCGCTTCCGGAGTAGAAGGCATGTTAGCGCCCTCGGCAACAGCCTTTACGCCGTTCTTAACAAGTGTCTTTGCCGACTCCTCGTTGATCTCGTTCTGCGTAGCGCACGGAAGAGCGATGTCGCACGGGATCGTCCAAATGCCCGAGCAGCCCTCGTGATACTCGGCCGACGGATGAGTGTCCGCGTATTCCTTGATCCTGCCGCGCTTAACCTCTTTGATCTCCTTAACCGCGTCAAGGTCGATGCCGTCCTTGTCATATACATAGCCGTTCGAATCGGAAAGAGCGACAACCTTCGCGCCGAGCTGTGTCGCCTTCTGGGTAGCGTAGATAGCAACGTTGCCCGAACCCGAGATAACAACTGTCTTGTCCTTGAAGGAATCGCCGTGGTCCTGAAGCATAGCCTCGGTGAAGTAGCAAAGTCCGTAGCCTGTAGCCTCTGTTCTCGCCAAAGAGCCGCCGTAGGTAAGACCCTTACCCGTAAGTACGCCCGTAACCTCGTTTCTGAGTCTCTTATACTGGCCGAACATATATCCTATCTCTCTGCCGCCTACGCCTATATCACCCGCGGGAACATCCGTGTCCGCGCCGATATGCTTTGAAAGCTCCGTCATGAAGCTCTGGCAGAAGCGCATAACCTCCATATCAGACTTGCCCTTGGGGTCGAAGTCCGAACCGCCCTTGCCGCCGCCGATGGGCAGGCCGGTAAGCGAATTTTTAAATATCTGCTCGAAGCCGAGGAACTTGATAATACCCTCGTATACCGACGGGTGGAAGCGCAAACCGCCCTTATACGGGCCGATCGCCGAATTAAACTGGATCCTGAAACCGCGGTTGATCTGAACCTTACCGCTGTCGTCCACCCACGGAACTCTGAACTTAATGATTCTCTCCGGCTCTACTATGCTGTCGATAACGCCCATCTTGATGTACTCCGGATGCTTCTCAACTACCGGCTCGAGAGATTCCAAAACCTCTTTTACCGCCTGGTGAAATTCAACTTCACCCTTGTTTCTCGCCACTACCTTGTCGTATAAATCCGCAAGGTACTGATTTGTAAATGCCATTTACAATTCCTCCTCTAATCTGAATAAATAAACTTTCAATCTAACATCTGTTAGAAATTAATAACATTATAATACTATTTACATTAAATGTCAATTTTTTTCTGTAAAAAATTTAGGCATATAAATGACGATTTGTGCAATTTACCGCAGTCCATGATTGCGCAAATAGACTTATATTTGCAAATATTGAATTTTTATGTTAAATATATTGCAAAAACATCTAATTTATTTTATAATATATCTATGTTACTTGTACAAATTGCTGATGGAGAATTTGTGCAAAGTGGTTATAAACAAAAATTTCAGGGAGGGATTTTATGGCCAAGACACAAAAAGCGGCGCTGTCCACGAAGGAAAAGGCTGCCGCAAAGGAAAAAACATGGGTTAAGCTCAAAAGAGACAAGTGGATGTATCTTTTGCTTTTACCCGGTACTTTGTACTTCATCATTTTCAAAATCATTCCTATGTGGGGTGTTCTTATCGCGTTTAAGGACTACTTCGCGGGTGTTTCGTTCCTGAAAGCGCCATGGATTGGTTTTGACAACTTTATCGATTTCTTCAGAGACATCAGCTTCTGGCAGCTGCTGAGGAATACGCTCATCATTTCATTGATGAACCTGATATTCTACTTCCCGCTGCCTATCATATTGGCGCTGTTATTGAACGAAATCAGAGTCCAGTGGTACAAAAAAGCGCTGCAGACGCTCGTTTACGTACCGCACTTTGTATCGATGGTTGTCGTTACATCTATAACCTTCATGCTTTTAAAGACTCCGGCTATGGAGAGCGCAACCGGCGGTATCATTACGGAGCTTGCGAGAAAGCTTACCGGAAATCCCGATGTAAACATTCTTGCGAACGGCCCCGCGATTTACTGGATATTGCTTCTGCAGGCGATATGGAAGGAAACAGGTTGGGGAACCATTATCTTCCTTGCCGCTATTGCCGGCGTAGATGTAGAGCAGTATGAGGCTGCCATAGTTGACGGCGCGAGCCGCTTCCAGCAGCTTATCTACATAACCTTCCCCGCAATCATGGGAACGATAGTAACGATGTTCATCCTTCGTATGGGCAGCGTGCTTGACACGGGCTTCGAGCAGATAATCCTTATGCAGAACGCCATTAACCGTGAATATTCCGAGACGTTCGATACGTACGTTTACCAATACGGACGTGTTGAGGGTAACTACGGTTATTCGACGGCGGTTGGTTTGTTTAAATCCATAATCAGTATTATCTGTATCCAGACCGCTAACCGCGCCGCCAAGAAGGCCGGACAGACCGGCTTATTCTAAGAGAGGAGGAAGAATGATATGCTTAGTATAAAAAGAAGAACTGTCGGCGACCTTGTATGGGACGTTGTGATCTACATCATACTGACGTTTCTTGCGTTAATAATGGTTATTCCGTTCATTTACGTAATAGTGGCGTCATTCGCGAGAGAGTCGCTCATTCAGATAACCTCTATGGACCTGTTCTGGAAGATATTTCAGCCGATGGCGGGTCACCCGAATGGATTTACGCTTGCGGCGTATAAGGAAGTATTCGACATGAGCGGCATGGGCATGCAGGTATTGAGATCGCTTGGTATTTCAATCGGCGTAACGTTAATAGGTACGTTGATCAACCTGTTCTGCTCGACGACCATGGCCTACGGCCTTTCGCGTTCGAGCCTTATAGGTAAAAAGCTTTTGATGAATGTCGTATTGTTTACGATGGTTTTCTCGGGCGGTATGATCCCGACCTTCATCGTTGTAAAGAGCTTGGGCCTGTATGATACATACGCCGCCCTTATCTTACCGGGCGCGATTTCGGCTTACAACATGATAATTATAAGAAACTTCTTCATGGATCTCCCGGCGGGACTTGAGGAAGCGGCGTCGATCGACGGCTGTACCGACATAGGAATTTTCGCGAAAATCGCCTTGCCGCTGTCGCTGCCGATGCTCGCGACCTTCGGTCTGTTCTACGCGGTTGGTCACTGGAACAACTACTTCGGCGCGTTGCTGTATCTTGACGACAGCTCGAAGTATCCCTTCCAGTTAGTGCTCAGAAACATAGTAAATCAGTCCGCGGCGGATATCGACAATCTTGACGACCTTCCGCCTTCGGATACGTTGAAGATGGCGGTTATCGTTATCGGTACCGTTCCGATTCTTATCGTATATCCGTTCCTCCAGAAGCACTTTGCGGCTGGTGTTATGACGGGCGCTATTAAGGGTTAATCCGTAAAGAGAAGGAGGAAGAAAGAATGAAACATATTTGGAAAAGAATAGTGTCCGCCGCGATGGCGGGCGCGATGGGTATCATGGCAATGGGCCTTACCGCCTGCTCGGATACCGTTGTACTCGACATGGAGAATCCCGTTATCACGGTAATGCTCCCCACCTTCCAGACAGTTTCGGCTGACGAAGAGGGCCCGGTTGTTGAGGAAATTGAGAGATACGTTGCGGAGAAGATGGGCGTTCCCAATCTTGAGTTTCAGCTCAAATGGGCGGCCAACTCCAACTATGGTGAAAAGGTTACCGCGGCTATGGGCGCGGGCAACTGGCCGCACGTAATGCTTATTACAGAGAGGACCTCGACGATTATCCAGAACTCCCGCGCGGGTAACTTCTGGGATTTGACGGATGAGTTAAAGGCTACGACCACCAACGAGAACGGTGAAACGGTTTATAAGTATCCGAATCTTGCCGAGACGGACGATATGATCAACCATAACATCTCCGTTGACGGACGTGTTTACGGTCTGTACCGCGCAAGAGAAATCGGACGTGCCGGAGTTACCGTGCGTGATGACTGGATAGACAATCTTCATAATAAGGGCGCTTTGTCGTTCGGTTCGGATCATATTAATGATATGACTCTCGATGAGTTTGAGGAAATGCTTTATGCGTTCAAGGACGGCGACCCCGACGGCGACGGCCAGGACAATACCTACGGTATGGTTATCGCGGGCGCGGACTATATTGCCGGACCGCTTAACAACCTCGTTGTATGGAACGGCGCTCCCAATGCGTGGGGATACAGCGAAGAGGAAGGAAAGATCCTTCCGGATTATATGTTCCCCGAGTACGAGGAAATGATTACAAGAATGAGAAAGTGGAAGGCCGACGGCGTTATCAATAAGGATATGGACACGTTCTCATCGACCAACTGGGATAATCCGTTCTTGCAGAGTCAGGCGGGCGCGATTATCGACGTTGCCGACCGTGCGAGACGTGTAGCTAACAACATTAAGGATCTTAATCCGAACGCTGTTGTAGACGTATTCGGATTCGCGAGAAAGAGCGCGGACGCCGAACCGGTAACGCTGCCGACAACAGGATATTCTGGCTACTTCGTACTGCCGGTTGCTTCGCTTCCGACAGAGGAGCACCGCGACTTCATGTTAAAGGTTATGGATATCCTCAATGATACATATGTATCCGACCTTCTTAACTACGGTATCGTGGGTACATCGTACGAAGAGGTTAAGAATGCCGACGGTTCGACCGACATTAAGGTAGACCCGCCGACAGCGCATTACGCGATTATCGAGAACCCCGACGGTACGAAGTCGGCTATTAAATCGACCGACCAGGAGAGAGTAAACGAGTATAATGACCTTAACCAGTTCGGTATGGGTTACGTTACGTCTGAAATTACGACGTATTATTCGACTCAGGTTGCCAAGACCGTTAACGACGTATATCAGACGAATAAGCTTTATAAGCTCCCGAACTACGCCGAAGCGTATATCTCGCCGACATATTCGAGACACTCGACGCAGCTTGACGCTATTATGTCGTCGGCTACGACGAAGTACATTTCCGGCGCGATCGACATTGACGCATGGTATGCGGAGCGTGACCGCTGGCTTGACCAGGGCGGTCAGCAGGTTATTGACGAAATGAATGAATTTTATGAGGCTGATACCGATAAGGTAACGGCTGAGTCCATAAAGAAGGATAATCATAAAGTTCAGTTTGAAGAGGGCGTAACGCAGTGGCTTACTCCCGAAGAGGTTGCCGAGTTCCAGCAGGAGGAGGCTTTAGGACCGGAGGCATCCGCTCAGACGGAGACGCCGGCTGAGGAAGCTCTTGAAGAGGCCGCCGACGCTGTAATAGACGCGGCCGGCGCGGCTGACGCCGCGGCTCAGGCGGAAAAGCCGTCAGATAACTAAATAGGCGTATACAGGATTTTATGCGTAAAAAACCCACGGGGATATCAATTATCCCTGTGGGTTTTTTATTTAAGCTCGGTAAGCGTTATTTTTCCGCTCTGCGCCTCCACTCTTTCGCCCTCGGCAAGGTCGAAAATATACGTTCCGGTATCAATCGTGAGCAGATCCTCCGATACGCGCGCGGAGCCGGCCGCGGCGAAAATCGTCAGCAGGCCGTCGCCTTCGGCGATATAACGGCCCGGCTTGATCGATTCCGGACACGACAGTATGCCGTTTTCCTCCATGGGCACGGCTTCGCCGCGGGAAAGATTCATTCCGGCGTTTAACGCGTTGAGCGTATTGCGCGCGTCCTCCGTTCGTGATTTTACCTCCGGAACAGAATTTTTAGCCGTGTCAATATCCGTTTTCATCGTTTCAATTTCACCCGTGATTTCGGTGATTTCCTTGTTAAGCTCATTCTTGCGGTCCGTATCGTCGGTTTTTGACCCGACGTCGTTTTTAAGAATGTCGCGCCGTGACGCGAGCCGCGTATTTTCATCCGTTCTTTCCGCCGTTTTTTTAGCGACATTTTCCTCCGCGATGTAATCCGCGTGCATAGACGTGCCATAAATCAAGGCTATAGATGAAAATATCAGAGTCAGCAGGGTGATTATCAGTAAAAAGCTGCGTTTTCCCTTGTTCATTGCCGCGCCTCCTCTTGCTCCGGTTTAAATACCGCCTCTGTCGAAAGCTTGATTGTGTCCTTGTCATCAAGCGCGCACCGATATGGAGTATCCTTATCAAGATTTACGTTTATTTTGAGCGTTTTATCCGCCCCGGCCGTGAGCAGGCTGCCGTTCCCCGTCGCGAGATATGTGCCGGGCGGTATATGGGTCCCGACAGTATACGTACCGGGCGACAGTGTTACAGGACGTGAGGTCAGTTCGTCAAGCTGCTTTTTCACTTCGTCATATTCCGCTTCCGCGCTTTCCAAATCGCGTCGGGAATTATATAGCTCATCGTTTAAAATCTGTGATTCACTTTTCAGCTCATCAAGCTGCTTTTCATATTCGACCATATCGTTAAACACTGTATTTATACGCTCATTGTCGGCGTTGATTTCGGCGATTTCTTCTTCTAAGGCCTTGCCCTCCTTTACCGCGGCAAGATATTGCTCGTCGGTCGTGAGCTTTCTCTGCTCCGCATTGGCAATCGCGCTTTCGGGCACAAGCACTATATATCTCCCGGCCGCGTAAACACATGCGGTTACCGCGATCGCGGCAGCGATCGATAAAACGCAGAAGCCCGCCGTAAGCTTTTTGGGGGATTTATCAGCCGTTCCCGACGCACCGGGGGATCCCGCCGCGTCCGCCGCGTCCGATGCGTCCGCCGCGTCCGATGCGTCCGTTACGTCCGATGCGTCCGATGCGTCCGATGTGCCCGCCGCGTCCACCGCGGCCGGGACTTTTGGAGTATCCGCATCCGATAAATCCGGCGCTTCGGGCGCGCCGGGGATATCGCCGAGCATGTCCGTATCCCATGTTACCGCAGGCTCGCCGTCCTCGTAATATGCCTTAATGTCGTTTAGCGCCTCGTCCTTTTCATTATCATCGTTCATACGTGAGTCACCTCCGTCAACCGTAAAATTTCGTAACAAATACGTCCTTATACCGTTTAGAAAACTCGTCTGCAGCCGCTTTTGCGGCCGAGTAATTGTCGAAAAGAGCGAATACGGTCGGCCCGGATCCGCTCATAAGCGCGCCGAGCGCGCCGAGCGACATAAATTTTTCCTTTATCGCGCGGATCTCCGGACACCTTTTCTCGGTTACCGCCTCCATAACATTGCATAGCTTGCCGGCGACGGCGCTCGGATCTCCGCTTTTTATCGCCTCAAGCATAGCGCGTGTATCGGGGCGGCGCGTGATTTTTACCGTGTCAAGCTCAGTGTAAACCGATTGCGTTGATATGTTTGCCGACGGCTTTACGAGAACCGTGTATGCGCGCGGGGCGGCGGCAGCGGGTGTAAGGACGTCGCCTATGCCTGACGCGAGATATGTGCCGCCCATTATGCAGTAAGGCACGTCCGCGCCAAGCTCCGCGCCCATTTTGCATAGCTCCTCCGCGCCCAGATTCGTGTTGTAAAGCATATCCATCGCGCACAGCACAGCGGCGGCGTTGCCGCTGCCGCCGGCGAGTCCGGCCGCGACAGGTATATTTTTATGTATAATTATTTTCGCCCCGCCGCGTATGCCCGTTTTTTTACGAAACAGCTGAACGGCCTTGTACGCGATATTTTTGTCGTTATTGGGCAGATATTTGAGATTCGTCGAGATCCCTATATCTCCATAGGTTTTATCAATTATTATTAAATCGAACAGGGACAGGGTCTGCATAATCATTTCCACGGTGTGATAACCGTCAGGGCGCTTGCCGCGTACATCAAGCGTGAGATTTATTTTCGCGTACGAACGCGCGATAGCGCGGTTCCCGGTTATTACAATATCGTCTGAAAGCATGTTTACCTCCTTAAGTAACCGATGATCAAATACGAACGCCGTATTTCACGTTTACAGCACGGAATGAGACATATCCACCGTTTCCTTTATTTTTTCATCATTAATCGTTTCTATGCGCTTATCAAGCGTAAGATACGCCAAATACTCGATATTTCCCTCAGGGCCTTTAATGGGCGAATACGACAGGCCCGAAACGTAAAATCCGATTCCGGCCGCGAACGCGGTTATATTTTTCACGACCTCGTAATGCACGTTTATATCGCGCACCACGCCCTTTTTCCCGACCTGTTCGCGCCCGGCCTCAAACTGCGGCTTTATAAGCGCGGCTATTTCGCCGCTGTCCGACAGAAGCGATTTAACGACCGGCAGTACAAGCCTTAGTGATATAAACGATACGTCGATCGACGCGAAATCTATTTTGTCCTCGATCATATCCGGCGTTACGTATCGGATATTCGTCCGCTCCATATTGACGACGCGCGGGTCATTCCTGAGCTTCCAGGCGAACTGACCGTAACCAACGTCCACCGCATATACCTTTTTCGCGCCGTTTTGCAGCATGCAGTCGGTGAATCCGCCCGTGGACGCGCCGATATCCATCGCGGTTTTCCCGTTAAGCGTTATCGGAAATTCGCTTATCGCCTTCTCCAGCTTCAACCCGCCGCGGCTTACATATTTTAACTGCTCGCCGCGTATCTCGGGAACGGTTGTTTCCTCTACCATAAGTCCGGCCTTATCGCATTTTTGGTTGTCGATATAAACCTGCCCGGCCATAATCAGCGCCTTGGCGCGTTCGCGGCTTTGCACGGCGCCGCTTTGCACAAGCAGCGCGTCAAGTCTTATTTTTGCCATTTCAGAACCTCTTTCACTATGTTATCCGCATCAAGTCCGCATAATTTGTCAAGCTCCGCGACGCTGCCGTGCGGAATGGGCCTGTCAGGTACGGCGAATACTTTAAGGCGGCATTTTGTGGCCGTCTCCTCAAGTATCGCGGCAATTTGTTCGCCGATACCGCCCGGCTTTACGCTGTCTTCAAGCGTTATAACACGCCCCGTTTTCATAGCCGCCGCGATTATTGAAGCCTTGTCGAGCGGCTTAAGCGATGTGAGCAGCAGTATTTCCGTTTTGATCCCGTGACCCGCGAGAGCGTCAGCGGCCTCGACCGCGCGTATTGACATGCGCCCGGCTGTAATTATACTTATGTCCGCGCCGCGCCGCAGCGTAAGCGATAGTTCTCCGTCAAACGGCGGGATCGGCGTTTCAAGCTCGTCCGAACCGCGCGGATAGCGTACGGCAACCGGACCGCCGCATTTATATACCGCGTATTCGAGCATCTCGTCGAGCTGCGTATAGTTTACCGGCGACAGTATGCGCATATTCGGCATATGCGACAAAAACGGCACATCGTAAATTCCCTGATGCGTTTCGCCGTCGCGGCCGACTATGCCGGCGCGGTCAATCGGGAATATTACATGCAGATCCTGCAGGCATACATCGTGAAGAACCTGGTCGTAGGCGCGCTGCATGAATGATGAATACAGCGGGATCACGGGGATATAGCCTCCGGCCGCGAGCCCGGCCGACATGGTTACGCCGTGCTGCTCGGCAATTCCCACGTCGAAAAACCGTTTTGGGAATTTTGCCGCGAATGCTTCTAAACCCGTACCCGAAGGCATCGCTCCGGTTACGGCTATGATTTTATCGTTTTGCGCCGCGAGCTTGAGCATTGTTCTTCCGAACCGGTCGCTGTAGCTCTCCTTTGACGGCGGTGTTTTTCCTGTTCTTACGTCAAATTCGCCTATTCCGTGGAATTTTTCCGGATTGCTTTCAGCGGGCGGATAGCCTTTGCCCTTTTTCGTCATGACGTGGATAAGCACCGGCTTTTTTTCAAGCTTTGAATATTCGAAGCACGCTATAAGCGCCTCTATGTTATGGCCGTCCACAGGGCCTATATATGTGAATCCAAGGTCGTCGAACATAGTCGTCGGGATCACAAGACGCCGTATGCGGCGCTTGATTTTGCGTATCATGCGCGCGATCGGCTTCCCGGCAAGCGGTATGTGATTTAATACGCCCTCCACGACCTGCTTGGATTTGAAATAATGCGGCGATACGCGCAGCCGGCGCAGATGCCGGGATACCGCTCCGACATTTTTCGCGATAGACATGTTGTTGTCGTTAAGTATAAGAATGAGCGGCGTTTTCGCGTGTCCCGCGTCGTTCATGGCCTCGTACATCATGCCGCCCGTGAGCGCGCCGTCGCCGAACAGCGCGAGGACATTGTGATCGCCGCCGCTTAGATCTCTCGCGCGCGCGAGTCCCAGCGCGGCGGATATGGAGGTGGAGCTGTGACCGGTATTAAACGCGTCATATTCGCTTTCGGCGCGCTTGGGAAATCCCGACAGGCCGCCGTATTGGCGAAGCGTATGAAATTTACTCATACGCCCTGTCAGGAGCTTGTGTACATATGATTGATGCCCCACGTCAAATATAATCTTATCGCGCGGCATATTAAAAACAGTGTGAATCGCAACTGTCAGCTCAACCACACCTAAATTAGACGCTAAATGACCGCCTGTCCGCGACACACTGTCGATCAACACGCCGCGTATTTCAGCGCACAGGTCATTAAGCTCGCCGATATTGAGTTTTTTCAAATCCGCGGGGGATTTTATCCCGTCAAGAAGCGTTCCCAAAATAACACCCCGATTTATTTTATATGCAGAAAATGCATTATTTTTCCTATTATGAACACGATCGCGTTTCCGTTATGCATTGCCACGCCCTTGCAGACCGCCTTGCCGCCTATCGTCAGCGACGCTACGAGTCCCGTTAAGAGCAGACTCGGCAGAATCGACTTTATCCCGAATATCGACGCGAGCTCCGCGATAATCGTTGTTGTCGCGGCGCCGGAGATTATTCCGGCAATATCGCCGATGATGTCACAGCAAATGCTTGCGACCTGCGGCGCGAGCCGGATCACGCGTATGCTTTGCTTTGCGCCGGGCACTTTCCGGGCCGCGAGAGAATGGAACGGATATTCCTCAGCCGACAGCACCGACGTACCGATTATATCGAAAAGCACATTTATTCCTATTATTACAAATAAAACCAAAAAGGCCCATATAATTCCCAAATCCGCCATCGCAACCGATGTAACGGCGCTGAAAACAAGCGAAATGACGAACGATGAAATGAGAACGATAACCGTCCATTTCGGTGTAACGTTCGCGTTATTTGCGGGATGGGGCACCTTGAATTTTTTTCGTGGTTTCATTTCTTCTCCTTAAAGAGCCGCCGATATCGCCGGCGGCAGCTCAAAATATACGACAGGGTAATGGATACAGTAAAGTTTACGGCTTAGGTCCGGTTGGTTTTCCCAATCATCGGCCCGATCGTCGCCGAAAGGGAGGTTTCCCATTAAGGATGATTATCCGCTGCTCTTACCCGAGCGGATGACCGGATTGCCACTTAGTCCGTACTGCAATCCCGTACCCATCAATTTTACAAACAGTCTAGAGGTTTTCCCAAACAGCCCCGGCTCTCCGTATCCTCTTTTGCAAAAATGGTTTCAGAGCGCGATGCCCGAATTTACATGCCCGGCCGAGGCATTGTAAAGGGTTGTCGCTCATCCGCCACCCCCACTCAAGGCTGGCTACGCTGCCCACAGCATTGGGGGCCGCGTACCTTTTGGGTACGCGTCCTACTAACCGCGAAACAGGTTTCACCCCGCGCCGTAACGACTTGCGCCCTTAGGGGGCATGGGCCGCCACAGTCGCGGGCCTCCACGGAAAAGGGGACAAGACCGACATGCCGTTGACGGCTGCCCCTGAACCTTATCTCCCAGCATCCGCCCCGAACTGGGCGTTCAAAGCAAAACACCAGAAGCTTCATCGATGTGCCATTTGGCG
>CANQYQ010000050.1 GCA_947628155.1 uncultured Clostridia bacterium
TGCTGTGCTGCTTGGGATGGCTGTGCGGTCGGTGACTTCGGTCCTTTAGGCTCTGCCATGTGCCGTCATAACGGTCCCTCCATCGATATATGCTGCTCCTTGACACTTTGTAACGGATGCTGGCTTTTGTTACGCCGTGTTTTAAAGAATATTTAATTACCCGTTGACGAAACCGCGCAATATCTGATATACTAATCATGAGAATAGCTCCTTTGATATTTGTTTTTTGTACTTACTAAACATTATATCACATTTAGGAACTATTCTCATCTTTTCTTGTCTCACATCAATTATATCATAACAAATTTAAAAAATACCCGAAATCGTTTGGAACGACGGATATTCCTGCCGGCACAAGGCTGCAATCGGCCGATCGCCTTTTAAAAAGCCGACTAAATTATAAGCCGCGTCCGTAAGTTACGGACGCGGCCTTGCTGAAGGTCTGCAATAAAACAAATAGTTATTCTTCCGTTTTATCATATTTATCATACCGAGGCATACCGGGGCGTATTGTGCGGTATGTACGGCTCGAGGAACGGAAATCGATTTCCGGATTTGCCAGGAGCGTATTGGTCAGAATTTTTTTGACCGCCTTGGTATTGAAATTCATAATCGGCATATAATAGCTCTCGTTATCTATCGTATGGACGTAGAAAATATCCATGCCCGAAACTGTGCGCTTCTGATAATAATCCTTTGTTTTTTCATAAGGCGCGATGCGTTCGAGAAACAAATCATCCCCGTCTACGTTGCGCTTTATAAAATTCTTCGTTCCGATTAGGACCTTATCGATCTCCTCGACCGGGATTTCCGTTATCTTTGTACGTGCCGGGATAAATTCGGACAGGACCTTAAATTTGTTCCCGACGTCATACGGGAGAAAATCGTTTGTCCAGTTCTTCATTACCACACAATCATCATCGTACATGAGGTAGGTGGTATAAACCGTGTTGACACGTATCATCACATATGTAAACAGTAAAATCAAGCCGATAAAATAGCTTGCCGCGAACAGCCAGCTCGAATGCGCAATGCTGTAAATTATGCCGATTATACCGACTATCATCACGGCCGTGCTTACCGCGACGAATATTGTGTTGATCCTGCGGTACTTGCCGGAAGTACGCGCCGTTATTTCCCCATTCATTCTTTTTCCCCCTGTTTTTTAATATACTCTCCTTGCACCCGCGTATTCCCTCTGATAATACGCGTTATCCAATGACGCGTATTTCACCACGTCGCCGGTATGCGGCGCGTGGATCATCATGTTATTTCCGGCATATATGCCTACGTGATGAATGTATCCGTTCTGCTCAAAGAACACCAGGTCTCCCGGCATTAATTCGTCCTTATTCACGGGGACTCCGTTTTTAAACTGATCCTCCGCGACGCGGTTTACAGTGATGCCCAGAGAATTGCATACATACTGTACCAGTCCCGAGCAGTCAAAGCCTTCGGGCGATGTTCCGCCCCAGACATACGGCACATTAAGATACTTAGCCGCCTCATTAACTATCGCGTCGCCCATTCCGGAGGACAGCATTGTTACGGACGCGTTATTCGGAGTAATATATGTAGAGCCTGTGGTTGATGTCTTGCGTGTTATGTAGCTTGAAAGCCTCTTATATGCCTTTGTCGCTTTGACCTGCTTTTGGATGATCTTTTTACGCTTTACCTTCTCGCCGTTTTCATCCTCGATTTCAATTATGTCTTCATCGTAAAAATATAATACGCCGAGTCCTTCGTCCTCATATACGAAGTTATAGGTTTCGTCAGGCTCAAGGATGATCTCATTTATTACCGGCGCCGGCTGCGTAACCTTAAAGTGCGACATTGCCTGCGCCTTTTCAACAAGCGTGCCTTTTCTGAGCGCCGTCACGTACAGATAATATTCGCCGGGATCTACGCCACGTATCAGAGCCTCGGTTTCTCCCTCGACTACCTCGCTCACTATAAGTCCTTCTCCCGCTTTGTATAAGTCAACATAGAAATCACTGTAAGCGTCGCTCTCCCATGATACGGCTATAACATCGTCATCCGTCGTACCGTCGTTATAGGGCGTGAGCAGCTTAACTCCGCCCTCCGGCTCGCCGTAGGTTATAAGAACGGGTTCGGAGCTTAACGACGTGCCGTCCGCGTCAAGCGCGCTTACGATTATTGTATAATCCCGGCCCGGTGTGAACAATTCGGCGGGCAGGGTAAACGACAGCTCGTCTGTCGTCATGTATTGATTTACGACATAATCGTCGTTTTCGTAATCAAATACCTCAATGCGATACTGCGTAGACGCTTGCATGGCAAGCTCTATTACCACATCGTCGCCGTCGGAGTATATCGATTCATATTCCGGCGACACAAGAACCGGAGTCGTTACCTCGTCAACCTCATTGAGCGCGGGTTGTTCGTCCGGGATCATTTGTGTTTCGGGCATCCGCATTTCTGCGGAGGGCACAGCCTCGTTATCCGTAACAACATTTGCCGTGACCGTGTAATCATTGTTTTCATCCACCGTCACCGCAGCGCCGACAGCGCTTACCATGGCTCCGTCCGCTCTGACTATATCAGAACCGGTTTTGACCATATTTGAATATATGGTAAATATATCATATCCCGATTCGCCTTCCGTTTCGGCGGACGCGGCGATCTCATTAAGCTCTTCATTTGGGGAATAAACGCTGAGGCCGTTTTTTACGCGGTAAGCGTTTATTATATCTATCAGCTCGTCGGCGCGCGCAAGGCCCGCGTCCTCGGATGTGTTTATTTCCTTGCCGCGCGGATTATACATAACCGCGTCAATTTTATCGTCGCCGTCTGTAATGACGCGTAAATTCTTGTTTATGTACGGCGCGATCTTAGCGAAATCGCTACCCGACCCGATACCGCGGTAATCAAAATCCGACGCGTTCGTGAAAAACGCGCAGATCCTGTCCCCGTCTACGCCGAGCATCATGAACCTGCCGTAATCGACGTCATAAACATACCAATCGAAATCATAATCGCTTTCATCTATTCTGTTCGGCATACCGAGCCGGTCGATAACAGAACCGATATTTGAGCCGACGGATATTTCCTCGCCGCCTACCGTGATTTTCTCGTCGCTTACAAACAGGTTATATGCCAGATCCACCATAACGGCGCAGCCGTCCCACGTAAGCTCGGAATCCGGTTCGGAATTTATCGTATCGCAAATCAGCCCCTCTTTAATCATAAAAGCGTAGGCCGTTCGGTTTTCCTCGTCAAGATACGCATTGTCGAAGCAGTTGTTTAAGATCCGCTCTGTTTCTTCACCATCTATAGCAAAATCGGGGTTATAGGTGATTATCGTCTTATAAAGGATGTTCATAAAATCCTGCTTGCGTATGTACTCATTATAATGGAGGTTTTCGAAATCCTCAAGGTTGTCATAACCCATGACCACCGATTTCAAAAACGTATCGTCGTATCCGCTTTTAGAAAGCTCCGCCGGATATTCGATACTCTCGCCGGACATCTTCTCATAGAGAACCACGCCTTGTTCGATCGCGTCGCGTTCGGATACCGGCGTATTGTCCGCCAGCGCGGCGCCCGTTCCGAACGATGCGAACAGCGCGATAACGATCGCCGCAAGCATCCTGCGTGCTTTTGTACTCCGTTTCATCTTCAACTTCCCTTCAATCTCCCCGAGATTAATCATACAAACTCACGTTATAGTATAACATATATTTTTGTCTATGTCTACATTAAAATTATGAATTTTTTGTGTACAAGCGTTTTTTTGGCCGCCATACCGTGATTTTATTCATAATATTAACAAAAAATTTACTTAAAATCGGAGTCAGGTACTTTATTATTTCGGCATTTTATGTTATACTTATGATAATTATAATAAAATTTTGCCGGGAGGTCAGGTAATATGGCGAAGAACAAGGTACTTATAGTTGACGATGACGCTAACATAGTGGAGCTTATAAAAATTAATTTTGAAAGCGAGGGATTTGATACGGTCACCGCGTCAAACGGGCGCGAGGCCGTTGAGAAATTTCACTCAGAGGCGCCGTCAATTGTGATAATGGATATAATGATGCCGGAAATGGACGGTTGGGAAGCGTGCCGCGAGATAAGAAAGACAAGCAACACGCCGATCATAATGCTGACCGCGAAGGGCGAGACATTCGATAAGGTGCTCGGGCTGGAGCTCGGCGCGGACGATTATATGGTAAAGCCGTTTGAGACAAAGGAGCTTACCGCGCGTGTAAAGGCCGTTTTGCGCCGCACGGAAAATCAGGATAAGTCCGGCGGTGATAAGACGCTCAATTACAAAAATCTGTCCATAAACATCTCAAATTACGAGCTGAAGGTAAACGGCTCCATCGTCGAGCTTCCGCCGAAGGAGCTGGAGCTTTTGTATTTCCTCGCGTCCAATCCCAACCGCGTATTTACGCGCGAGCAGCTTTTGGAGAAGGTTTGGGGCTTTGATTATTACGGTGATTCGCGCACGGTGGACGTGCATATAAAGCGCCTGCGCGAAAAGCTGGAGGGCGTGGACGGCAACTGGCAGCTTAAGACCGTATGGGGCGTCGGCTATAAATTTGAGGTTCATTGATAAAGGGGCGGTATAATTGTTAAAAAAAGGCATATTCAGCCGTTTGTGCATGACATATATCGCGATACTGCTTATTGTGTTTCTCTTTATTACAATCGCGTCAACCACGACGCTTACGCAGTATATGATAAACGCGCAGAAGGAACGTGTGCTCGCGGCGGGCAAAACGCTTGAATACTGGACGGCGACATATCAGATCGAACAAAATGACGCGCGCTCGGAACGCGCGTACAAAAATTCGTTAAAATCATGGTCGCAGCTTTTGGGCACACAGATAACCGTGAGCAATATGGACGGCGAAATCGTAAGCTCGACGACCGACGTAAGCTCAGTGCCGGCGGAGTATTTAAAAAAAATCGCGGCAGGCAAGCGCGTCGTTGTCAAGCAAGGCAATTTTGGCGGTGAGTTTAACGATAAACAGCTTACTATCGGCGTTCCGGCAAAATATAACGGCACGATCGTCGGCGCGATGTTCTTTAATACGCCTATGAAAACACTTAACGCCACAACAAATGAAATCGCGGAGATGTTTATAATCTGCGCCGCGCTTTCTATTTTGGCGGCGTTTATTCTCGTGTACATACAAACAAGGCGCATATCAAAGCCGATAGCCGAAATCAACCGCGCCGTAAGGAATATTGCCGCGGGCAATTATGCCGAACGCGTACAGGTCACGGGGAATGACGAAATAGGCCAGCTTGCGTCAAGCTTTAATTTCATGGCCGATTCGATAGAAAATCTTGAGGATATGCGCTCAGGGTTCATAAGCGATGTGTCGCATGAGCTCAGGACCCCGATGACAAGTATATCCGGGTTTGCGCAGAGCATATTGGACGGCACCGCTCCCGAGGAAAAGCGCGACGAATATCTGAAAATCATCGTGGACGAGTCAAAACGTCTTACGAAGCTTGTAAACGATTTGCTTGAAATGTCTAAAATGTCGTCGAGCGAGTACCAGCTTTCGATTGAGAAATTCGACTTAAACGAGCTTGTGCGGGTTTGTATAATAAGTCTTGAAAGCCGTATAACCGAGCGCAATCTTGACCTTAACGTTGATTTTGAAAGCGAGGCGCTAAATGTTCTCGGAGACAAGGACGCGATACAGCGCGTAATACTGAACCTCATGGACAACGCGGTAAAATTCAGCTATGAAAATACCACGATGGGCATTCGTACATGGACGCGCAATAAAAAGGCATATTTCTCGATAGGCAATTTCGGCGCGGGTATAGACCAAAAGGATTTGAGCAATATTTTCAACCGCTTTTATAAAACCGATAAATCCCGCCGCCGAGAAAAAACAGGCGCCGGACTGGGTTTATCGCTTTGTAAAAATATCCTGACCTTGCATAAGCAGAGCATATGGGTTGAAAGCAACCCCGCCAAGGAGGGCACCGACGCGAAATACACCACGTTCACATTCACCCTCGAGCTCGCGTAGACAGCGCCGAAAAAGGTGCAAAAAGGTACAAAAAGGTACAAAAAGGTACAAAAAAAGCCGCAATATCAAGCATATTACGGCTTTTATTTTATTCCTCTCCGGCTAATTTCGCCGCCTGGTCGGCGGTTATGAGCGCGTCGATGATCTCATCGAGCGAGCCGTTTAAAACCTGCTCTAATTTGTACAGCGTGAGGTTTACGCGATGGTCGGTAACGCGTGACTGAGGGAAATTATACGTGCGTATCCGCTCGGAGCGGTCGCCCGAGCCGACCTGCGATTTTCGCGCGTCGGCTATTTCCTTGCTTCGTTCCGCCTCCGCGCGCTCATATACGCGCGAACGCAGAATTTTCATAGCCTTTTCCTTGTTTTTAAGCTGCGATTTCTCATCCTGACACGATACGACTATACCCGTCGGAAGATGCGTAATTCTCACCGCCGAATCGGTCGTGTTTACGCACTGACCGCCCGGGCCTCCGGCGCGGAACACATCGATCCTTAAATCGTTTGGATTTATATCGATTTCCAACTCCTCGACCTCCGGCAAAACCGCCACGGTCACGGCTGAGGTGTGTATGCGTCCCTGCGACTCCGTTTCCGGCACACGCTGCACGCGGTGGACGCCGCTTTCAAATTTGAAACGGCTGTACGCGCCCCTGCCCTCGACGCTGAACGATATTTCCTTGTATCCGCCTATGTCTGTCGCGTTTGAGTTTAAAATATCGATTTTCCAGCGCCGGCTCTCCGCGTACATCGAATACATCCGCATAAGATCCGCGGCGAACAAGGCCGCCTCCTCGCCACCCGTACCGCCTCGGATTTCGATTATTACGTTCTTTTCATCGTTGGGGTCTTTGGGGAGCAGTAATATTTTAAGCTCGTCTTTCGCTTTGGCCGCGGTATTTTGAGCCTCGGCCATCTCGGCGCGTATCATTTCCTCAAAATCCCTGTCCTGTCCCTCCGACAGCATTTCCTTGTCATCCTCGATCGTTTGCAGCGCCGATTTAAGCTCCCGGTACTTTTCTATTATCGGAGATAGATCCGCGTGTTCCTTGCAGTATTTGCGCCATTTGTCCATATCGGCGATAACGTCCGGGTCGCTTATGCTTTTGTCCAGAAATTCAAATCTCTCGTTAAGCGCTTCCAATTTGTCAAGCATTGCCATTTCTCCTTACAGATGTTTTCAATTATTGTACAATATTTTTCCCGGAATGTCAATCGTGCGGGAAAATCATTCTTGCCATATTGCGAAATTTGTGTTAGAATAGTACAAAATCGTATTGAAGGGAGCCGGCACATGATACTGCTTAATTGTTCGGACGTACAAAAAATATATTCGGGCGAAACGCTGTTTTCGGGCGTGTCCATGAGCGTTGACAGCGCGGATAAGGTTGGCTTTGTCGGCGTGAACGGGGCGGGGAAGTCAACGCTGTTTAAGATACTCACGGGCGAGATTGACTCCGACGGCGGCGAGATTTTTAAAAGCAAGGAGCTTAAAATAGGCTATCTCGGTCAGTACGCCTTAAGCGGCAGCGATTTATCCGTATGGGATGAGACGGCGTCGGTATTTGCCGAGGTAACGGAGATCGAGAACGAGCTTAATGAAATACATTTCGATATAGAAAACAAAAACGGCGATATAGACGCGCTCGTACGGCGTCAGGCGGCGCTGCAGGAACGGTTCGCGGAGCTTGACGGGTTTTTTTACAAATCAAAAATACGCGGCGCTCTGCTTGGTCTGGGATTTGGTGAGGACGAATTTTCACTTAGCGTAAACGCCCTTTCGGGAGGCCAGAAAACACGCGTATCACTTGGCAAGCTGCTGCTTAGCGACGCGAATCTGCTGCTTCTTGACGAGCCGACAAACCATCTCGATATTGATTCGGTCGAGTGGCTGGAGGATTTTTTAAAGGGCTCTAACAAGGCGTTTATCGTCATCTCCCACGACCGCTATTTTCTTGACGCGGTAACGAATAAAACCATGGAAATGCGCGGCGGAATTTTGCGCGTATATAACGGCGGCTACAGCGCGTTTGTGAAGCAGTCGGAGATCGAGCGAAAAACGGAAGAACGAAATTACGAAAATACCGCGCGGGAAATAGAGCGGCTCGAGGGCATAGTCGAGCAGCAGCGGCGGTGGAACCGCGAGAGAAATATAAAAACCGCCGAAAGCAAAATGAAGGTGATCGAGCGGCTTGAAAAGGAGCTTGTAAAGCCGGACGCGAAGCCGGAGGAAATGACGTTTCACTTTGCCGCCCTGCAGGGCGGCGGGCAGGACGTGCTCGTGACAGAGGACTTGGCGAAATCGTTTGACGGCGCGCCGCTGTTTAAAAACGCGGACGTGTTTATAAAAAAGGGCGAACGCGTATTTCTTGTCGGGCCGAACGGCTGCGGGAAAACGACGTTTTTGAAAATTATACTCGGTCAATATGAGCCGACAGCGGGCGATTATAAAATCGGCGCGAACATCGTCACGGGATATTACGACCAGCTGCAGGAAAATCTGCATATGGAAAAAACCGTGCTCGATGAGCTGTATGATGAATATCCGGACATGACGCTCACCGAGCTTCGCAGCGCCCTCGCGGTGTTCATGTTCCGGGGCGAGGATGTGTTTAAGCTTGTAGGCAGCCTGTCCGGCGGCGAGCGCGCGAGGGTGGAGCTGGCAAAGCTTATGCTTAAAAAGAATAATTTTCTCATAATGGACGAGCCGACAAATCATCTCGATATCGACTCGCGCGAGGCGCTTGAAAAGGCGCTCGAGGGATACGACGCGACAATGCTTATGGTATCGCACGACCGCTATTTTATCAATAAGCTTGCCGACCGTATCTTATACATGACCCCGGACGGAATAGAAAGCTATATCGGAAACTATGATGATTTCGCCGAAAAGCGAAAAAAAGCGGAAATATCCGCGCCGAAGAAGGAAAGCGCGGGTAAAGCGGATTATATGGAGCGCAAGCGGCGCGAGTCGGAAAAGCGTAAAATCCTAAGTCGGTTCAAAAAAACCGAGGAGAAGATCGCTGAAATTGAGGATAAAATACGCGGCAAGGAAGCGGAATTAAACGCTCCGGAAATCGCGTCGGATTATGTGAAGCTGGGTGAACTTTCCGCGGAAATAGGACGGTTCAACGAGGAATTGGAAAAGGAATACCTCGTATGGGAGGAGCTGCAGGAAATAATTGAGGAAAGCGGGTACGAAATATGAGAGCGGTAATACAAAGGGTAACGGAGGCTCAGGTCAAAATAGACGGCGCGGTACACGGCGGTATAGGTACGGGTTTTCTTGTGCTGCTCGGCGTGGGCGAGGGCGATACGGATACGGATTTAAAATATATTGCGGATAAAATAATCAATCTGCGTATTTTCAGCGATGAGAACGGTAAAATGAATTTATCCCTCGCGGACGTAAACGGCGCGATGCTTGTCATATCGCAGTTTACCTTGTACGGCGACTGCTCACACGGACGCAGACCGTATTTCGGCGCCGCGATGGATCCGGACGGCGCAAAACGCATGTATGAAGAATTTATCGCGTATGCGCGCGGCAAAGGCGTGCACGTCGAAACGGGCGAATTCGGCGCGGATATGAAGGTCACGCTCACTAACGACGGGCCCGTAACGATAATTCTTGATAGCGGGAAATAATATTATTACATTGTTAAAATAGCTCAAAAAACGATTTTAATAAGTTTAAGTTTGTGAATATTTAACATTGACTTTTGATTTCTCCGAGCGTATAATACAGCACAATACCGGAGAGAAAGGAGATGTTAAGTAATGGTTGAAACGGTTGTATTATTGGACAGTCTTGACGCGGTCAAGGAATTTAACAGCGCGGTTCTGAACAATCACGGAGACGTTACTTTGTTTAGCGGCAGGTACATAATCGACGGCAAGTCAATTATGGGTATATTGTCTATGGATTTATCGAAGCCGATAAAAGTAGAGATAGGCGACCCGGTAAATAAAGATGTTCTCAATACCATTGATAAGTTCAGAGCTTAATAAAAACAATACTGCCGCCGCGTTATATTATTAACGCGGCGGTGTGCGGCGCGCGGGCAAATGTCCGTACGCCGTGTTTTTTTTGATTTCCTATTGATTTTATATGATATTTATGCTATAATTTTATCAAAGAAATATGACAGGGGATGAGATTATGGATGAAAAGCTTGAGATTTTAAGAAAGTATCTTAAGGATCTCGGTACTGCCGCCGTCGCGTTTTCAGGCGGCGCCGATTCGGCGTTTCTGCTCAAAACCGCGCACGATGTATTGGGTGATAACGCGGTTGCCGTAACAGTCAAATCCTGTCTGTGCCCGGAAAGCGAAATAATTGGCGCGCGGGAGTTTTGCGAAAAATACGGGATCCGCCTGATAATTGTCGATACCGACCCGCTTAACATCGAAGGCTTTGCCGAGAACCCGCCGAACCGCTGTTATATATGCAAACGTGATTTGCTCGGCAAAATCAAAGACGCCGCGGCGCGGGCGGGCATAACGAATATTGCCGAGGGCTCGAATGCCGACGATGACGGGGATTACCGGCCCGGCATGCTTGCCGTGCGGGAGCGAGGTGTGCTGAGTCCGCTTAAAGAGGCGGGACTTACAAAGGCGGAGATCCGCGCATTGTCAAAAATGGAGGGTTTGCCGACGTGGAATAAGCCGTCCGCAGCGTGTCTCGCGTCGCGCATACCGTACGGCGAAAAAATTACCGCCGGGACGCTTAATACAATCGACAGGGCGGAGCGTTATCTTCATGACAAGGGTTTCGGTCAGCTCCGGGTACGCGTTCACGGGACTCTCGCTCGGATCGAGCTTCAGAAAACGGAATTTAATAAAATTCTAGCGATATCCGATGATGTGACGGCATATTTTAAGGAGCTCGGCTTTAAATATATATCTCTTGATTTGCGGGGTTTCCGCACGGGCAGCATGAATGAAGCGCTTGATACGGACGCGGCGCGGCTTATAACGCAAAAGTAGTCCGCGCGTGTCCGCGACGTATCCATATGCCCGATATCTATACTCAATGACCGCTTCGGCGGTTTTTTTATATACGTCTTTTTCGTAACACTTTTTACCCCCTGTCATATTCTATATCAGGGAATACCCCCAAATTTAAGGAAAGGAATGAATAATTTTGAGCGGAAATAATTGTGATACAAATTTCAGAGAAGCGGTTTGTATACATACAGACAAGATTTACGACAGCTGCCGCGACAAGGACTGCCTTGAAAATATACGGGTATACTTGACCTCGTGCGGACAGTCGATAGTTGACGACGCGATAAGCGTAAAGTGTACCAAGGCGGAAATTATTTGGGTATTTTCGGATATTGAAGCCGTGCCGTTTAACCGTGGCTTTTACTCGATAGACCTTAAATATTTCTTCCGTGTAAAGCTGGCGGTATTTACCGGAGCAAACAGACCGAGCATGGTGGAGGGACTTGCGACATTCGATAAGAAGGTCATTCTTTTCGGTTCTGAAGGCAACGCCAAGATTTTTGAATCCCGTTATACGGAAAACGCGTTTGACCCGCAGATGTGGCAGAAAACAAATATGCCCCACGCGGTTGTCGAGGTCGTTGACCCGATTGCGCTGGGGGCTAAGGTCGTTGACGCGCGCGACAAGCAGTGCTGCTGCTGCGACGACGACTTCGACCTCGCGTCCGTACCGGATTCGGTGTCAAAGATTTTCGACGGCAGCTTTGTGTCGGGCAATGAACGCAAGCGCGTGTTCGTGTCGATAGGTATATTCTCGATAATCAAGCTCGAACGCCGCGTACAGCTTATGATTCCGTCGTATGATTTCTGCATACCGAATAAGGAATGCGTCGGCGCGACCGCACCTACCCCATATAGACCGTCAATTGTTTTTTATACCGCCGGACTTTTGCGTAAGCTGACGGCACAATGACAGTGTCACAATTTGAACAATTTAAATATCCGCCTGCCGCGGGGTGGATACCTCGTCGGCGGCGGATATTTTTCTCATATAGATTCGGTGTATAGCAATTTAATTCAGCCGTGTAACCTTTCCCTGTACAACATATCTTGCGTTGTTATAGCCGTAAGAGCATGTTGACAATGTGACGATGTTATCATCCGTAGTCATCGGCAGTCCCGATGTGTCTATTTTCGAATGATCCCATACCCAATGCAGGTAGCCGTCATATGTTTTCGGCGAGTCGAAGAACATCGTAAACGCCTCGGAATTTCCCGTTGTCTCATATGCTGCAAAAACGTCGATCCTGTAGTCATGGTCGGCGGTAATATAGTACATCGTGGGATGCTGCTCGTAATACCGCTGTTTGTCATAGTTCTGAAGCGATGCAAACATTGTTCCGTTCTTCATGTTATGACCATAAATCACCGTGTTTATGTCTGTCAGCTCCGGGTCGTTCATCGCGTCCATGAATATCGCACCCGAAGAATTTGACTGATTGTCATAAAGATGATTAAGGTAATACGCATTGTCGCTGCTCTGCACAACCGGGTAATTTATCGGCGTACCCTCGCAGTACAGCCAGCCGACAGCGCTCGCGTTCATCTGACGGAGCAAATCGAAGTTTACGTCCACCGGGGCGGCGTCCGTGCCGGACGCCTCCTTCCGTGAAACGTATACGCTGTTATCGCGCGGCTTTACAAGCAGGTCCGCAAGCTCCGTGTATTCTGTCTTTCCGTGATTATAATCATATATTGTTCTTGCCGTCTGAATTATCGAAAATACACATGCCAACGAACACAGAACGGCTATTCCTCTTAAAATTTTCTTTTTCATAATTTTACCCTCCTATATTCAATTGTCTTGTTTTCTCGATTGACGGATCAACCACAGCGCCGCAAGTCCTGTTATTACAGCTATGGTGATCCACATTGACAGCATATTGTTATCTCCGGTCCTCGGAGTGTTGACCTCAGACGGGCCTTCCTTGTACTCGTGCGTCGGATCGCCGGAGCTTGACGGAGGATTATCCCCGCCGTTCGGCACAGGCGTCGGAGTCACCTCAGGCGCAGACGTTGTCGGCGCGGACGTAATTACCGGCGCGGGAGTAGTATTACCGTTCGGACGCGGTGTGGACGTGCCGCCCGGCGTAGGCGTTCCGGCCGGCGTTGGTGTAGTATTACCGTTCGGACGCGGCGTAGCTGTGACGACCGGAGGCGGCGTAGGAGTTTTCCTCGGGAACGACCCATGTCCGCCTCCGCCGCCGGGACGCGGTGTTGCCGTCGGAGCGGATGTAGGCGTAGAGGTCGGATCAGGCGTAAGCGTGGGTTTAGGCGAGTCCTTCTCATTTATAAACTCCTCGGATACCGTCTGATGAAGCACGACCGTTCCGGTTGAATCGGAAATTGCACCCTTATCGTCCGTCCTTACCGGCGGCTTTTTATACCCTTCGGGGACGATTTCCTCGACTGTGTAAATCGTGCCTTCGGGTATGCCTGTGATAGTTACCGATTGATTATTCTTAAGCTCTATCGTATTATTTGATTCCGTCAGCTTTCCTGTTTTATTGCCGAGCGTGTAATCAAACGTGTAGTTCTTAAGCGGCGTAAGGTCGGAAACATCATCGCGGTCAAAACCGGTCCTGTTGCCGGGATCTTCATAGAATTTCACCGTAAATGTGAATTTCTGATCATTATCCGCATCGCGGTTCTTTATCCACTTATGTATAGTCAGCGAACCGGTATCGGATTTTGTGTCTGTCTCCGGCTGGTT
>CANQYQ010000051.1 GCA_947628155.1 uncultured Clostridia bacterium
CGGTCATATTAATCTGGTATCCGTTCGCGTTTGGCTCAGCATCTGCTTCCGGAGCTTTTTGCGTTGTGTAATCAAATACCATTGCCTTGATTGAAGTTACTCCGTTTGCATCCTTAGGCCAATTTTCGTTGGCCGGGTCAGATTTATCGCCATAATTACCAAGCGGGATTGTGCTCTTGAACGCCGCTCCGCCCTCTACGGTCACGATCATATCCTCGATATATGCATTATCAATTTTATCCGCGAGCTTGTTCGGGAACATTACGTTAATCGTAACATCCTGCTGCTCCACACCGAAGGTATCGGTGATTGCGCCGTAGTAAGTATTTTCACCGATATCTGTTATATCTTTAACACCGTCTATATGCAATATACCGTTGCCCTTTTCTGCGCCATCCGGCGTATAATCCGTAACGATATTATCGGATTCTGTTGTGGGATGTACAGCATTGGTTTCCACACCCTCGCTCTTAACCTTGAACGAGTCCACGTTGCCGTAACCGAGGAATTCTACCGTACCGATTACGATTTCGCTACCGGTATTATGCAGGGCATCGCCTTCTTTGAAATTGAATTCATAGCGGTCGCTGCCCGCGTCAATTAAATCAATATATTCCGCCGGGGCAATGCGGTAAGCAACGCCGCCGTTTTCGGGCTGTTTAAGCTCGAACGTCAAATCCGCGCTGTTAAGACGATGTATTTCATCGGCTGAGTTCTCTGCTGTACCATCGCCCGCTTTGAGAATAATGTCATACTGACGCTTATTCCCACTTACCGGCTTGAAATATACCGACATATCTGTAAGCGCCATGCGGGTGATTGGGATTGTGTAGGTGTTAATCGGCTCTGCTTCAGCAGTCAATGCAATGGGGTTAGATATTGTTGTGAGCTCCTGATTATACACATCAACTGTTATAACATTCTCGCCCGGATTTAAATCAACCTGTCTTTCTTCGCCATTTTCAGCTTTTTTACCATTTATCGTAACAGCCTTAATGTCGGGGTTTGTGAATATCGGCGTTACCATTACGAACGTCTTGTTGCTCGGTACCGGGATATTCTCATAATCAAACTTTTTCGGATCATATTCAAATTTGCCCACCGAAATTGTAAGGTCGTTCAAAGCTCTCTCAAGCTCAGGATCATCCGGATCCAGAGTCGGAACCTCATATGCTTTAAATGCAAATGTTGACAAACCGTGAGCAGTAAATGTAACTATGCCGTTCTCTGGCTGCTTAATATATCTATAAACAGTATTCTCATCATGCGTATGCGTAATCTCTATTTTTTCCTTCTTTTGCAATGCCGATGGGATCGGAATTGAAAGAATGATGTCCTTATTTACCGTGATTTCTCTGCCTTCGCCAAGCTCCACAACGCCTTCGCTGCCTTCCGGATCTTTCTTCTGCTCATCCGTCAGTACCGGCTCATCCGATGCAAGAATATGGCGTACCGCGGAAATGTCTACCGTAAATTCACCGGATTCTTTATTGTAGCTTTCAACCATAAATTCAAGGTCGGTTACAACGTGAAGATATACCTGCTCAGCCTCCGGGAACTCTTCCTGCGCCTTTTCATACAAGTTATCATTCGAGGCAACTGCATCGCCTACAGCGTTAAAGTCGCTTGAGTCGGTCAAATCTGCTGTCCAATCTTTGAGTTCTTCTGCGGCCTGTTTTACATCTTCCGGCGCATCCGATGGGGCAACCGGTGCGTCTACTACCGGCGCGTCAACAATTGTATGCGCTTCCTTCTTCATAAACGTTACTGTAATATATACCGTTTTTTTAGGCATTGTAAATGTGTATGGTCCGTCACCGTTTAACTCAAAATCCTCGCCGTTACATTCCGCCTTGATTCCGGCAAGAACATATCCATCATCCGGCGTAACCGTTACTGTGACAGTTCCGTCCTCCGCTTTTGCCGCCGTCGCCGTGCCGCCATTATTGCAGTTAATAACAACCGACGGACGCGGATTGTTTACAAGCTGCGGTGGTTCATTTTCATCAGCTTCGAAATACCATTCGCTTGACGGAAGCTTGCCTTTAAGATTCGAATATGTGTCGAATACTTCAATCTGACCCGGTACGTCGTCGGCAACTTCCTCGGCCAAAACATAACCGTGCTCTGCCGTATCTTTTTGATAGAACGTATTGGTAACGACTTTTGTTTCCGGGACTTTTCCCGTAAGCTGACCCGTACCGAGCACACCGCCGCCGGTTTTTACCTCGCCGGCATTGAAGCTATTATTGATTCTGTCAGTAGCGGTAGTTGACGCCGTACTGTGCTTAAGATTCTCGCCGACTAAGCCGCCAACATAATTGCCTGTTCCGATAACGCTGCCCAGATTGTAGCAGTGCCTAATATAGCTTGAGGTATCAGCAACTTGACCGCTTATGCCTCCGACACAATTTGCACCGCTGACTTTGCCCGTATTATAGGAGCCTGTTAAGTGACAAGCGTTGCTATCATTGTAGCCATAAATACCGCCAACACGATCGCCTTCTCCGGTAACATCTCCGGAATTGCTACAATACTGAACGTCAATTGATCCCATGTAACCTGCAATGCCGCCGACATATTTTGCGCCATGCACGGGGCCGTAGTTTACGCAATTAGCCATAGATGCGCTGTAACCGCCGTTTACATATCCGGAAATACCGCCCACATTATAGCCCGCGCCGACAATCTCGCCTTCGTTATAGCAGTTTATTATTTGCTTGACATAATCCATTCCGCCGGTGATTCCGCCCACGTTACTGTTGGCGTCTGCTACTGTTGCCTCGATTTTTGCGGTATTATAGCAGCTGTCAACGACTAATCCTGCTTTACACTGTCCGACAATGCCGCCAATTCCTTTTTTGCTTCCGGTAACATCGCCCGTATTATAGCAATTAGTAACAGTTGCGGTACCCTTTCCGAGAATACCACCCAGACCTTCCGAATCACCGCGTGTTTTAGTTATTTTTCCCGTGTTATAACAATTTGTAATTTTGGGCCCACTGTAACCTATTTCTCCGACGATTCCCCCCACACTGGCATATACGTCCGTGGTAATGTCGCCTTCGTTGTGACAATCTATTACTTCCGTTTGTTGTCCGTCTCCGATGTCACCAATGATACCTCCGGAACTGGCATAACATTGTATATCACAATAATTATGGCAATTTGATATAAGGCAGGTGTCATAGACAAGACCGGCGATCGCTCCAGTATTACTCCCGCCCTTTATACTGCCGTAAACACTGAGATTCTTTATTACGGCACCGGCACGAATATATCCGAATATACCATTGTAACTATCAGTCGTATTGATCCACAAATTCCTGATTGCATGTCCATCACCATCAAAGGTACCGCAAAACGCTTTGTATTGATTGTACGTGCGCGTATCTTTACCGATCGGTATCCATCTGGTATTATAGTCCGACTGGTCACAGTCCAGCTCAATATCATTCATCATCTTGAAATATTTGCCTTCAAACATTTTGTTTGCCTGTCCGTTCGGTGCATTGTTTACCGCGTCGGCAATAGCTCTCAGGTCTTCGCTGTCATAAATCTTATACGGATCATCTTCCGAATCACCGCTTCCTTCCCAAGGGAATGCTGTCGGCTCAGGCGGGTCGCTTGCCTCCGCCAATTCAATCTCGTCCGCAGCCGGCACTTCCTCGTTGACTTCCTCAATCGGCGCTTCCTCGACAACCGCCGCTTCCTCGGGCGCGGTTTCGGGCGCATCTTCGTCAGCAAATACGGGGATCGCCGCTGATGCCGCAAGCATTGCCGAGGCTGTTAATACGGCCAAAATCTTTTTTAGTATCATTTTCTACATCTCCTTTTTTGTAATTTGTGAATTATCTGTGATGATAAAGCGTATTGCGCGCCTACCTTCGCCGATTCCGCCATGGTTATACGTTGGGGTGATTCGGCCATTCGCCCTCCTGTATAACAACATAACGGAAATTATGTTGTCGAAAGTACACAATCTCAGACAAATATACACATTAATATTATAGCGCATAATACAATATTTGTCAACCCATTGTGCTAAATTTTTATAAATTTATAGCGTAAATTGATTATAAAAGCCGAAAAATGGCATGAAAATCAGACCAACGCGGAACTACAGCTCGCATTGGCCTTGTTTGTCATGCTCTTTTCGTTTCCTTTCCGTTTATTAAGTCCGAGTAACAGAATATATGTAGGCTATTTCGACAACATAATTTCCGTTATGTTGTCTTTTTTTAGCACCGCAGCAGCCCGAGCTTTTGCATTTGGCGGCGGTGGACGGCGCCGGTTTCCATTGTATAAACACGCGTCGTGTTGATGCTCGAATGGCCGAGAATGTCCGCGAGGCGAACCACGTCCTTTTGAATGGAATAGAACGTGCGCGCGAACAAATGCCGGAAATTGTGCGGGAACACCTTGTCACGCGACACCCCCGCGCTGTCGCACAGCGCCTTTAACATTCGCCAAATATTACTGCGGTTGAGCGGTTTTCCCGTTCGTGTCTGAAACACGCTGCCCGTTGCGATTCCCTGCTCCTTCAAATATCCTTTGAGCATTTTGCACAGCGGCGCGGTCAGTATCACCACGCGCATTTTGCCCTTGCACCGTATCGTCGCCTTGCCCGTTTTTACGGCGTTTACGTCGATATATCGCAGCTCCGATATGCGTATTCCCGTGTTGCACAGCGTCTGCATGAGGTAATACAGCTTTTGATTGCCGCGCTTCCGCGCGGCATTGAGCAGCCGCTCGTATTCCGCCTTCGTCAGCTCCCGTTCACTTTTCGCGAAAATCTGCCGCTGGATTTTCAGCGTTTTCACGTGGCAGTCGTGCCAATCCATGAACCGGAAAAAACTGTTCAGCGACGACAAAATCGAGTTGACGCTCGCGGGCGCGTAAGCGTCGATCAGCCGCGATTTATACATTAAAACCGCGCTTTTGTCCACCTCCCGTCCGTTAAGCCATTCATGAAACGCCGCGATATCACGTGTATATTTTTCCACCGTCGCGTCCGACCGCTCCTCATTTTGCAGATAGGCTTTGAAATTTTCAATGTGCTCATTTGTAATTTTTTTCATACTCAACAACTCCTTATTCGTATATTTTACCACGAAAATATACGAGAAATCCAAAAGATAGCAATACATTGTCTGCTTCGGCGGCGTGAGGGCAGCAAAATCCTCCATATAGCTCCTGTATATGCGCCGGTGTACATAAGTCTTGGCGGCCGGAACGCCTAAGCGCCCTTTTCGCGCGGCCGATTTTAATATTCTTTCCTTCGTTATCTCCGCATAATACCACTTATATTCCTCCATAATTTTCCATGTACGTGTTCTACGAGTACGCATATATAGCACAGCAACGCGCTTTGCGCGGCATATTTAAAATCCGTATATTTTTTCTTATGAAAATTGTGTAAAAAATATTGAAATTCGTCTTCGGATATGGTATAATATCACAAATAAGTATTATACGAAGGAGTGATTATATGGGAATTGAGCATATCGGTATCGTTTCCAAGGACACGCTGACGCTGAAAAACTGGTATCAGGAAATCTTCGGCGGCGATGTTGTCTACGATAACGGAAAGGGTACATATTTCCTTGCGTTTGAGGACAAGTCGATGATTGAATTTGTCGCGGCACAGGCAGATAAGCCCGACGACGTTGAAAAGTCAGCCGGTATCCGCCATATAGCAATGGCTGTTTCATCGGAGGAATTTGACAGGATCGTACCGATTTTAAAGGCGGACGAGCGTGTTGAAGAGGTACATGACGTGTCGGAAAACGCAAAAGGCTTAAAGACGTATTGGTACAGGGATATTGACGGCAATTTTGCCCATCTGATTTATCGACCCGAACCTTTAGTCTAAGGTGGGAGCTTCTATAAATCCGCGATATCATGCATGCCGGCATTCGGCGAAAATTACATAAAACTCGAAAAAAACCAGCGTATCGGCGGTTTATATGGAGCGGATAATTGAAACGTTAATTTTGTGAATTAAAATAACAAAAGGGAGGATTTTTTACAAATGGATTACTCAAAGAATTTCAGACTTGACGGCAAGGTTGCGCTTATAACCGGCGCGAGCTACGGCATAGGCTACGGTATCGCTTTGGCGATGGCGGCGTCGGGCGCGAAGATCGTGTTCTGCGATATTAAGCAGGAATTCGTGGACAAGGGCCTCGCTTCCTACAAGGCTGACGGTATCGACGCGACGGGTTACGTTTGCGACGTTACAAACGAGGACATGGTCAAGGAAATGATCGCGAAAATCGAGACGGAGATCGGTGTGGTTGATATTCTTGTTAACAACGCCGGTATTATTAAGAGGATCCCGATGTGCGATATGACACCGGCGGAGTTCAGACAGGTTATCGACGTTGACTTAAACGCTCCGTTCATCGTATCCAAAGCGGTTATTCCGTCGATGATCAAGAAGGGCCACGGTAAGATCATAAACATCTGCTCGATGATGTCAGAGCTTGGCCGTGAGACTGTTTCGGCATACGCGGCGGCCAAGGGCGGCTTGAAGATGCTCACAAGAAACATCTGCTCCGAGTACGGCGCTTATAATATCCAGTGCAACGGCATAGGCCCCGGATATATCGCGACTCCTCAGACAGCTCCGCTCCGCGAGACACAGCCCGACGGTTCGCGTCATCCGTTCGATCAGTTCATCGTCGGACGTACCCCGGCCGGAAGATGGCTTAATCCCGACGAGCTTGGCGGCCCGGCGGTATTCCTCGCGTCTGACGCGTCGAACGCGGTTAACGGCCATATTCTCTACGTTGACGGCGGTATCCTTGCTTACATCGGCAAACAGCCGTAATGAAATTCGACAGACTACAAGCTATAAGCATAGCCGAAAAATGAAGCTGCGTGAAAACACGCAGGCCACTCAACCGGTTTAAGCTATCATTTTATTCGGTTTAAGCTATCATTTTATTCATGACATTAATGATAAGATCCGCGGGTCCTATAAGGACCTGCGGATTTTATTTTGGTTTGCGATGAAAAATATTATCGTGCGATGCACAAACATACGCCTTTAATTTCGTTATTCCCCATTCCGCATTATTTTTTGCAACACTTTCACGAAAACGGATCCGCCGGCGTACGAGGCTGCGTTTTCATCGGAAACGAGCAGCGCCGTTTTCATAAGCTATCGGCGCTGTTGTTTTACAAATATAATTTTTGACATACCGCTGCCTTTCGCACAGTCGGGGCAGTTTTTCGACAGTCCGAACCCGCACGGCTTGGATGCGGTCAATACATTTATATCCGAATGCCGACCCATTTGCCCGCCTTAAATCGAATTGCCGCGAATATGTATCTTCCCACCTGGTCCGCGAGCACGCCGAGCCATATACCGACGATGCCCCAGCCGAGTGTGTAGCCGAAGAAATACGACGCGCCCGTTCTTACAAGCGTTACACATATCGTGGACGCGAGCGCCGTATATAGCGTATCTCCCGCGCCGCGCAGACAACCCATATAAATAACCTGACGTATCTGGAACAGCACCGTTACGATAATTATGTACATAATACTTACGCCTATCGCGACAATTTCAGGCTCATCGAAGAACATCCGCATAAGCGGCTTCGCGCCGATAAGATATATTATCGCGAGCGCGACTGAGATAAGTCCGCCTATCATTTGGCATGTCGCGCCGAACTCCTTAGCTCGGCCGGGCCTGTTCTCGCCGAGGCTTCGCCCTATAAGCGCTACCGCCGCCGATTGCAGACCGTCGCCGAATGAGAACGACAATCCCATGATATTCATCGCCACCTGGTGCGCCGCCATCGCGGCCGTACCCTGATGCGCCGCCATTACCGCCGTCGCGATAAAGCCTACGCGCATCAAAAGCTGCTCGAAAAACACGCTGTAACCGACGTGTATGATCTGCTTTACCGCCGATATCGCCGGGCGTACCCGCTCCTTTATTATGTAAACCAAACTGATGAAAAAGTCCGGCTTCATAATTGAGATTATACTCATCACGCACGATACGACCGTTCCCAAAACCGTGGCTATGGCCGCTCCGGCAATGCCGAGCGCCGGGAACCCGAAATGACCGTTTATGAGAAAATAGTTAAATATTATGTTAACCACATTTGAAGTAACATTAGTGCGCATTGTAATCTGCGTATTGCCCGCGCCGCGCTGCGCGGAATTTATGCCCATCTGCATACAATTGAAGAACATACCGCCCATGACTATGCGGAAATACGTTACCGCGCCGTCATGTGTATCGGCGGTCGAGCCGCACCATGTGATAATCTGCGGCGCCATAGCTACGAAAATTACGCTTAAAACAGCGCTGACGCCTATTATGAGCACAATTGCGGTGATAAGTATCTGATTCGCCTCGCGCCGTTTGTTTTCACCGTACCGGCGTGCGACAAGCGCTGATAAAGCGACATTCAGCGCGAAAAATACCGACAGTCCCATAAATCTGGGTTGCTGCGTAAGTCCGACCGACGCGACGGCCGACGCGCCCAGGGAGCTTACCATCAGTGAATCCACCAAACCCGCGAACGCGACAAAAAAGGACTCGATAATAGCCGGGACAGCCATATGCATGGCGGCTCTTATCGTTGTCCTGCTGTATTTTTGCATAAATTTCATCAAAATAACATCTCTTTTCCGTAAAAATCTTCCCTCGTAAAATTTATCTCCTATTATTTTTTAAGCCGTAAAATACGCTGATTGCGCGAGCCGCGGAACGCCAATGAAATATCCTTTTCCGCCTCTATGTACTCACCGTCCACCAACACGTCGATCATGGACAGCATTTCATCCGTGCACTCGCACCGCGCGCGGCTTTGCTGCAGTAAATCGGTTTCATATGTATATCCGGTGTAGCACCATATATTTTTTTGAGGCAGCCATGCTTTTACGCGCTTTAAAAACGGCGTAAGCCTGCGCTGGTTCGACGGCTCGAACGGCTCGCCGCCAAGCAGTGTCAGGCCGTTTATATACGTCTTGTTGAGCATATCAAGGATTTTCTCCTCCGTTTCCTCCGTGAACGGCTCACCCGCGTCAAAATCCCACGCTATCTCGTTAAAGCAGCCCTTACAGCGGTGAGTGCAGCCTGACACAAACAGGGAGACGCGTACGCCCTCCCCGTTTGCTATGTCACAATTTTTAATTTCGCAGTAGTTCATTATTACAGATGCAATACCCTTTCCTTGATCTCCTGTGTGCGGCCCTGATTCCAGAACTGCGTACCGATATACCCGCAGGTACGGCGCGCGACGTTCATTTTATCCTGGTCATGATTATGGCAGTTTGGACACTCCCATATAAGCTTATCATCCTCGGTCACGATCTGAATCTCGCCGTCATAGCCGCAGACCTGACAATAATCGCTCTTTGTATTCAGTTCCGCGTACATGATATGGTCATAAAGGAATTTTATAACCTCAAGCACCGCCGGAATATTATTCTGCATATTCGGCACCTCCACATAGCTTATCGCGCCGCCCGGAGACAACTCCTGGAACCGCGCCTCCTTTTCAAGCTTTGAGAACGCGTCTATAGGCTCGGTCACATGAATGTGATATGAATTGGTTATGTAATTTCTATCCGTAACGCCTTTGATTCTGCCGAACCGCTTTTGCAGACACTTCGCGAATTTGTATGTTGTCGATTCAAGCGGTGTGCCGTAAATGGAGTAGTCGATGTTTTCCTCGCTCTTCCATTTCTTGCATGCGTCGTTTAACCGGCGCATAACCTCAAGGCCGAATTTTTCGCCCTCCGGCTCGGTAAGCTTTTTGCCCGTAACCTCGTATACGCACTCCCACAATCCCGCGTAGCCGAGCGATATCGTGGAGTATCCGCCGTAAAGCAGCTTCGTTATAGGCTCGCCCTTTTCAAGTCTCGCGAGCGCTCCGTGCTGCCAAAGTATCGGCGCGGCGTCCGATGTTGTACGCAAAAGCCGCTCATGACGGCATCTGAGCGCGCGGTGACACAGCTCAAGACGCTCGTCAAGCGTTTCCCAGAACTCCTTTTCCCCGCCGCCGTTTTCAACCGCCGTGCAGGCCACATCGACAAGATTGATCGTAACAACGCCCTGATTAAACCGTCCGTAATACTTGGGTTTGCCGTTCTCATCAACATACGGCGTCAGGAAGCTGCGGCAGCCCATGCACGTATAGCAGTTACCGTTACCGTTCTTATCGATTTTAAGACGCAGCATCATCTTTTCCGATATATAGTCCGGAACCATGCGCTTTGCCGTACATTTCGCCGCAAGCTCTGTTAAGTACCAATACGGTGAATCTTCGTGTATATTATCCTCCTCGAGCACATAAATAAGCTTGGGGAACGCCGGAGTTACCCATACTCCCGCCTCGTTCTTTACGCCCTCGATCCTTTGATTTAACATTTCCTCTATAACAAGCGCCAGATCCGCCTTTTCACGGTCGTTTCTCGCCTCGCCCAGATACATAAATATAGTCACAAACGGCGCTTGCCCGTTCGTGGTCATCAGCGTTACAAGCTGATACTGTATCGTCTGCACACCGCGGCGTATTTCAAGCTTCAAGCGTTCCTCGACAAGCTCGCCGAGCTTATCCTCCGAGCACTCCGCGCCTATCTCCGCAAGCTCGTTTATCAGCTGCTTTCTTATCGTCTGCCTTGACACGTCAACAAACGGGATCAAATGCGTAAGACTTATACTCTGACCTCCGTACTGATTGCTCGCTACCTGAGCGATGATCTGCGTAGCGATATTGCACGCGGTCGAGAACGAATGCGGCCGCTCTATCATCGTTTCGCTTATAACCGTACCGTTCTGGAGCATATCCTCAAGATTTACAAGGTCGCAGTTATGCATATGCTGCGCGAAATAATCCGAGTCATGAAAATGTATAATTCCGTTTTTATGCGCCTCGACAATATCCGGCGGCAAAAGCAGTCTTTCCGTGATATCCTTACTTACCTCGCCCGCCATATAATCGCGCTGTACGCTGTTAACGGTAGGGTTCTTGTTCGAGTTCTCCTGCTTTACCTCCTCGTTGTCACACTCAAGGAGGCTTAAAATCTGATTATCCGTCGTGTTGGTCTTCCTGACAAGGTTACGCGTAAAGCGGAAACGAATATAGCGCTTCGCGATTTCAAACGCGCCGTGGCTCATAATCTCCGTTTCCACAAGCTCCTGTATTTCCTCGACCGAAAGCGCGCGGTGCATATTCGAACAATATTCCTCAACCGCCGCCGCGATATCATCTATATCACGTACCGTAAGCTCATCCTGATGATCGCCGGCATATTTCGCCTTGCTGACCGCCGCCTTTATTTTATCGGCGTCAAAATTTACCTCCGAGCCGTTTCTCTTAATAATTTTCATTTTCATACATCTCCTTCTGTGTATCTGCCATAAATAATACCACACTTAAAATTGTTTTTCAAGGGGTTTTATGTTAAAAATACTATATCTTGTGTTTACAATTATATTACAAAACAAGATATAGTGCACATCTAAAATGACTTGAAAGCGCGCCGTTATGCGGCTTCGGCGGCTTTTTGTAAATTATTTCCACTTATTTTGCGTGTACATATATTGCGGCGCAAAATATTGGTATGAAAAAAACTGTTTTGTCGGTTTGCCGAAAATTGTTCGATTTGCCTTGCATTTTTTTGTACAATATGATAAAATTAGATATATGAAAAATTTTTACAATTTACAGAGGGAGGAGAAACACATGAGAATCAACAATTACCGTTATAACGGTGAGGGCAAGTTTAAATTATCCGACTATGACACGGGCATAGGCCCAAAAAAGCCGGATAAGAAAAAAATCATGGTTCAGACGGAAAAGAACGTAGCGGCAATCGCGGCATTGCAGGATAAGCTTTACGCGGACTCGAAGGAATCCGTACTCATTATACTGCAGGCCATGGACGCGGCGGGAAAAGACGGCACGATAAAGCATGTTATGAGCGGCATAAATCCGCAGGGTGTGGATGTATACAGCTTTAAACAGCCGTCAAGCGACGAGCTCGCGCACGACTTTTTATGGCGTATCCACTCCAAAACGCCGCCTAAGGGCAAGATCGCCATTTTCAACCGTTCGTATTACGAGGATGTGCTTGTAGCGCGCGTACGCGAGCTTAATAAAACATATCAGATGCCCGAGCGCTGCACGGGGATGAGCACCGCAAAATTCTTTGATAAGCGGTATAAGCATATCAAAAATTACGAGGAGTTCTTATACGATAACGGCTGCCGCATTGTAAAGCTGTTCCTTCACGTATCAAAGGATACGCAGAAAAAGCGGTTTATGGAGAGGATTGACAATCCGGCGAAGAACTGGAAATTCTCATCCTCCGACGTTAAGGAGCGCGGGTTATGGGATGATTATCAGGATGCATATGAATTGGCGATCGAACACACGGCTTCAAAGGAATGCCCGTGGTACATAATCCCCGCGGATAAAAAGTGGTACATGCGCTATCTTGTATCCGAAGCGGTGTTAAAAGCGCTCAAGGCATGTGATCCGCAATATCCGCAGCTCGCGGACGAGGAAATAGCCAAGCTCGGCGAATATAAGCAGATGCTTGAAAACGAGGACGGCAATAAGGAAAATAAGTAATAAATCATAAAATAGGAGGGCACAATAATGGATAATGTAAAAAAATGGATCTATGAGAGAAAAATACGCGACTGCATGAAGGTTCTTGAGGAGAAGCAGTACAACCCCGTTTACGCCAAGGATAAGGACGAGGCGAGAAAAATCGTTATGGACATGATTCCCGAGGGCGCGAAAATCGCCGTAGGCGGCAGCGTGACCTTAAACGAAACAGGAATACTTGACGAGATCCAGAGCGGCAAGTATAACTTTATCGACCGCTATCACACGTCGAGCTTTGAGGAAATGCTTGATAAATACCGTGAAGGCTACACTGCGGACTACATGGTATCGAGCACAAACGCGATAACCATGAAGGGACAGCTCGTCAATATCGACTGCACCGGTAACCGCACCTCGCAGATCGTATTCGGACCGAAAAAGGTAATAATCGTAGCGGGCGCGAATAAAATTGTCGAGACGGTCGAGGACGGCATAAAGCGCGCGAAGTCTGTGGCGCCGATGAACGCGCGCAGAATTACGCATAAAACCCCGTGCGCGACAGATGACAATTGCCGCTGCACCGACTGCAATGTGCATCCCCGCGTTTGCAACGTGACGAGTATCGTCGAGGGCTGTACATATTTCCCAAAGCGCATCACGATTGTGCTCGTACCGGAGGATTTGGGATATTAAAGATAAATTTATGTTTATCGCGCAAATGCGTATGGGAAACCCGAACACCGTAGGGGCGGCCATCGGCCGCCCGTGTTACGTAATATTATATGGTATGCGGCGGGCGTTAGCCTCCCTTGTCAAAGGGAGGTGGCATTTGCGACTGTAAGGAGCAAATGGCGGAGGGATTCTTTTTTTACAGAAAACCGCCTATGGCGGGCGTTAGCCTCCCTTGTCAAAGGGAGGTGGCATTTGCGACTGTAGGGAGCAAATGACGGAGGGATTCTTTTTTGCAGAAAACCGCATACGGCGGGCGTTAGCCTCCCTTGTCAAAGGGAGGTGGCATTTGCGACTGTAAGGAGCAAATGGCGGAGGGATTCTTTT
>CANQYQ010000052.1 GCA_947628155.1 uncultured Clostridia bacterium
CGAATGTGGAGGTGTTCCGCGAGGATTTCTCGACCGATGAAAGCGCCGGCCGCTGCGCGGCGTATCCCGGCAGCGAGCTTAGGTCGGGCAGCGGGATAAAGAGCGGCGAGCTCAATTACAATTTCACCACGGATTGGGACGATAACCACGGCTTAAGATTTGATATAACAGATATTATAAAAAATAATAAGCTTAAGCATTTCATTGTCAGCGCGGATTTCAGAAGCGGATCATTTAACGCCGCGGCTTCGATGAAGGTCGAGGTCGTCGGCGCCGACGGACAGGTTGCGGACGCCGTAAGTCTGGGCTCCAAATCGCCGGACAGCGGAAGCTCGTCGAAAGTCGTAACCCTTTCGGGAGCGGTGAATATAAGCTATGAGGACACGGACAAGATCTACCTTTGCATAAATCAGGCGAACGGCGACCACTATTATGACAACATAGTTATATACAAATATGCCGACGGCAGCGAACCGACGGAGAAGCCGAAGCCGACGCCCGATACACGGGTCATTGTGTTTAACGATGACTTCACGACGAAGGATAATGCCGGTATGTATACTCCGGTGACCGAGGTCAAAGACGGCGGCGGAATACAGGGAGGCGTACTTTCGTATTCCTTTGTAAATCAATGGAACTCGGCCGGCAACGGAGTAAGAATAGATATAACGGATATTGTAAAGAACAACGGACTTAAAAAGTTCAATGTCGGTTTGGATTTCTCGTGTTATTCGTTTACCGCTCCGGCTGAGTTTACCGCCGAGATCGCGGGCGCGGAGGAAACGACGGTGATCGACCTTGATTCCAAATCGCCGGACGATCCCAACGCGGACGGATTGAAAACGGTCGCGCTTTCGGGTGAGCTTAACATTGATTACAAGGATACGGATAAG
Organism: uncultured Clostridia bacterium; assembly: GCA_947628155.1. Lineage (GTDB taxonomy): Bacteria > Bacillota > Clostridia > UBA1381 > UBA1381 > 12844. The sequence goes on from CANQYQ010000052.1 coordinate 894, forward strand.
ATTTACCTTTGTGTAAAGCAGCCCAGCGGCGACCACAGATACGATAATGTCATGATATGGACAAATGCCGGCGGCGGCGAAGCGGAAAAGGCCGTAACGGTATACAAGCCGTACCTTGACGGCGATGAGGCTGTGGTAAACGTTACGAATACCACCGATGATGTAAAGAAGTTCCACGTATACGCGGCGGATCATGAAAACGGAATATTCAAGAGCGCTGCAGCGGCGAACGCGGATGTGGCATCCGGGGCGGATAAACAGGAGATCCGCGTTAAGGCCAAGCAGGGCGATACGGTATTCGTATGGGATGAAAATATGAAGCCTTACATAGAGAAAACGGTGCTTGAGGAGGAAAAGCTGCTCGCGGTATGGACAGCCGCGCAGGAGGCGAGCAATATGAAGCCTCCGGTCAGCGATTTATCGGGTACGGTAATACGCCAGACGATCCGCCTTTCCGACACAAGCGGAGACAGAATGCGTATAACGCTGTCCAATCAGTACGGAAACGTACCTCTTAAAATCAAGGCGGTCCGTTTCTCAAAGCCGCTTATCGGCGGAATGATCGATATCGGGACGCAAACGCCCGTAACGTTCGGCGGCAGGGACAGCGTGACGATCGCCGCGGGAAAGACGGCGGCGTCGGATGTTATACAGTTTGTACCGGATGAGGACGGACTTGTTACGGTTACTATGGAAGTGGAAAGCGCACCGGCGACAACCGAGGATGAATGGGGCGGCACAAAGCTGACCGGCCACGAATGCGCGTATACCACGACGTATATAAAGAGCGGCGGAACGGTTGACGATATCGCGATGATAGGCGCCGCGACATGCGAAAAATGGTACTTTATCGCGTCGGTTGACGCGATGGGACCGGCGGACGGCGGAGTTGTGGTATGTCTGGGCGATTCGATCACCGACGGCGTGGGCGCAAGCTCCAAGGATGAATCATGGCCGTCGCGTCTTAACGAGATATTGAAGGCGAATCCCGAAACGGCAAAGCTCAATGTCGTTAACCAGGGCATAGGCGGAAACCGTGTAAACGGCTACAGCTTAGGCGACCGCGCGCGCTGGAGATACGAGCGCGATGTGATCAATCAGCCGGGAGTTAAGTATCTGATAATTCTCGAGGGCATAAACGATATCGGCAAACGCGACAGCGATAAGGTAGGAGACTCGGAGCCATCGACCGACGGCACGATCGCGGGCGGAGTGATCGACGGCTATAAAGAAATAATCGCGGCCGCGAAGGAGAAGGGCATAAAGGTTTACGGCGCGACGCTTACACCGTGCGGTAAATCGGCGGGCTTCTACGGCAACGATAATATGGAAAAAATGCGCCTGAGAATCAACGATTGGATAAAGACGTCGGGCGAATTTGACGCTGTGATCGACTTTTCGGAGCTTACGACAGACCCGAATGAACCCGCGGATCCGTCCAAGCCGCGCAATATGCTTGATAAGTATAACAGCGGCGACGGGCTTCACCCCGGCGCGGCGGGTTATAAGGCGATGGCGGAATACATCGATTTGTCACTTTTTAAATAACTTTCACAAAAACCGTTCCGGTATTTTGCCGGAGCGGTTTTTTGTGCGGAAGGATTTATTTTTCGCGGACAAATTTTTTTTTCGTGTTAAATCGTTATTTTCTTAATGTAAATAACACGGCGGAACGAGTATAATATATAATGTGGAGAGGTATATGCCATAAGAAAGTGCGGAGGGTATTATGAAAAGGAAATTAACTGCGGTATTATGCGCATTGGCGACGGCGATTACAACCGTCGTGTCGGCCTCTGCGGCGACGCTGGGCCGAATTGACGCGGCGGCGCATATTATATGGAAGGCGAGCGCGGCGGACGCGTCGAAGCAAAAGGGCGACGCGCTTGATAAAGACGGGAATCTTACAATAGGCTGGACGCCGGACAAAAGCGGCGATACGAATGTAACGATAGGCGGAGTTACGTTTAATTATTACATAACGCATTCTTCCGAAAACGGCGCGTGGTCGTCGTCGGAAAAGGGCGCGACGGGAACAAATTTGAAATTTACAGCGCCGTCGGACGGCGTATTTACGGCGTATATAACGAATTTCAACAGCGTGAAAACCTTTTACATATCCGAGGGCGGCGGAACGCGCGCGAAGGTGATCGACAGCGTGACGGGCTCGGAAGCGGGATACAGCTGCTGTATGAGCGTAAATGTCGAAGCGGGAAAGGTGTATTACGCGTATGTACAGGGTTCAAAGGGCAGCTTTGTCGGCGCAGCGTTCGAACCGGACGCGAAGATAGAGCCGGAGGTAAATCTGCTTGAGAACCCGGGCTTTGAAACGGGCGAATTGGCGCCGTTCAACCGCAGAAGCTCCAATTGCGCCGTAACGACGGACAAGCCGCACGACGGCGCGTACTGCGCGTCGGTGACGCGCCGGACGGATGCGTGGACGGGTATTGAATATGATATAAAAGGCCTGATCGAGGAAAACGCGGTATACCGCGCGGCGGCGTGGATACGCCTTTCCGATACGGCCGCGGACGGGACTGATTCGAATTTTTATTTGCAGGTGGAAATACGTGAGACCGGGCGGGATTCGACATATCCCGTAATTGCGAACGTTACGGCGAAAAAGGGCGAATGGATAAAGCTTTCCGGACTTTTCACGCTTGACGGTTATACATACCCGCTTGACCGCGCGTATTTGTATATTTGCTCTGCCGATACGAACAAGAGCGATTTTTACGTTGACGATTTCGAGCTGGTGAAAACGAACGCGTCGATTTCGCAGAATCCGCCTATCACGGAGTTTCCCACACAGGATAATCCCGTGACGGAATTTAACGCCGATGTTGATTTCGGCGAGGAATATCAGACGATCGAGGGTTTTGGCGCGTCGGGCGCGTTCGGCGCGGCGGCGGCGATTCAAAACCTTCCGTCCGATAAGCGCGATGACGCTATGACGCTGCTTTTCGATAAGGATAACGGAATCGGCCTTACGGTAGTGAGAAATATGCTCACTCCCGCGATAGGCGAGAACGAGGGTGAAATAAATTTATCCGCCGACAGCGCGCAGGGTTGGCTTATGAAGGAGAGCGTAAAATACGGCGCGAAGCGGATAATGACAACATGCTGGACGCCTCCGGCGTATATGAAGGATAACAACAGTACGATGCACGGTTCTCTTGCGGCGGATAGGTACGCGGACTTCGCAAATTATCTCGCGGATTATATCGAGGCGTATAAGGCGCAGGGCGTAGATATCGACGTGATCTCACCGTGCAACGAGCCGGATTTAAGTCCCGATTACGATGGCTGCACATGGACTCCGGAGGCGCTCGCGGATTTTGTAAAGACGTATTTAAAGCCGACGCTTACGGAGCGCGGATTAAGGACACGCGTCCTCGCGGCGGAGGAAATGCGGTACAGCGAGGATAAGATAGGCTCAATTCTGTCCGATCCCAAGGCGCTTTGGTCAACGGATATAATCGGCGTACACGGCTACGGCGCGGATTCCTACGACCCGCTCCAAAACGTGAAAAACGCTGGCAAATCCGTATGGATGACGGAAATAATGGGTTACAATTCCCGTGATGATTCAATTACCGACGGACTGCTCTGGGCAAAACGCATTCATCAGATAGTGGCGCAGTGCGGCGCGAGCGAATGGAATTTCTGGTATTTGGCGCATCAATATGACGGCGGCAACAGCGCGCTGCTCGTTACGGACAAGTACAACGAGGATTTCATAGCCGCAAAGCGGCTGTATACCATAGGCAATTATTCGAAATTCGTGCGCCCGGGCGCAAGGCTCGTGAAATCGTCGCTCGTACCGAACAGCGACGTGTATCTGTCGGCGTACAAGAACGAAAACGGCGCTCAGGTAATAGTCGCGGTCAACGCTAATACGAACGCGCAGACGGCGAATTTGACGCTTAAGCATTCCTCCGGACGTACGTTTGACATATACAGAACATCGGAGACGGAAAATCTTGAAAACAAGGGTGTGATCACCGCAGAAAACGGCGTGATGACGGCGGAGCTCCCGGCGCGGTCGGTGACTACGTTTGTAACTGCCCCCGCCCAAACGGACGAGCTGTTTTGCCATACATTTTCGGGCGGCGGCGCGCCGTTCGTGTATGAAACGTATTCGGGTACGGGGGCGCTGTCAACAAAGAGCGGAACGCTGCTTGCCGATTTCGGAAACGACTGGGACGGCGGCAACGGAATACGGCTTGATGTGACGGATTACGTGAGCGGAACTGACAGGCGGATGTTTACGGCGTCGGCGGAATTGATACGCGATAATTATTATGACACAGACGCGGAGCTGTTTTTTGAGATGATCGGCGCGGACGGCGCGGCGGAGAAAATTCCGCTCGATAAAAAGCAGGGAACGGTGAATGCTCCGGCTGTGTTTTCGGGCACGGCATATATACCTGAGCCGAACGGAGGAAGAGTGTACCTGTGCATGACGCATCCGACGGGGTATCAGCAGTACGATAATATAACGCTGTCGTTTGCCGAAGAGGAGATCGAGTATGAAATAACATCGTATTTGAGCGGCACGGCCGTGATAACCGCGCCCGAGGAGTGTGACGCGGCGGTGATTTTCGCCGAATACGGCGCGGACGGCTCGCTTATAAAAACGGATATCGTTCCCGCGCGGCTTGCCATCGGAGAGAATACGGTAACGTCGGATGCGGTAACGGCCGACAGTAACGTATCGGTAATGCTGTGGAGCAGCGTTGAAGGGATGAAGCCCATATGCGCGAAGCGTTAATGGGTAACGGGCCGTATAATTTACGGAAAGTATATATAAAATTGTAAATTTCATAATATAAAAATCGGTTTTTATGTTGTATAATTACAGTGTCACCACTGCTCCGCATAAGGTAACAGAGCAAAATCCGCTTGCCTGCAGCGGGGCGGAACGCTTTTTACGGGATCGGAAGACGGCCCGGAAAAGCGCGGATGGAGATTAATCAGTTTAATCTTTTTCATTTTATACCTTCTGAATGCGGAAAACCGAGTATTGGCAACAGTTTTCCGCATTTTGATTATTGTGCCGACAGGCTTATAAATAAGAGAAATTTTTAAGGAAAGGAACAATGTTTATGAAAAAAATGATTTGCGTAGCGGCGGCTGTGTTTGCCGCGGCATTGACCGCGGTTTCGGCATATGCCGCCGAATGGCAGACCGCGGTGGAGGAAACGTATGAGGGAATGAGGGGGATTCTCAATTATACGGTATATGCCGACGGCGACCCGGCGGAGGTGGGCGTCGCGGGATGCCCGAATAACGACGCTACCGAGTGGGATACGCCCGGCGTAAAATACGAGGGCCCTAATTACGGCGGATATGCGGGAAGCGGTATAAGAACGAATATTACCAAGTATGTAAAAAGCGGAGATAAGCTTAGGATTTCCTTCGGCTATCGTTCGGAGAGCTATCAGGATTTCAGGTTTGACATAACTCCGATCATTGAGGTCGCGCATCCGGACGGCACGGCGGAGACGAAGGCGACGCTTGCGATCGCGCCGATGAGCGACGTTTGGACGACTTACCAAAGCGGAGAAACCGATCCGATAATTTTCGGCGACGGCGACAGCGTTCGGCTTGTTCTTAAAAACGAGCGCGGATTCTGGCATATTAACAATCTTAAAATAGAGCGTTACGGCGAGGACGCTCCTGTGGAAACGCCGTATTTATCGGATATTAAAATGACGGTAAATGGCGCGCCCGTTGAAGCGCTTGCCGAAGGGGAGATAACCATAAACGGTAAAACAGACGGCAGTGCGGACGTATATGCCGCGCTTTATAAGGATGGAGTACTGATGAACGTAAAAAAGACGGCCGCTGACGGCGCGTTTGAAACTTCTGTAACAAATAACGGCGCGGATACGATGAAGCTGTACGCGTGGGGCGGAATGAGTCCCAAGACGGAACCGGTAACAGTTACGTCCGACGGTATTACGCTGCCGAGCGTACCGCCGGTGGAAACGCCGTCTCCGAAGCCTACGCCGAGCTCCATGAAGGAAAAATACGAAAACGACTTTTTGATAGGAAACATATATAATCCGGATAATCAGTATACCGATAAGGATATTCTGCTCAAGCACTTTAACATAATAACGGCGGAAAATATCATGAAGCCGGATTACACGCAGCCGGCGAAGGGCAATTTCACGTTTGATAACGCGGACGCGATGATGAATTTTGCCGCGCAAAACAATTTGCAGGTTATCGGCCATGCGTTTGTGTGGCATCAGCAGACCCCGGCATGGTTTACCCAGGGCTCGGCATCAGACGTCGAGAATAATATGAAAACGCATATTAACACGATGGCCGGACGCTACAAGGGCAAAATAAAAGGCTGGGACGTTGTAAACGAGGCGATAAGCGATACAATATGGTCAAAGCCGCAGGCGTGGAACGAGTACATAAGAAAGACGGGCGACGGAGGCTCGCCGTGGTACGCGGCTATGGGCGAGGATTACCTTTATAAGGCATATGTGTACGCGCATAACGCCGACCCCGACGCGGAGCTGTACTACAACGATTATAACCTTGACAACGAGAATAAGCGTGAAGCGGCGGCGCTTTTGGTCGAGTATATAAACAACAGATGGAAGAAAGAGAACAATACGGACGAAAACCTTATAGACGCAATAGGAATGCAGTCGCATTATAATGTTAACACAAGAATAAGCAATGTGCGCGATTCAATTAACCGATTCAGGAGGGCGGGCGTACATGTGAATATCACGGAGCTTGACGTGTGCCTTCAGGCAGTCGGCAACAACGGCGAGGGTACGTCTGATCAGGTTGCGCTTACGACGATCCTAGAACAGAAACAGGCCGCAAAGTACGCCGAGCTTATGACGCTCTATCAGGCCAACGCGGATATAATCGACCGCGTGACCTTCTGGGGTTACAGCGACGGCAGAAGCTGGCGCGGCGGAATGCATCCGCTTATGTTTAATTCGGATCTTACGCCCAAGCAGGCATATTACGCGATCATGGAGCCGGAGCTTTACAGATGATAACGGTATTATTACAGAAAAGATTAGGCATATCACCGCTTGTACGGTGATATGCCTGTTTCCCGTTCCGACGGGGCGGAAATAACAGCCGCGGTGACATTTATTTACCTCAAACGGCATAATCTTTTTTGTATTTTATCTTTTCTCTATATATTTTTATAATTTTGATAATTTAATTATAATAAAAAAATCTGTATAATAGATTTATACTTAACTAAAAAATAAAAAGGAGGAATTAAAATGAAAAAAGTATGGAAGCAGGTTATCGCCGCGTCGCTTGCGGCGGTTTCGGCGATTTCTCTTACCGCGTGCGGAGGTTCGAAAAATACCGCGGATAAAGAGGGCGGAGGACAAAAGCACTTCAGTGTGTTCATTACCGCCACAAGCGAAGAACCGAGTGATAACAACAAGATATTGAAGAAGATCGAGGATGAACTCGGTTATACCTTCGATTGCGAATATCTTGTCGGCAATTACGATGAGAAGGCGGGCGTTATGATCGCGGGCGGCGATTATCCCGATATCGTATCCTGCAGCGATAATAAGTTCGTGCAGGCGGGGGCGCTTGTTCCGCTCGATGATTACATAACCCCGGAAAAGACCCCGAATCTGTATAAGCACGTTGAAAAATACTGGAAAAAGTTTTCTTATCAGGAGGACGGACACCTTTATGTAATCCCCAACTGGGGCATTTACGACGGTGAGCAGACAGACGGCGTATATCAGGGCGCGGCGTTCTGGATACAGAAGGCGGTACTCGCTGACGCGGGATATCCCGAGGTAAAAACGCTCGATCAGTACTTCAAGCTCATCGAGGACTATAAGGCAAAGAACCCGACAATAAACGGTGTTTCGACCATAGGCTTTGAGATCCTCGCGGCGAGCGGCTTTGAGTGGGTACTGACAACGGCGCCGAATTACCTGCACGGTAATCCCAACAACGGCGACGTTGAGGTTAATCCCGATACATATGAGGCGAAGATCTACGCTAATTCCGATTACGCTAAGCAGTACTTCAAGAAGCTTAACGAGGAATATGCGAAGGGAATTATTGACTCCGAGGCGTTCACGCAGAACAAGGATCAGTATATTTCCAAAATCTCATCGGGACGAGTTCTTGGAATGTTCGACCAGCACTGGGTATTCCAGACGGCTGAGTCAAGCCTTGTATCGCAGAAGCTTTATGAGAGAGAATACGTGCCGCTCCCGATTACCTTTGACGAGAGCATAGCGCCGTATTACCGCGACCAGCCTGTTGCGAACATCGGACAGGGTTACGGTATTTCGGTAAATTGCGAAGACCCCGAGGCTGTAGTTCAGATGTTTGAGACTTTGATCTCCGAGGATTGGCAGAAGATCCTCCAGTGGGGATTTGAAGGCGAGGACTACATGGTAAACGAGGAAGGCCGTTTCTATCGTACGCCCGAGCAGCGTGAGCAGCAGGATGATACGATCTGGAAGTCGGAGAACAAGATAAACGCATTGTTTGACAATCTTCCCAAGATCCAGGGACAGTACTCCGACGGTAACGGCGCGAGTCCGGGAGCTCAGCAGGAGGAATTTGAGGCGTCGCTGTGCGATTACGACAAAGAGTTCCTTGCTAAATACAACAAGAAAAATTGGTTCGATTTCCTTAACGATCCGCCCGAGAATCCGGTATATTATCCGGCATGGGATATCGACCTTATTGACGGTTCGGATGCGCATTACGCGAATCAGAAGCTTACAGACCTTGCGACAAGGTATCTTCCGCAGCTTATCATGACCGACGCCGGTTCGTTCGATACGGTATGGGGTCAGTACTGCGGAGAAATAGACCAGCTGGATATCGCCGCGTATGAAAAGCGTATGACAGACCAGATCAAATGGCGTATGGAGAATTGGCAGTAATAACAGGAAATGGTTTTCCGCGCCGGGCGCTTTAGTGTCCAGCGCGGAAAGGAGATAAGAAAGGATGTGTTGCAAATGCAGCTTAAAACAAAAAAGAAGGCTGCCGTTTCTCTGAACAAAAAAACCTTTTGGCAAAGATGCTGTGAACAAAAAGTATTAATTCTGATGTCGGTGCCGCTGGTACTTTTAAAAATCCTATTCGCGTATGTTCCGCTTGTAGGTTGGTCGATGGCGTTTCAGAATTATAAGCCGGCAAAGGGCTTGTTTGACCAGCAATGGGTCGGGCTTGATAAATTCAAGTTTTTGTTCAGCGATAACGTGTTCCTGCATGACATCAGAAATACGCTTGCGATGAGCGTGATAAACCTTGTGCTTGGATTTGTTACGGCAATAATTTTAGCGATTTTGCTGAATGAACTTAAGAATATGTTTTTCAAACGTTCGATTCAGACGATTTCGTATATGCCGCACTTCCTGTCGTGGATCATCGTTGTGGGCATCGTGCAGAACGTACTCTCAACAGACAGCGGTATAGTAAACGACTTGCTTCTGCGTTTCGGCATCATAAATTCGCCGGTGAATTTCTTGGGTGAACCAAAATATTTCTGGGGCATAGTCGGAGCGGCGAACGTCTGGAAAGAGGTCGGATGGAACACCATTATCTACCTTGCGTCAATGAGTTCGATCGACCCGTCGCTTTATGAGGCGGCAGCGGTAGACGGCGCCGGACGATTCAGCAAGATGATCCATGTAACACTGCCGGCTATCAAAGGAACGATTGTAATACTGCTCATAATGAATATAGGCCATATTCTCGACGCGGGATTCGAGGTCCAGTACCTCTTGGGAAGCGGCCCGGTACAGGATGTTTCGGAAACGATAGACATATTCGTTCTTAAGTACGGTATGCAAATGAACGATTACAGTCTTGGTACGGCAGCCGGTATATTTAAGAGTGTCATCAGTATCATACTTGTATTCTCGGCTAACTGGCTCTCCGGTAAGCTGGGTGAAGAAAGATTGATATAAGGGGGTAGGTATTATGAGTTTATCAAAATTGAAAAAACAAAGCCCCGCCGATATAGCGTTTAATATATTCCTGGCAATTTTCATGATATTGCTGGTTATTATAACACTTTATCCCATAGTGAACACGATTGCTATATCGTTTAACGACGGAACAGATACTCTGAGAGGCGGGATTTATTTGTGGCCCAGAGTACCTACCTTATATAATTACGAAACGATATTTAAAACGACAAACCTTGACCAGGCGTTTTTGGTATCGGTAGCGAGAACGGTCATAGCGTCAGTGCTGAATGTGTTTTTTACATCAATGGTGGCATATACGCTGACTAAAAGGGATTATGTTTTCGGTAAGGCGATAACGCTTATATATGTTTTGACGATGTATATAAACGCCGGACTTATCCCCGGATACCTTCTTAATAAGGCTCTGGGTCTTACAAACAACTTCTGGGTTTACATAATCCCCGGACTTGTAAGCGCGTTTGACCTGATCATAGTCCGAACGTATATGAAGTCTATCCCGGGAAGCCTTATGGAATCCGCCGAGATAGACGGCGCGGGCGAGTTTACGATATTTATAAAAATCATGCTTCCGCTTACCGCACCGGTGCTTGCGACGATCGCGTTGTTCTGCGCGGTAAACCAGTGGAACTCATGGTTCGATACATTTATCTATAACGGCAGCAATAAAAACCTTACTACGCTGCAGTACGAATTGATGAAAGCGCTCTCAACGGCGATGAATCAGTCGGGCAGTACGCAGCATGTGGCAAATACCGAGGCCGCCGCCAATCAGGTAACGCCCGTTTCAATACGAGCCGCCATTACGATGGTCGCGGCTGTGCCGATATTGTGCGTATACCCGTTCCTGCAAAAATACTTTGTGCAGGGCATGACACTTGGAAGTGTAAAAGAATAATTTTGTGTTCAAGGCATATCGGTCAGGTATGCCTTGAAACGCGAATTTATATAAATTAAAAATCAATAAGGAGAGGAAAAAGGTGAGAAACAAATTAATTGCATTAGCGGCAGTTATGGCAATGCTTTGTCAGTTTATGGTTCCGGTATATGCGGCTGACGCCGTAACGGTTCTTAACGATACATTTGACGACGGGACGCTCGGCGGATATGAGGTCTACGACGCGTCGGTAGTCAAATCCGAAACGCCGCTCACAATCGAGTCCGGCGGATTGAAGCTGACGGCAGGCAACGAGTATAATTCGAACAACGGAGTAAAAAAGGATATTACGGCGCTGTTAAAGTCAACGGGCTTCACGAGCGGAGACGTGCTGAACGTTTCGCTTGATATGTCATGCTCATGGTATGATAATCCCGCGACGGTTTTCGTTGAGGTGAACGGTGTAAAAACCGTTCTGACAAGCGGAGGCCCGGGGGGCGAAACATGGACAAAGACAACCTTAGCCGGCGGCAAGGAGGTTACATACAGCGACGGAGATACTGTTTATTTTTGTATAACACAGGGTTGCGATACGCATGCGTATGATAACATAAAGCTCTCATTCGGCGGTCAGACTCCTGTTACGCCGACGGTTGCGCCGACCACACCGACAGATAAGCCGTCGGATACGCCGACAGGCGCTCCCGAGGCGGACGCGGTGCTTAACGACACATTTGACGACGGCGCTGACGCGGGATACAAGCAGTATGACGAGACAGCGGCCGTTACGATAAGCTATGAAAACGGCGCAATGAAGATCGCGGGAACCGGCGATAATGCGAGCTGGGCAGCCACACACGGCGCCGCGAAGGACATAACAAGCCTTGTGAAAAGCGGCACGGCTTACAGTGTATCTGCAGACGTGAAGTCCACCGCATGGGGCGACAATCCCGGCGACGGCCCGGCTAAGCTGTTTTTCGAGGTGGTTTCCGGCGAGACGGCGAAGAAGATAAGCATAGGCAGCATCAATGAGGACGGAACGGTAAGCGGAAAGGCGGCGCCGACATTTGGTTCAAGCGACAAGGTATTCCTTTGCATAACACAGAACGCGGGTGAGTTTACCGTTGATAATGTAAAGATTACAATGGACGCGCAGGCCACAACCGCTCCGACAGCCGCGCCGGAGGACGATACGATACTCGACGATACGTTTGACAGTACCGCTGACGCTGGCTACGAGCAGTATGACGCGGACAACGCCGCGGAGATCACATACAACGGCGAGAAAATGGATGTTAAGCTTGAAAACGGCTGGAGCACCAAAAACGGAGTAAAGAAGGATATTACGGCTTTGGTAAAGACCGGTACGACATACAGCGCGTCGGCGGACATTCACGCGTCCGCGTGGGGCGACAATCCCGGCGACGGCCCGGCGAAGCTGTTTTTCGAGGTAGTATCAGGTACAAACAAGAAGCAGATAAACATAGGAAGCGTTAATGAGGACGGAACAATAAGCGGAAGCGCGGCGCTTGCGTTTAACAGCGGAGATATGGTATATATCTGTGTCACGCAGCCGTCCGGCTATTATCAGATAGATAATGTAAAAATCAAGGCCGAGTCCAAGCCGC
>CANQYQ010000053.1 GCA_947628155.1 uncultured Clostridia bacterium
ATGGTTCTCGTATCGTGGAATAAATAATTATCCCGAAAGGGTTATTATACCAGCGCCGCAAGGCGCCGCCAAAAAAAATTTTTTGATTTTCATTTTTCTATTGTCCTTTCTTAGGGGTAGAAACAAAAAAACCGCTCCGAGCATCAACGGGGCGGTTTTTTGTATGGTTTTACCCGGGGCGTGCGGCAAGCCTATAAAGCGTCGGAGGCAATAAATGCTTACGGACGGCGGCCGGCCATTTTATCGCGTATATGCCGCCGCGGCAATGAGGCGGTCACAGCTCGTCACGCAGAATTGAAACGTAATCGTTTAAAATTCTGTGACCGAGCGTGTGCGCGATTTGCGCCGCGCTGTAGCCTCGGTCGTTTTCCAGGCAAAATCTCGCCGCGCCTATTATTCCGGAAATGTAGTAATTGATTATAATATGCAGATTATACAGCTTTTCCTCGCTCATTGGCATACCTGTGGTATGTATAGCGTTTCTAAACAGATTTTCCTCAAGCAAACGGCGCAGCTTTTCAATAAAGGAACTGCTGCCGCCGCTGCATATAAGTCTTTTAAAAACGCTTTTATTTTCTATCATATAATTTATCGCGGTCTCAAGCTTTAGCATAAATAAATCCTCGCCGAAATCAGCCGCGTTTTCAAATTCTATGGATTGCGTGAGGTTGCTTAACAGCCGCTCTTCCACATAGTTGGCAAGCTCATAAATATCGCAGAAATGTATGTAAAACGTGCCGCGCGCGACGTCCGCTTTCTCGGTCACGTCATGTATCGTGATTTTTGAAATATCCTTTTGCTGTATAAGCTCCAAATACGCTTTTTCAAGCGCGGCGCGCGTTTTTCTCGCGCGTCTGTCCTCTTGCTTTGCCGCCATTTGTATCATCTCCCGAAAGATATTATATTGTTAAAATGCAAATTAGTCAAGCGGTGCAGTACCAAATTTGCTGAACAATTTTATATATTGTGTTCAGTAATATACACTTTGATGAAAATTGAATATTGATTATTGCATAAAGAAGCATATAATATATAATGACCATAGTGAAAAGGGAGAGGCATTTATGGACAGCGGCATTATGTATAAAATATCAAAGCTTATTATAGATCAGCGGCGGCTCATTATTTTTTTGTCCGTGCTTACGTGCGCAATTTCGGGGGTCCTGTATATGCATGTGCGCGTAAACAGCGATATATCTTCATACCTGCCGGAGGAGACGGAAACAAGGGTTGCCCAGAAAATAATGGACGAGGAGCTGGGCGTATCACCGATGGTAAATCTGATGGTGAACAATGTTACATACGAGCAGGCGGAGGACGTGGTACTTCCGATAATCGAGGAAACGGAGGGCGTGAAATCAGTCAGCATCAGCGACGATAAGGAGCATTACAACAATTCGGCCGCAATGTTCGACGTTTCTCTTGAGGACAATGACGACGTAAACGAGCTTCTTGCCGTTATAGACGATATCAAGGCGAATTTAAGCGATTATGACTGCTATTCAAATTCACCCAATATAAACGACAGCGTCCAGCAGATCGAGAAGGAGCTTCCTCCGCTTTTGGCCGCGGCGTTCGCGGTGGTGGTTATTGTGCTTTTAATATCGCTGCAAAGTTATATGGAGGTATTAATATTTCTGATAACGTTTCTTGCCGCCGCGCTCACAAATATGGGCAGCAACATAATTTTCGGGGAAATATCGTCGGTAACAAAGGCCATCGCGATAGTGCTCCAGCTGGCGCTGTCGATTGACTATTCGATAATTCTGTTTGACCGTTTCGCGGAGGAAAAGCGGGATAAGGATAATTATCACGCGATTATACACGCGCTGTCAAAAGCCATAGTGGAAATAAGCTCGTCAAGCCTTACGACAATGGCGGGTCTTGCGGCGCTTGTGGTTATGCAGCTTAAAATCGGCGAGGATTTGGGACTCGTTCTGTGTAAGGGAATACTTTGCAGCTTATTGTCGGTATTTTTGCTTATGCCGGGACTTTTGATAATGTTCTCCGATAAAATAGACAAGACGCAGCATCGTTCGTTTATTCCCGACATCAAGCCTTTTGCGGATTTCGCGATAAGGCTCCGGTACATATTCGTCGGGATTTTCGTTGTGTGCGCGGCGGCGGGCTGTGTATTTTCCGCGAAATGTCCGTTCAGCTTTAACGCCGTCGCCGTGGATACGGAAAATCCGTCAACGGAAAAGGAAATTGCCGTTTCGAGAATTGAGGAAAATTTCGGGCCTACCGAGCTTGGCATGATAATAGTGCCGTCGGGCGATACGGATAAGGAGAAGATCCTTTTAAACCGCGTATCGGAGCTTGACAATGTAACGGAGGTCACGGGACTTTCTACGACCGAGGTAAAGGACGGTTACACGCTTACTCAGGAAATTACGCCCAAGGAGCTTTCGGAGCTTGTGGGAATAGATTACAGCGCGTGCAAGCTGCTGTATCAGCTGTACGGCATAAAGCATGAACAGTATCAGAGCATTTTCTCCGATACCGCGGATTACCGCATATCTATCATGAATCTTTTTGAGTTTGTGCATGAGCAGTCGGAGCTTGGCGTAATCAATCTCGGGGAAAGCTCAAAGAAACAGCTCGACGAAATGTATCAAACGCTTTCCGACGCGAAATCGCAGATGCAGGGCGAGAATTACAGTCTTATGCTGTTTAAATTCAGCGGCGAACCGGACAGCGAAGAAACATACGCCTTAATAGAGAAAATACGTGAGGAGGGCCGTGAGCTTTACGACGAGGTATACGTCGCGGGAAACGCGACGAGCTGCTATGACCTTGAGCAGTCGTTCAGCGCGGATAATATGCGTATTACTCTGATAACCATAGCGGCCGTTCTGCTTGTTCTGCTGTTTACGTTCCGCTCGGCGAGCCTACCCGTGCTCCTGGTGCTCATTATTCAGGGCAGCACTTGGATCAACTTCTCGTTCCCGTATTTTACCGGAAACAGCCTGTTTTTCCTCGGTTATCTGATAGTAAGCTCCATACAAATGGGCGCGACCATAGATTACGCGATCGTATTTACCAGCAGATATACCGACCTTCGTAAAAGCATGAGCGCAAAGGACGCCGCCGCGAAATCGCTGCGTGAATCGTTTCCGACGATACTGACGTCGGGTTCGATACTTACGATAATCGGTTATCTTCTCGGCATTATGTCAAGTAACGTAATAATATATTCGCTGGGGTTTGCGCTCGGGCGGGGTACGCTGCTTTCGATTATAATAGTTCTTACGGCATTGCCGGGAATCATGATACTTTGTGATAAGATAATAGCTAAAACGTACCTGAAAATTCCGGAAATCGGGGAAATAAAGCTGCTTGAGAAAGGGGAATAAAACATGAAATGCAAATTATTGTCTGTATTCACGGCGGCCGTACTGGCCGTAAATATAATGCCGTGCATATCCGCTGACGCGGAGAACGAACGCATATCAAGCGATAAGGATCTGCTCAAATTTCTTGATTCGTGCACGGGAGACAGCTTTTCAAAGGGCAAGGATTTTGTGCTTACGGCGGACATTGACCTCGGCGGCAAAACAATCGACGGCGCGCCGGTTTTCTGCGGCAGTTTCGACGGAGGCGGACACACCGTAAAAAATTATAAAATAGCGTTTACCGGCGACGATTATACGGGCTTCTTCAATAAAATCGCCGAAGGCGCGGCGGTCGTGAATTTAAGCTTAAACGGTACTATGGAAAAGAAGGCATCCAAGGACGACGAGTTTTCCGCCGACGCGATACGCAGCGAGCTTGAGAAGAATCTCGGAATAACGACCGAATCGACCGCAGCGGACAGCGCCTCATTCGGCGGCGTCGCCGGCTATAACGAGGGCGTTATCAAAAACTGCGCGTACAGCGGAACGATTCAGGCGGAAAAGCGCGCGGGCGGAATTGCCGGCGAGAACTCGGAAAAAGGCCTTATCGATACATGTGTAAACTATGCCGAAATCAGCAGTACATATATTTCCGGCGGTATTGTCGGGGATAACGAGGGACGCGTGAGAGATTCGGAAAATAAGGGCGCGGTATGCGTCGACGCGGAGGAAAACACCGGAAATATAGGCGGTATCGCGGGATTTAACGAAGGCGTTGTAGAGAACGGCGTAAACAGCGCGGACGTGGGAGAAACGGGCTTTGGAACGAATATAGGCGGCATTGCCGGAAAGCAATGCGGCGTTATAAGCGAATGCGAGAATACGGCGGCGGTAGGCGGCAATAAAAATGTAGGCGGTATTACCGGTATCTTTGTACCGTATATTGATTACGATCTATCGGCGGAAAATATAAAAAAGGAAACGGATAAAACAAAACAGGCAATTAAGGATGGGGCGAACGAGATACAAAAGGATGTTGACAGCAGTGTAGACAACCTATTTTCGGGTTTCGGTGATTTTTCAAAGCTGCTGTCCGCGAACGGTCTTACGGGTCTTATTCCGTCGGCTCTGTTTTCGGCCGCGAGCGGTAATTCCAAGGTCAAGGACGGCGCGGCGCGTGTGATTAACGGCATCGCGGAAGGCATAGAACAGCGCAACGCAAACAGCGAATCGATATCCGACAGCCTTAATGACATTCTCGGCAGCGTGAATAATAAAATAAACGGAAGCGGCGTTGATTCTGCGGCGATTTCAGATAACATAAACGAAATCCTCGGCAGCTTGAACAATAATATAAATAACAGCGGGCTTGACGGGGCGGCGATAAGCCAAAGTATAACGGACGCGCTGTACGGGATCAATGATTCGGTATCGTCATTAAGCGACGAAACGATGAATGATTTTGAGGACGTCAAAAATTCCGCGCAGGCTCTTACAGACAGCGTAGCGTCGGCGGTTGACGGCACAGCCCGGACTAACGCGCAGATCAACGAATTACTCGGCTCGCTTGACAGCGCGGTGGATACATTTTCACGGGATGAGGCCGCGAGAAGCGGGGCGTTGGTTGACAAGGTAAACGATATCGACTTTGATGATATCGATAAGCTGTCCGATTCCATCACCGATATGACAAACAGCACGGAACGCTTTTTGCGTGACGCGGAACGCGATCTCGGAGATACGGCCGATACGGTCACAGAGCCGTTTGAACGGCTTGACGATATGCTGCATGACGTCCAGAAGGATGTGAACGATACAAAGGATAAAGCGGATAAGGTCAAGGATGATTTGCATTCATTGACCGATAATCTG
This sequence comes from uncultured Clostridia bacterium, assembly GCA_947628155.1. Lineage (GTDB taxonomy): Bacteria > Bacillota > Clostridia > UBA1381 > UBA1381 > 12844. Next base: position 5,208 of record CANQYQ010000053.1, read on the forward strand.
CCCACTCCGCATCCCTTTCACACAATGCGTCCGCTCCCGAGTATTATCCCGCTTCCCACTGTTCCTCCGAAGTCTGACAAAAGCGCTTCAAGTAATTCGAAGGACTCTTTAACGGGTATGCTGCCGGATATATTTATTACCGCTCACGCTCAGGAATCGGAGCGCAGCGGCATTAAGGAAATAATAGATACAGACGCGATAAAGGACGCTCTTAAGAGTATGGTCAGTGTTGATGTTTCGCTCAGCCGTACAATAGCGGGCGAGGAGGCCGACAACGCTCTTATAAAATACTGCCTAAACTCAGGCAAGGTAAGCGGCAGCGATAATGTTGGCGGTGTTGCAGGAAGCATGGGTATAGAATCGCTTATTGAAGAGGGCGAAAGCGTCAAACTGCCGGACGGAAAGCCGCTGATGGCGGATATGTCCGCGAAGGCGGTTATAGACGGTTCGGTAAACAGCGGCGGGATCTCGGCCAAAAATAACCGCGCGGGCGGAATCGCCGGGGATTCGAGCATCGGTATTATAAAAAACTGTCTCGGCAGCGGTGACGCAGAATGCGAAAACGGCGGATATGTGGGTTGTATAGGCGGAGACACACGCGCGTCGATCTTATACAGCATAGGCATTTCTCACCTGAAAGGTAAAAACAACGTCGGCGGTATCGCCGGAACGGCGGATAATATCGAATATTGCTACGCTCTTCCGCTTATAAACGGAGACGCGCAGAAGAAGGGATACATAGCCGGAGCGGTGAACAATACAGCGAAAAATAACTATTTCATCGATGAGGGCACAGGCGGGATAGACGGCGCGAGCGAACAGGGAAAGGCGGAGGCGAAGGCCGCGTCGGAAATGGTCGGAACAGGCGAGTTTCCCGCCGGTATGACTGGACTTGGCGCGGATGATTGGTATATGGAAAAAGGGGATAAATATCTCCCGCAAATAAAGGCGCTTGCCGAAAATGAGGCAAAGGGCCCGATAAAACAAAAGCTTGCCGCCGCGTCGAAGGACGCCGCGCTGTTCCGTTTTACCGTGCGTTTTATTGCTGATGGCGAGGAATTGGCAAAGCTTACAAAGGAGTACGGCGAAACGCTTGCCGCCGCCGAGATCCCCGAGCCGCCGGCAAAGGACGGGAGCTATCCGGAATGGGACGGCGATACGTCGGAGCCGATTTTAAGGAATACGGTTTTTACGGCCGAATATACCGATGCGGTCACCACGATCGCGTCGGAGGGAAGTCCGGCGCTGCTGCTGATTGAAGGCAATTTCAGCGATGAAACAAAGGTGAGCGCGGAGGAAACGAGCTTTGACGCGGACTTCGGGAGCAAATATGAGGTCATCGGCGAATATGAATTCAGCGTAACGCCGGAATCGGATATCAAGGACGGATTTACAATGCGCGTTTACGATAAAGGAAAGACCGGAACTCATATAGGCATAGTTCAAAACGGGATGCCGCGAGTGATCGAAGGTGAGCGCGACGGTAAATATTTAAAATGTCTCATGCAGTCGCCGGGTCAGTTTGCGCTGCTGTCGGTAAAAAAGCATAGCCCGGTTCCGTTTATCGCCGGCGCTGCAATTATCATTGCGGCGGCGTGCGTGTTTATTCTGATGAGAAAACGCAAATTATTCCGGCGTAAGATCCGCTGAATATGATATAAATTTTACGATATTACGAGGCGTGATATCGTATGTTTCGGGAGGAAATTGTTATGGAAATAAAAACATTAGATCATGATTTTTCAATATGCAAGACGGCGGACTGTTCATTGCCGAACCGCAGCGCGGATTTCTTCTTTATCGGAAAAACGGACGAGGAGAATTCTTTGGTTTGCATTACGGAGGATGTGCCGGATAACACAATCGAAAGAGACGACGGCTGGAAGGCGTTTCGCATTCAGGGAATTTTGGATTTTTCGTTGATTGGCGTTCTGGCTAAAATCGCGGAGATATTAGCAAAAAATAAAATAGGAATTTTTGTGATATCAACCTACAATACGGACTATGTGCTGACAAAGAAAGAAAATTACATGAAGGCGCTGAAAGCGCTTTCCGACGCCGGATATGAAATCACAGAGTGACGTACGCGCAATAATATTGCGGCGTCTTCGTTCGGGTAAAGTTTTATATTGCCTTTTCTGCGCGGATATGATATAATAATCCCGATCGGCGCGCAAGCGCGATTCCGGAGCGGACGGTAAATTAGCCGCCGATCGAGGTTAAAGGAACAAACAATAACGGCAAAAATGAGGGAGGCAATTATATTGAGAACATTGTTCAGGAAAACCGGACTGATTATTCTTTGCATGGTAATTTCCGTAACAACAGCGTTGTTTGCCGCGGGCTGCGGCGAAACGGACAGCGCGCCGGCCCCGGCGGAAACAAGCGTACCGGCTCAAACGAAGGTGTTGGGAGAGGGAAACACAAAATTCGCACTGACAGTGGCGGACAAGGACGGGAACGAAACACAGTTTGAAATTCATACGGATAAGGAAACGGTGGGCGGCGCGTTAACCGAGCTCGGTCTGATTGACGGTGAGGAAGGCGCATACGGACTTTATGTAAAAACCGTAAACGGAATAAGCGCCGATTATGATAAGGACGGCGTTTACTGGGCGTTTTATGTTGACGGCGAATACGCGGATTCGGGTATTGATTCGACGCCTGTGCAAGAGGGAGCAAGCTATTCTTTGAGGATTGAGAAATGAGGCTGACCACTAAAGAGATTGCCGTATTCGGAATACTCGGCGCTGTCATGTACGCTTCAAAGCTTATTATGGAGGCCGCGCCGAATATACATCTTCTCGGTGTGTTTACGATCGCGTTCACAGTTGTATACAGAAAAAAAGCGCTGTATCCGATTTATATTTTTGTATTTTTAGCCGGTATTTTCGGCGGGTTTGCGGCCTGGTGGGTCCCGTATTTGTATATATGGACAATTCTGTGGGGCGCGGTGATGCTGCTCCCGAAAAATATGCCCCAAAAAGCAAAGCCTATAGTTTATATGCTCATCTGCGCGGCGCACGGTTTTTTATACGGAACATTATACGCGCCGGCGCAGGCAATATTATATGGAATGAGCCTTCAGGGAATGATAGCGTGGATCATTGCGGGACTGCCATGGGACTGTATTCACGGTATCAGTAACTTGTTCTGCGGCATTTTGATCGTGCCGATTATTTCAACATTACGGCTCGCGGATAGAAGGATGTAATATATTTAAGTATGTCAAAAATTGTGGAAAATCGATCGGTGATATAAATTACTTTATAGCTGAAAAACAGGGCGGGGGATTATCCTCCGCCCTGTTTGTATTTATAAATTTATTATCGGTTTAAGGGTGAAAAAGGATAAATCATCGGCAGCTTCCGAATCGAAATTTTACTTTTGTGGTAAAATATACGAATAAGGAGTTGTTGAGTATGAAAAAAATTACAAATGAGCACATTGAAAATTTCAAAGCCTATCTGCAAAATGAGGAGCGGTCGGACGCGACGGTGGAAAAATATACACGTGATATCGCGGCGTTTCATGAATGGCTTAACGGGCGGGAGGCGGACAAAGGCGCGGTTTTGATGTATAAATCGCGGCTTATCGAAATTTACGCGCCCGCGAGCGTAAATTCGATTTTGTCGTCGCTGAACAGCTTTTTCCGGTTCATGGATTGGCACGACTGCCACGTGAAAACGCTGAAAATCCAGCGGCAGATTTTCGCGAAAAGCGAACGGGAGCTGACGAAGGCGGAATACGAGCGGCTGCTCAATGCCGCGCGGGAACGCGGCAATCAAAAGCTGTACTACCTCATGCAGACGCTGTGCAACACGGGGATACGCATATCGGAGCTTCGGTATATCGACGTAAACGCCGTAAAAACGGGCAAGGCGACGATACGCTGCAAGGGCAAGATGCGCGTGGTGATACTGACCGCGCCGCTATGCAAAATGCTGAAAGGGTATTTGAAGGAGCGCGGTATAACAGCGGGCAGCGTGTTTCAGACACGAACGGGAAGGCCGCTCAACCGCAGCAATATTTGGCGAATGATGAAGGCCTTATGCGAGAGCGCGGGGGTGTCGAGGGATAAAGTGTTCCCGCATAACTTCCGGCATTTGTTCGCGCGGACGTTCTATTCCATTCAAAAGGATGTGGTTCGCCTCGCGGATATTCTCGGCCATTCGAGCATCAACACGACGCGTGTTTACACCATGGAAACCGGCGCCGTCCACCGCCGCCAAATGCAAAAGCTCGGACTGCTCCGGTGCTAAAAAAAAGACAACATAACGGAAATTATGTTGTCGAAATAGCCTACATATATTCTGTTACTCGGATTTAACAAACGGAAAGGAAACGAAAAGAGCATGATAAACAAGGCCAATGCGAGATGTGATTCCGCGTTGGTCTGATTTTCATGCCAATTTTTGCCGTTTATAATCAATTTGCGCTATAAATTTATAAAAATTTAGCACAATGGGTTGACAAATATTGTATTATGCGCTATAATATCAATGTATATATTTGTCTGAGATTGTGTACTTTCGACAACATAATTTCCGTTATGTTGTTATACAAAGGTGCGGAGGGGCGCAAAACCAATGTATAAGCCATGGCGGAATCGGCGAAGGTAGGCGCGCAAATATAAAATTTACGCGTTGTCCATTACAGACAATTCACAAATTACAAAAAAGGAGATGCAGAAAATGATACTGAAAAAAATTTTGGCTGTGTTGACAGCCTCGGCAATGCTTGCGGCATCAGCGGCGATCCCCGTATTCGCCGATGAGGAACCGGCAGACATCGCCGTAGAGAAAGCGGAGGCAGCGGAGGCTGTGGAAGCCGATGCGGCGGAAATCGCCGATGACGGAATTGAATTGATGGCACATATGTGGGCCGGAGGAGACGGAAATTCGGAGGCCGGCGCGTATTGGATCACAAGTGAGGCAGACTTAAAAGCATTAGCGAAAGATGTAAACGGCGGCACAACGTATGATGGTAAATATTTCAAATTGACAACCAGCATTGATTTAGGCGGCGCGGCTTGGACGCCGATTGGGGGTTCCGGTAATTATCAATTCAAAGGTGTTTTTGACGGTGGCAATAACAAGATAAGCGGGTTGTATACAACAGGTGGAAGTAGTTATCAGGGTCTGTTTGGATATGTAAACGGTAACGGAACGACTACTGAAATAAAAAACTTAAAAGTAGATGGCAATGTAAATGGAACTAATTATGTTGGCGGCATTGCCGGACAGGCTCAAAAAGTAAAGATAAGTAATTGTGCATATTCGGGAACGGTTACCGGAAGCGGCAACGGTGTCGGCGGTATAGTTGGAAATGCTACCGGTACATTGTCGATAACAGGATGCACAAACAGCGGTGCAATCACCGGAAGCGGCAACAGTGTCGGCGGTATAGTTGGACAGTCTCAAGACTCAGCGATAGACGGATGCACAAACAGCGGTGCAATCACCGGAAACAGCAGTGTCGGCGGTATAGTTGGAAAAACATCTGATGACAATATAACAGGGTGCTCTAACACAGGTGTTATCAGTGCAGTAAGTTCTGCCGGCGGCATTGTGGGTAACTGTACCAATGGAACCATAAGCGGTTGTAAAAATTCCAAAAGCGTTACGGTCAGCGGAGCAAACGGTTACGCCGGCGGCATAATTGGCAATTGCTACGGTGCGACTGTAACAAACTGCTCAAATACAGGTAAGATATCAAGTGATGAAGCCACCTCCTCATCCGGTAACTTCGGAGGAATAGCGGGATATTTGAGTCAGAGTGCGACAGTATCCGGATGTTACAATACCGGCGAAGTTACAACTAAAGATGGTCGTGCCGGAGGTATAGCGGGACAAATGGCCAGCGGCACCCAAGTTTCCGGTTCGTACAATATGGGAGACGTTACTTGTGAAAGCGGGTATGCGGGCGGCATAGCCGGTCAACCCGGCGGAACAATTAAGGACGTAATTAATGAAGGAACGGTAACAGCGACAGCAGAGAGTGGACGCATTGGAGGAATTGCCGGCACTTATTTCTCTGGCACAACGTATGAAAATGCCTATTATAAAGAAGCTGAAGGCTTAAGCGGCGTTGGCGGCACTGGCGGCGACGACACAGGTGGTATAAAAGACTTTGGCAACGCCGAAGAGTTCACAACTGACGATTTCGGTGGCGAAGATTGTCCGTTTGAATTCAAAGATGGTGGCGGCATCCAGATAGAAGGAAACGAGCGCGAGTTACCGAGCGTTATTATCAACACTACTACAGGCGGTAATATTGAAGCAGATCCTGTGACCGCCGATAAAGGAGCCACGATCACATTGACGGTAAAACCCGATGAAGGATATATCCTTGCGGGCGCTCCCACCGTTGTGTACGGCGAAGAATCAACACCGGTGAATGATGTCACGGAGGGGGATGTCACGGAGAGCGGCGAACCCACCTATACCTTCACAATGCCCGTATCTGATGTTACGGTTAGCGCGGTATTTAGGAAGGAAGACAGTCATACAATTGTAGACGCGCCGGTAGTAGACGTGCCGGTAGTAGACGAGTCGATGGGTGATGTGGCAGGCATTAAACCGGAAGACTTTGCCGGCTGGGAGGCTAAGTTGGAGAATTCGAGCGATCTCGACGCGATAGGTGATAAGGTTGACGCGAACGAGTCGCTTTACGAAGATGCGAAGAGTGCATTGGACAATCCTGAGGATGAAGTGTACCTTCACGTTGTAACCGACCTGGCGTTTGAATTGAAAGAGTATGATGCTGCAAAGCAAACTTTTACAGTTGACATTTCCGCAATGCGTCGTATCATAGCTTCGACTAACGAAGTGCTTACGGATGAGCAGAAGAAAAATCCTGAGGAAAACGGGGCTGTAAAGATAGGAGAGGAAAAGGAGATTACGGTAAACAAGGACATCACATTGTCGATACCGCTTCCGTCGGCGTTTAATGATGTGAAGCAAGTAGAGGTCGAGCATGCACACACCGCTGACACTACATATAATTATATCGCGAATAATGTAGACAATGTTGTTACATTTAAGGCTCATGGATTATCGAGCTTTAAATTCAAGGCTTATACAGCTCCGTCTTCAGTTCCGGGCGATCTATCCGATTTGAATGTTTCTACAGCCAATGGCATTGAGTTTGATCATGATAAAACCTCATATATCGCAAATGTTGCGAACGGTGTAGAGTCTGTAGATGTAACGCCTATATTCGGTGAGGATGTTGAAGTTGCGGTGGAAGGTATTAAAGTTAACAATTCCGGTGAATCGGTGACAATCGGACTTAAGCCTGGCGATGATGTTATCACGGTTACGGCGGGCGAGCATACGTACACAATCACTGTTACGCGCGAGGAGCTTACAGATATGTCGGTATACTTCAGACAGCGTAATGATCGTAAGTATGACATTATTCTTAAAGCGGGCGACGGCGGTGCGACGGAAAACACAGCCGATGAAATCAACCGCCTTAACAGCGCGGATTTGACGTTTGAGCTTACTCAGGACGAAAACAGTGGTGTTGCTTATCGCATTACCCCGGCAAATTACATTAACCTTATCGACGCCGGAAAGGGTCGTTACGAATTCAACTTCAAGGAAGGCGACAATAAGAATAATACCGGCAATGAAATTGTAATCGGTACAGTCGAGTTCCTCGGCTACGGTGAGGTAACATCGTTCAAGGTGAAAGATTTGGGCGGAGAAACCAATACCAACGCGGTACATCCCACAACCGGATTTGATAATATCGTTACCGAATTTGTACCGGGCGGCAAAATAGACAATCATCAAGGCGATTTGAATATTGATGCTACTAAGTTTACAAATGAGCTTGATTATTACGGCACAATCGAGAAGGTCGATCTCGGTGTGGAGCAGCAGGATGTTACGATTAATGTGATGTTCCCGAACAAGCTTGATGATGATGTTGCAAAGGAATACATTGAGGATATGACCGTGACCGTTGAGGGCGGTGCGGCGTTCAAGAGCACGATCCCGCTTGGTAATTATGGCGAAGGATCTGATCCTGCTAT
>CANQYQ010000054.1 GCA_947628155.1 uncultured Clostridia bacterium
CGCTCTGCTTGCGCCCCTTGTTAAAGGGGAGAGGGCCAACGAAGTTGGCGAGGGGATTCTGCAATTATAATAAATCGATGCATTATGCGGTTTTCTATAAAAGTGAATCCCTCCGTCATTTGCTCCTTACAGTCGCAAATGCCACCTCCCTTTAACAAGGGAGGCTACCCCCCGCCGTATACGATTTTCGCTCACGGGAACGCTCCGCTTGCGCCCTTTGACAAGGGAGGCTAACGCTCGCCGTATACCATATTGGGTTACGGAACACGGGCGAACACGGTTCGCCCCTACGGTATTTCCCATACGCATTAGTGCGATAAACTAAAATTTATAATAAAAATACAAGGGAGGGCGTGTGATGGCTGAGAATGAATTTGCGAATATAGAGGAAATGCTAAAGCACGCCGATTTTGCGGGACTTAAGCGTACGCTTGGGGACATGAACAGCGCGGACGCGGCGGCGATGTTCGAGGAATTATACGGCGAGGATTTTGGCGAGCGTGCCGAGTTTCTTATGCTTTACCGTCTTATGCCCAAGGACGCGGCGGCGGAGGCGTTCGCGTATATGAATCCGGACATGCAGCAGCATCTTATAAACGCATTTTCCGACAGTGAGCTTCGGGAGATACTGCACAACACGTTCGTAGACGATGTGGTGGATTTGATCGAGGAAATGCCGGCGAACGTTGTGGCGAGGATTTTGCAGAACTCGTCTATGGGTGACCGTAAGGCGATCAACGATATTTTGAAATATCCGCGTGACAGCGCCGGTTCTATCATGACGATAGAGTATGTGAGCATACATAAGGATATGACCGTTGCGGATTCGTTTGAGAAGATAAGGCGCGTGGGCGTGAACAAGGAAACGATTTACACCTGTTATGTTACAGAGAACCGCAGGCTTATCGGTATAGTTTCGGTAAAGGATTTATTCATGGCGGATGAGGACAAGACTATAGGCGATATAATGACGACGAACATCATAAGCGTTACTACGGATGAGGACAGAGAAACGGTTGCGCATATGTTCAGGAAATATGACCTTCTCGCGCTGCCGGTAGTGGATAAGGACGGGCGGCTTGTCGGGATAGTTACGTTCGACGACGTTATGGACGTTATCCAGGAGGAAAACAGTGAGGACGTATCGAAGATGTACGCGATGACGCCGATGGAGGATTCGTATTTCCGCACGGGTGTGTTACGGCACGCGGGAAACAGGATAATATGGCTGCTGATACTTATGATCAGCATGTCGGTGACGGGCATGATTACGATGCACTATGAGCATACGTTTGAGGCGCTGCCGATTTTAGTGTCATTTATGCCGATGATTATGGACACCGGCGGTAATTGCTCATCGCAGTCATCGACGCTTATAATACGCGGTATCGCGCTTGACGAGATACATTTTTCCGATTTCTTTAAGGTTATTTTTAAGGAGTTTCGGATATCGCTTATAATAAGCGCGGTGCTGTCCGTGATAAACGGCGTGAGGATTTATATAATGTACGGGCATAATCTGCTGCTGAGCGCGGCGGTTGCCGTTTCAATCGTCGCAACGGTGATAATGTCGAAAATAATAGGCGGTTCATTGCCGCTGCTCGCGAAAAAATGCGGACTTGACCCGGCGATTATGGCCGCGCCGCTGCTTGCGACGGTGATCGATATGTGCTCTATTATGCTGTATTTTAATATCGCGGCGCGGATACTCGGACTGTGAAAAATGAGCCGGGATTTCGAAAAAAAGCGGCGAATGCCGCGTCAGCGTGCAGACAAATGTCTGCACGCTGATGAGACTGAGCCAAATTAGGCTGGATTTCACGAAAACGAGTCTGTAGGCGTACGAGGGTACGTTAAGGCTCGTTTTCGTGGAAAGCGAATAACAGCGCCGTTTGTGAACATAACGGCGCTGTTATTTTAACAAAGAGAAAAATATTGAATCAGTCAATATTCTGTGCTTCATGTGTGGTCCGGCCAATTTGTGGACGGTCTAAAAGGAGCGTTTGCTCCTTTTTTTATCGGGATTTAAGCATTTCCTCCGTTACGTATACAATTTCCGACGCCTTTTCGGGCGAGCAGACGGTTACAGCTACATCGAGGTCAAAATACGAAAAATAAAATTCGGTATTTCCGACAGTAACAGAGTCACGCAGAGTCTCATACGCGGACAGTCCGCCGGACAGTCCCGTGCCGAGCGCCTTTAAAAGGCTTTCCTTACGTGTCCACAACGGAAAAAACGCGGTGTTGGCATTTTTTACGTATTCGTATTCGGCGGCGGTAAAATAGCGCCGCGCGATTTCGAGGACGTCTTTAAAATCCTCATATGCCTGCACGTCGATCCCGACCTCGCGGTCGGAGACGGCGCATACGGCGTATCCGCCGGAGTGGGACAGGTTAAAATGAATATCGGGGCGGTCGATGAAATACGGCTTGCCGCAGGAGTTTTCACCGTAGCGCATATCGCGTTCGCGGAGCCCATAGGGGCGAAGCGCGTAATCAAGCAAAAGTCCGGCGGCGGCGTTTTCTTCACCATGGACGCGCCGCGATTTTGAAAGTCTGTAATCGGAGAGCATTTCCTGCGCTCCGGGAAATGTACACTCGGTTATGTTTGTGATATAGATTTGAAGCATGGTTATCAATGCGTGATCGTCACGCGTCTCCTACATAAGTCTGCGCATGCATATCTCGGAGGCGTGGTCATAAATGCTTACGCGTTCGTCGCCGGTCGGGATAAATGCGTATTTTTCGTAGAATTTCCGCGCGCGTATATTTTCACGAAATACCCATAGCTCTGTTGAAAAGAATCCGTCGTTATAAATATCTGCGAGCGCCTTGCGCATAAGCTCGCGGCCGACGCCCGCGCCCCATACGCGCTTTAATGTGTGCATGGAGACTATCTCCGCGCGGCGGACGTCGATCGGTTTCCAAAACAGTGTGCCGCAGGCCTTGCCGTCAATTCCGGCTATGTACATATGCCCCGTTTCGCTGTCAAAAAGGCGTTCAAGCATTTGTGTGCGCAAATCGGGCCTGGTGTATTTTATCATTGTTTGTTCGGTAATTATGTCAGAGAACGCCGCGCGCCACGCGGAGCATTGAATCTTCGCAATCACGGGGATCTCCGTTCGGCGCGTTTGACGCACTACTATTTTACCCATCTTACTCCATCTCCCCCTATAAGGGCTTGTTTTGTATCATTCCGTTTTACGCCGCAAGGTACGGCTTTATGGCTTGCCGGGCCGCTTTCGCGCAATCGGCATCTGATACTTAACAGGCTCTAATGAAATTATACAACTTTTTATTTGAAAATGCAATAATTTTCTTGCATTTTTCTGAGTTTATATATATAATATACATAATCGTATATTTTTTAGGAGGAAACGCAGATGAATTACGAGCATTTGAAAAAAGAGGACGCGGAGATATTTGAGGCGATACAGCTTGAAACGGGAAGGCAGCAGCATAAAATAGAGCTTATCGCGTCGGAGAATTTTGTGTCTGAGGCGGTAATGGAGGCGATGGGTTCGCCGCTTACGAACAAGTACGCGGAAGGCTATCCCGGCAAGCGCTATTACGGCGGCTGCGAGTATGTGGACATCGCGGAAAATATCGCGATAGAGCGTGCGAAAAAGCTGTTCGGCGCGGGATATGCCAACGTTCAGCCGCACAGCGGCGCGCAGGCGAATATGGCGGTATTCTTTGCGCTTTTAACGCCGGGAGATACGGTGTTGTCGATGAATCTCGCGCACGGCGGTCATTTGAGCCACGGAAGTCCGGTTAATATGTCGGGGAAATATTTTAACATCGTGCCGTACGGGGTTACCGAGGACACGAACACGATCGATTATGACGAGGTTCGCCGTCTCGCGCTTGAGTCGAAACCCAAGCTTATTTTGGCGGGTGCGTCGGCGTATCCGAGGATTATCGATTGGCAGAAATTCGCGGATATCGCGAAGGAGGTCGGCGCATATTTCATGGTCGATATGGCGCATATCGCCGGACTTGTCGCGGCGGACTGCCATCCGTCGCCGGTGGGGATCGCGGACGTCGTTACAACGACGACGCACAAAACGTTAAGAGGGCCCAGAGGCGGACTTATCCTCACGAATGACGAGGAATTGGCGAAGAGGATCAATAAGGCGATATTCCCGGGTATTCAGGGCGGTCCGCTCATGCATACGATAGCGGCCAAGGCAGTATGCTTCGGCGAGGCCTTAAAACCCGAATTTAAGGCATATCAGGAGCAGATTGTAAAGAATGCCGCGGTGCTCGCGGATACGCTTGTTAAAGAGGGATTTAAGCTCGTTTCCGGCGGCACGGACAACCATCTTATGCTGCTTGATTTAACGGATATGGACGTGACCGGTAAGGACGCCGAGCATATGCTTGACGAGGTCGGTATCACCGTTAACAAGAACGCGATACCGTTTGACAAGCGCAGTCCGTTTATTACAAGCGGTTTGAGGATCGGTACACCCGCGACTACGTCGCGCGGATTTAAGGAAGAGGATATGGTTGAGGTCGGCAAGCTTATCGCCATGACGATCAAGGACTTCGAGGGCAGCAAGGAAGAGGTAAAGGCGCGGGTCCAGGCGCTTTGCGAAAAGCATCCGCTGTACGCGTAATAAAAAAATCCACGGCATGGCCGTGGATTTTTTTTAAATTATTCAGCGCCCTTTTTAACCTCTTCGGCATGAGCCTTTTGTATGTCGGGATGCATTGACAGCATCGGCTCAATCTTCTTATGCTTGAAGTGCCTGTCAACGTAGTTTTTCGTACACTTATATACAAGCGGCGAGAGGACAAGCACACCGATAAGGTTTGGAAGCATCATCAAACCGTTAAACGTATCTGACAAATCCCACGCGAGGTTCTCGCCCATAAGCGCGCCGCCCAATATAGCGATAACGAATATTATCCTGTACGGCATTGTCGAGCCTGTGCCAAACAGGTACTCGCATGCCTTTGTGCCGTAATGACTCCAGCCAAGAACCGTGGAAAACGCGAACAGCAGCAGTGCTATTGCGACAAACATCGTGCCGACCTGTCCGAACGTCTGACCGAACGCAAGTCCGACAAGAGAGCCGGTGTCCTCAACGTGCGAGGCGAGCTCGCCCGTGTCAAGATTTATAAGTCCCGATGAGAGAACGGAGAACGCGGTGAGCGTGCAGACAACTATTGTATCGGCGAACACCTCGAATATTCCCCACATACCCTGACGGATAGGCTCACGGACATTGGAATTGGAATGAACCATGACCGATGAACCCAGACCCGCTTCGTTTGAGAATACGCCGCGCTTCATACCCATCTGAATAGCCAGCTTTACGCCCGTACCGACAACCGCGCCGCCTACGGCGTGGAGTCCGAACGCGCTCTTGAAGATGGATGAAAATACAGCGCCGAACTGATTGATATGTAATATGCAGATAACTATAGTGCCGACAAGATACAGAAGAACCATTACCGGAACGATCTTCTCCGTAACCGACGCAATTCTCTTTAAACCGCCTACGATAACAAGTCCGGCAAGGATCATAACAACGATACCCGTAATGAGCTTCGGTATGCTGAACGCCGTCTGCATATTTGTCGCGATCGTGTTAACCTGTGTCATGTTTCCGATACCGAACGACGCCAAAAGGCAGAAGCATGAGAACAGTACGGCCAAAACAGCGCCGATTTGCTTACAGTGCTTCTTTGAGCCTAAGCCGTACTTTAAATAGTACATCGCGCCGCCGCTCCATTCGCCGTTCTTATTCTTGATTCTGTAAAGAATACCGAGAACGTTCTCCGAATAGTTTGTCATCATTCCGAAGAACGCGATGACCCACATCCATAATACCGCGCCCGGGCCGCCTGTTACGATAGCGGACGCGACGCCGGCGATATTACCCGTTCCGACCGTAGCCGCGAGCGCCGTGCACAGGCTCTGGAACTGCGATATCGACTTGTCGTCGGTATGCTGCGTAACGTGCCTGTCCTTGAAGATAGCGCCTATCGTGTTTTTGAACCAGTGCCCGATATGCGATATTTGGAAAAACTTTGTCAGACACGTCATCAATATGCCCACAAATGCGAGAAGTATCAGCGCCGGCCAGCCCCATACTACGCCGTTTACAGCACTGTTGACCTTCTCAACCACACTTAAGAATCCTTCCATTTTCCTACAACCCCTTTTCTTTGATTATTTATAACTTTAATCTGTTAAAGTATACTATTAAATACGGCAAAATGCAATAAAATTTTGTGATTTTCGCAAAATTTTGGTACATTTCACCATATAACAGCCGACATAAAAGACAAAACCATACAAAGCATACGTCTTTGTATGGTTTTAGATGAAATATTATTCATTATTCGTATAGGTTTTCTTTATAAACGCCTTTTGCGTACAGCTCCTTGAACGAATCTACGACCGATTCCTTGTCCTCCTTATATGTCACGCCGAACCATTTATCGTTTGTTTCAAGCATTGTGACGCTTACCTCGCCGGATTTTATAAGCTCATCCATATATATCGGGATGAGAAATTCCGATTTTACATCGTCCGGCGCAAGCTTTGTAAGAAAGTCCGCAAATCCGCGCTCTAAAATTCCGATGTATTCCGGCGTTACGCCCCACATATTCATGGACACGTACGAATCCGGGTCTATCGGGCCGCCGGCCGAGGTCACGCCGTCCGCGGTTTTTATTATATCCTTCGTTTCGACGATATCGATCAATTTCATATCCGCGTCAACCTTGCATACGCCGCGCGTCACACCGCCGTTTTCGCTCAGGGTATTTTTCAGGATAAATCCCGCGCCGCAGTATTTTTTCGGCTCGGCGCTCATGAGGAAATCATGAACCTTTCTAAACGCCTCCTTGCCGTAATAATCGTCGGCGTTTATTATCGCGAACGGTTCGTTTATTAGATCCTTGCACGCGATTATCGCCTGTCCCGTGCCCCACGGCTTTGTTCTGCCCCATGAGTCGGTGAACCCGTCGGGCAGTAGATCAAGCTCCTGAAACGCGTATTCGACGCGGCAAAGCTTTTCGATACGGTTTCCGATTATTTCCTTAAAATCCTTTTCCAAATCCTTGCGTATTATAAAGACTATCTTATTAAATCCGGCTTCGAGCGCGTCATGTATGGAGTAATCCATAATTATTTCGCCGTTCGGCCCGACAGGCTCAAGCTGCTTTATTCCGCCGCCGAACCGCGAACCGATGCCCGCCGCCATTATCGCGAGCGCAGTATCCATGCTTCAATCCTCCAAATTCATAATATGCTTTAATTATACGCTTTTACCGAGGCTTTGTCAACCGGTTTGTTCCGCCGCCGGCTCGATCGTCAGCATGCAGTAATACGCGTCCTTGTGAAATGAGTATTTCACGCCGTTGTACGTGCCCTCGACAGCGTCGCCGCCCGTGTACGCCTCGTAGTACATGCTCGCTATCATATCTCCCGCGCCCTTGTAATCGAAGCTTGGGTCGCAGGCGATAACCGCATATACCATGTAGTCGAACGAGCCGAGTCCCGGCTGGAAGATCCCCGAGCCCTCAATCTCTATTTTTTTCAGAACGCCGTCATCCTCGGTACAGAATACGCTGGAATCCTTGTTTTTTGTCGCGATTGTTTTTGTGCCGTCCTCGGCGTCGGCTGCTTCACCGAGCGCGCAGGCGGTGCCGTCCGCGCCCAAATTAAACGCTTCGACAAACGCGCCGATGCTGTTCGGCACGCCGGCCGCGGCTTGTTTTGCGCCGCAGGAGGCGAGAGCCAGGCAAAGTATTATCGCATATATCGCTTTTTTCAATCGTTACATCTCCTTTATTTGAATTATACTATATTAACGCGGTAAAGTCAATTTTTTTTCGGATTCGGCGGCGTGCATTTTTTGCGCGGTAAAATTTGAGAAAAGGCTTGTAATCCCGCGCGAATGGGTATATAATATACACTCGTACGGAAAAAGAGGTATAAATAACGCCGCCGTTTCACGCGGAACCGGATTTTTCCGTTACCGCCTTGTCAGCCCACGATAAGGATGTTAGAATTTTTTTTGTTTGTGGGCGGAAAGGCTGCAGAGATCAATATGAGAGAAAACATAAGGAACATAGCGATAATCGCTCATGTCGACCACGGCAAAACGACGCTGGTAGACGCAATGCTCGCGCAGTGCGGCACGTTCCGCGAGAACGAGCAGGTGGAGGAGAGGGTCATGGACTCGAACGACCTGGAGCGCGAGAGAGGGATCACGATTTTAGCGAAAAATACATCGCTTAAATATAAGGGCGTGAAGATAAATATAATCGACACGCCCGGCCACGCCGATTTCGGCGGCGAGGTAGAGCGGGGTTTGGAAATGGTGGACGGAGTGCTGCTGCTTGTGGACGCGTTTGAGGGATGCATGCCGCAGACGCGGTTCGTGCTGACGAAAGCGCTCGCGCTGGGACTTAAAATTATAATTGTGGTCAATAAGGTCGATCGTCCGAACGCGCGTCCGTACGAGGTGGTAAACGAGGTGCTGGAGTTATTGATAGACCTTGACGCGACAGACGAGCAAATCGACAGCGCGCCGGTAATTTACGCGTCGGGCCGCGACGGCTGGGCGACGGCGGAATATAATCCGGAGCGCCCGAAGGATGATCTGACGGATCTATTTGAGCTTATTTTGCATGATATTCCGTGCCCCGACTGCGATGAAGACGGGCCGTTTCGGATGCTTGTGTCGAATATCGACTATGACGAATACACGGGCCGTATCGCCGTCGGAAAGATCGACAGGGGAAAAATAACGACAAATATGCCTCTCGCGGTTTGCCGTCACGACGGTAAAACCGGTCACGGTAAAGCGGCGCGGATATATACGTTCGACGGCCTCACGAAAACAGTCAGCGATGAAGTCGGCGCGGGAGACGTAGTCGCTGTTTCTGGGATCTCCGATATTAATATCGGAGAGACGATATGTGCGCCGGATCGCGTGGAGCCGCTGCCGTTTGTGAAAATAGACGAGCCGGTGCTGTCGATGACGTTCAGCGTAAATGACAGCCCGTTCGCGGGGAAGGAGGGCAAGTTTGTGACCTCGCGCCATCTGCGCGAACGGCTGTTCCGCGAGCTCGACTCAAATGTCGCCCTGCGTGTCGAGGAAACGGACACGACGGAGGCGTTTATAGTATCGGGGCGCGGCGAGCTGCATCTGTCGGTGCTGATTGAAAATATGCGCCGTGAGGGATATGAATTTCAGGTGTCGAATCCGGTGGTGATTTACAAGAAAATCGACGGTGTGAAGTGTGAGCCTATCGAGCGGCTGACGGTGGATGTTCCGAATGAATACACCGGCGTGGTTATGGACGGCGTTATAAATCGGCGCGGCGAATTGGTGGATATGACCCCGACCGCGCAGAGCTATACAAGGCTGGAGTTCCTTATACCGTCACGCGGCCTTATAGGCTATCGCAGCGAGCTTATGACCGCGACAAAGGGCACGGGTGTGGTAAACAGTATTTTGGAAGGATATGAGCCGTATAAGGGCGATATTCAAGGGCGCGGCCGCGGCGCGCTTATCGCGTGGGAGGACGGCGAAACGATAACGTACGGTCTGTACAACGCTCAGGAGCGCGGCACGCTGTTTATCGGCCCGAATGTAAAGGTGTACGAGGGTATGATCGTCGGCGAGAACGCGAGGCTCGAGGATGTGACGGTGAACGTGTGCAAGAAGAAGCACGCGACAAATACCCGCGCTTCCGGTTCGGACGACGCGCTGAGACTGACGCCGCCGAAATTGATGAGTCTGGAGCAGTGTCTGGAATTTATTAACGACGATGAGCTTTTGGAGGTAACTCCCAAGAGTCTGCGCATGCGAAAGCGGATATTAAATACCGAGCTGCGCGGCAAGGCGGCGGGGCGCGCGAAAAAGGCGCTTTGATTTATGAAAAACTGCCTCGGACTATTGACATTTCGAGGCTTAAATGTTAGAATAACCTCTAAAGGATTATCGACCGGAAATTTTTACTTCGTATATACTGCTTATTTGTGCGTAATCTTTTAATGAATAATTAACGGGCTGTGCCCGAGGGAAGGAAGTTAAGTAACATGGCAGAGGAAAAAGAATTTATTTTTACGGCGGAGGGAAAAAGAGAGATCGAGGAAGAGCTTGATACGTTAAAAAACGTTACCAGAAAAAAGATTTCGGAGAAGATCAAAGAGGCGCGGTCATTCGGAGATTTGTCCGAAAACGCGGAGTACGACGAGGCGAAGAACGAACAGGCGCAGGTTGAGTCGAGGATACAGGAAATTGAATATATGCTTAAATATGCGCGCATTATCGACGATGAGGACATAAAATCCGACGTTGTAACGCCGGGCGCGCAGGTACTTATATCGGTCGGCGGACGGCCGGAAACGTGGTACACGATAGTAGGTTCGACCGAGGCCGACCCGTATAAGAACAAGCTTTCATACGAATCGCCCATCGGCGCGGCGTGCCTTAATCAGCCTAAGGGCGCTAAGATAAAGGCAGTAGCTCCGGGCGGTGAGATTGATATTGAAATACTGGATATAAAGAAATAATGAAAAATGCGGGAAATTCCCGCATTTTTTATGCCTGTATTAATATGGCTGTACAAGAAGGTACGAGGGGATATACATATAACGTATTATTCGGCAGGTGTAATATCCCAGCGGCATGTCCGGCTCGCCGTTTTCACCCTTGACGGTAATATGTCCGTCCGGCTCTGTATATTGCATCTCGGTATTTTGAGATACTGTAAGTGCGGTGTAATACCTTTTTCCGCCAACCTCCAAGTATGAGGAATTGCCGTCATGCGATATTTCCGGGAGCATTCCGTTGTCCGTCATTATGTTCGGTTCATCGTTAAACTGAAGCTGCTCGAACTTCTGATTTTCCACAAGCACGATGTATGTGACATTGCCATCGTTGTCAAGCACTATGCGCTTTATCGGATTGCTCGGGAAATACCGGTCGTTGACCTTTGTTTCCGATAAACCAAGCGACGCATTCTGCTCCGCGGCCGTGCCGACAATTACGCGCTCGACGTCCTCGTAATACGACTTCGGGTCAAGCCTGTTTTCGCCTTTAACGTCGATTGGGCGGCTCAAAAGCACGTCAAATGCTCCGTCCTCGTAATAACGCTTTACCTCAAGCCCGTCCGCGAGATGATAGCGGATCACAGATGTTATTCTGAAATCGTCCTTGAACCACTCGGCCTCCGCCGGTCCCGAACCGCGTCCTGCAAAAGCGTTCTTCTGTAAATTCTTTATGTGCGAGAATATGCCCATCGGCGCGTATGTAACCCCGTCCTTCATTATAACCGGGTGCGACGTGTCGCGGTTAAGATCGTCGTCGATATCGAACCTTACGCCGTGCTCGCCGACGGTTACTTCGGCATTTACGTCGGTATTTTGTTCGTCGGAATGGAGCGCGATATTGATTTTACCGTTGTCGTAAGCAATACTGTCGTTATCCACGCCGCAAGCGTTGAGCGTTTCCCTTAACGGCAGATATACCTCGTGATTGTCGATAAACGGCTTGTTCCAAAGCTGTACCGTTTCACCGTCATAGCTTACCTCAATGCCGTTGTTGTCGTTCACTATCCCGCTTGCCGCGCCGCTTGCGAATACCGCCGCGCTCAGCGTCAGCATAGCCGCCAGTGCGCCCGCGAAGGCCGCCGCGCCCTTCACCGGCTTTGCCGAGGCGATACTCCTGAACCGTTTTTCTATCATTCGTTTTTCCGTACACATTTTTGTGGTGTAAAAATCCTTATACATAATTCCTTCCTCCTTTACCTTGCATTAAATTAACTATTGTCCGCATATAATCCTTCTTTTCCGAGCCGGTCATGCGGCGCGTCACCGCCGCATCGCATGAGATTTCGCAATCCTCGTTTATCAGCCGTACAAGTAAATACGCGAGAGGATTAAACCAGTGCGCGGCATTTACGATAAGTGCTAAAAGCTTATATAGCAGGTCGCGCCGCTTGTAATGCGTAAGCTCGTGCAGGAGCACGAAGCGAAGCTCCCTTTCGCCCATATCACTTTCACTCAGCACAAGCGTCGGCCGTATTATCCCGACCATAAGCGGCGCGTCCGTCACCGCCGAATGCTTCAGAATAATTTTGCGCTTTATTCCCAGCTGTGAC
The DNA here is from genome assembly GCA_947628155.1 of uncultured Clostridia bacterium. GTDB lineage: Bacteria > Bacillota > Clostridia > UBA1381 > UBA1381 > 12844. The sequence continues at coordinate 12,139 of CANQYQ010000054.1, forward strand.
TTTACTTCGTTGAACATTTCACATTCCGCAATATGTGAGTTCTTGTTCAAAAGGCGGATAAATCTTGCGTAGCTTACTGCCGCGCCGAGCAAAAATACAAATACGCCCGCGAGCCATATGTATTTGAGTGCACCTACTATATTTACCGCGTAAACCGCCGCATTGTTTTCCGTTTCCGGCGCGGTAACCGGCTGTGTATCAGCCGAGCCGCCGCCCGCGTTTTCTTCCGCTTTCGGCACTGCAGAAACAGCGGATTGCGTTTGTCCCTCCGGCTCTATCGGCTCGGGGTATGGGCTGTACGGCGCGCCGAAGTTTACGGGAACGAGCATGATAATGAGCGCGGCGAGGTATATGTAATACTGCCACGTATGCCCGAATATTCTGCTTGTCAGCGGCCTTAACGCCGCCAGGGCAATCGTCAGCGCGCCGCCGGCGCATGACGTTATGATTACCGCTTTGAATACTTCGCTTAATCCTCCCATAAATCAAACATATCCTTTATATCCTTAACGTCCTCTCCGCTTAGCTGCTTATTCTCGAACAGCGCCGTGACAAGATTTTTTACCGACCCGTTATACAGGCGGCGAACCAATGTTTTTGTTTGCTCCGCTTTGTACTCCTTCTCGTCGATAAGCGGCGAATAATAAAAATATCTGCCGCGCTTTTCATATGTCACCGCGCCCTTCTCATACAGCCGCTTCAACAGCGTGGCGATTGTGGAGTATTTCCATTTTTTCTTGCGTTCGGAAATGTCCTGCGCGCTCATCGGCTCGTCAGCCGACCACAGCACGCTTATAATCTCAAATTCCGCATCACTGATGCTTTTATCTTTACCGCCGGTCATAACTATACCTCCTTCATTTTCAATCTACATATGTAAATCTATTTTTATTTTACACATGTAGATTGAATTTGTCAAGTGCTTTTTTGAATTTTTTATGTAGAATTTTCAAGAAATAAAAAGACCGCCGGAGCGGTCTTTATTAGGGTGGGAAAATGGTGTAGGGTTAAACCATTTAATATATAGTCAACAAATATCTTCATATTTGCGGCTTTCGGG